>JBFWWB010000025.1:0-25545 GCA_050246435.1 Hyphomonadaceae bacterium
GATTTGCAAGTCGTGCTGCGCACCCTGGCCGCTACGGTCACGCCTGCGGCGGATGGCGTGGCGCTGAGCCAATCTCCGAACGATCCGCGCTTCGGGCAGACTTTCTCCGGTCGCTATTGGCAGGTGGCGCTCATCACGGCCGATGGCGGCGTCGATCCCGGCCCGCAGCTGCGCTCGGCGTCGCTGTGGGATGAGGAATTGCCGCTGACGGAGCCGATGATTGCGCGCCTCGCGGCCGATCCTGGCGGCACGATCTTCCTCGATGCGCAAGGCCCGAACGATCAGCGCATGCGCATCGCCGCGCAGCGCGTGCGCCTCGATGGCGTCGCCCAGCCGCTCGCCCTGATGGCGGCGGCCGACGTCCGCCCCGTGTTGGCCGATGCGCGCCGTTTCACCACCACCTTGTTCGTGGCGCTCGGCGTACTGGGCGCCGGGTTGCTCGCCGCAGTGTTCCTGCAGGTGCGCATCGCGCTGGCGCCGCTGAACCGCGTGCGCGCCGATATCGCCGATGTGCGCCGCGGCCGCCGCGCCAAGCTCGAAGGCGCCTATCCGGATGAAATCGCGCCGCTCACCACGGAACTCAACGCGCTGCTCGATCACAACCGCGACGTGGTGGAGCGCGCGCGCACGCATGTCGGCAATCTGGCGCACGCGCTGAAGACGCCGATCTCCGTGTTGCTGAACGAGGCGCGCGCCAGCGAAGGCCCGCTGGCCGATCTCGTGCGCCGGCAAACGGAGGGCATGGCGCGCAATGTCGAGCATTATTTGCAGCGCGCGCAGGCCGCGGCGCGCGCTGAGGCGCTGGGCGCGCGCACGCCGGTGAAGCCGGTGCTGGAGGATATCGCACGCACGCTGGTGCGCCTCTACGGCGCGCGCAAGGATATCGATATCGCGGTGGAGGCTGAACGCGACGCCGTATTCCGCGGCGAGCGCCAGGATCTTGAAGAGATGGCAGGCAACCTGATGGACAACGCCTGCAAATACGGCCGCGGCGCGGTGCGCGTGCAGCTGGCGGCGCCGGCGCGGACGGGCGAAACGTTCAGCATCGCCGTGGAAGACGACGGCGCCGGCTTGAGCGCCGAACAGCGCGACGTCGCGCTGCAGCGCGGCGTGCGGCTGGACGAGAGGGAGACCGGCGCCGGCCTGGGGCTCTCCATCATCGCCGATCTTTCGCGCGCCTATGGCGGTCAGTTGGCGCTGGGCGATTCCGCGCTCGGCGGGCTGAAGGCGACGCTGACCTTGCCCTCGGCGGAGTAGTCCGCGCGGGCGAAATGTGCGAGAGGCCGCGCGCCGATGTTCGCTTCGTTGCTTCTGTTTGCGCCCGCCGCACTCGCCGCCGCCGCCGTCGCCTGGTGGATCGCGCGCGCCTACGCGAAACGGGAAGCGGCCCGGCCAAGCCGCGCCGCGTTCGCCGCCGCCGCCGCCGCGCTGCTTGCCGCGCTGGCGCTGTATCTTTCGATCGGCCGGCCGGAACTGGCCGACGATCCCTACGCGCCGCGCCTGGCTGAGCTGCAGCGGCGCGATCCCGCCGCCATGCCGCCGGAAGAATTGCTCGCCGTGCTGGCCGCCCGCGCACGGGCGGCGCCGGGGGATGCGCGCCCGCATCTCTACGCCGGGGAAATCCTGAGCGGCCAGGGACGCGACGCCGAGGCCGCGCGCGCCTTCGCCGCTGCGCTGCGCCGCGATCCGAACTCCGCGCCGGCGCTCACCGGCATGGGGCGGGTGATGGTGCGGCTGGACGAGGGCGCTGTCGGCCCTGCCGCGCTCGACCTGTTCCGCCGCGCCGCGGCGATCGATCCCGCCGATCCCGCGCCGTGGCTTTACCAGGCGCTGGCCGCTACCCAGGCGGGCGATGCGAGAGCGCGGACGCTCTGGGCCGAGGTGCTCCAGCGCCTGCCGCCGGACGATCCCCGCCGCGCGATGGCGCAAGCGATGGTGAACGCCCCGCGGGCGCAAACGCCGCAGCCTGAGCGCTGACGCGCCGCGGCGCGCGCGCTAGAAACCGGCATGACCCGCCGCGGGCGCAGAATAACGATCATCGCTGCCGCCGGCGCGCTGCTGGCGCTCGCCGCGGGGCTGACGCTCATGGGTCTCAAGGATTCCGTGGTGTTCTTCTACGCGCCCTCCGAACTCGCCCAGAAAGCGCGCGCGGGGGAGCATGTGCGCATTGGCGGTCTGGTGGAGCCCCGCAGCGTCGTGCGCGAAGCTGGCGGCGCGCTGCTTTTCACGGTGACGGATAACCGCGCCACGCTGCGCGTGCGCTATGAGGGCCAGCCGCCCGACCTCTTCAAGGAAGGCCAAGGCGTCGTCGCTGAAGGCGTGTGGCGGCCGGGCGATGTGTTCCACGCCGACCGCGTGCTCGCCAAACACGACGAGAAATATGTGCCGCGGGAGGTAGTGGAGGCGCTGAAGGAACGCGGCGAGTGGCGCCCGCAATGACGGCGGAGCTCGGCCTTTTCCTGTGTTGTCTGGCACTGACGACGGCGCTGCTGCAAACAGCGGCCGGTTTCGTCGCCGGGGCGCGGCGCAGCGCAGGGCTGACGGCGGCCGCGGCGGCCGCGGCGCAAGCCGCCGTCGTGCTGACTTTGGCGGCCTTCGCGTTGCTGGTTTTCGCGTTCGTGCGCTCGGACTTCTCGCTCGCCGTCGTCGCGAATAATTCGCATACGGATAAACCGCTGCTCTACAAGATCGCCGGCGCATGGGGGAACCATGAGGGCTCCATGCTGCTGTGGTGCGCGGTGTCGGCGATGTTCGGCGGCGTGCTCGCGAGCCGGCGGGGCGAACTCGGCGAAACCTTGTGGGCGCGGGCCCTGGGCGCGCAGGGCGCGGTGACAGGCGGCGCGCTCGCCTACACGATTTTCCTGTCGAGCCCGTTCGCGCGCCTGGATCCTGCGCCGCTGCAGGGCGTGGGCCTCAATCCGCTGCTGCAGGATCCCGCGCTCGCCGCGCACCCGCCGATGCTTTATCTCGGCTATGTCGGGCTTTCTGTGCCGTATTCGCTGGCCATCGCCGCGTTGATCGAGGGCAAGGCGGATGCGGCGTGGGCGCGCGCCGTGCGCCCCTGGACGCTGACCGCGTGGACGTTCCTCACCGTCGGCATCGCGCTCGGCTCCTACTGGGCGTATTACGAATTGGGCTGGGGTGGCTGGTGGTTCTGGGATCCAGTCGAGAACGCCAGCTTTATGCCGTGGCTCGCAGCGGCGGCGCTGCTGCACTCCGCGATCGTCACCGCGCGGCGCGGATCGCTGGCGAGCTGGACTATTCTGCTCGCCATCCTGGGTTTCGGCTTTGCGCTTTTGGGCACATTTCTCGTGCGCTCCGGCGTGCTCACGTCGGTGCACGCGTTCGCCGTCGATTCGCGGCGCGGAATCGCCGTCTTGGCGTTGTTGAGCGCAGCACTCGCCGCGGGGTTTGGGCTCTATGCGTGGCGCGCGCCGGGTCTGGCGCGACCTGCAGGCTTCACCGCGCTCTCGCGCGAAGGGCTGCTGGTCCTCAACAATCTCGGACTTTCGATCGCGTGCGGCACGGTGTTGCTGGGCACGATCTATCCGCTGCTGGCGCAGGCGCTTGGCGGCCGGCTCGTTTCGGTGGGACCGCCTTATTTCAATCTCACCTTCGCGCCGCTGATGGCCGTCGTGCTCGCCGCAGTTCCAATCGCGCCGCTGCTCGCCTGGCGGCGGGGAGATGCGCGCGCGGCGTTGCGGAGCCTGGCATTCGCCGCCGCCGCCGCCGTGGGTGCGGCTTTGGGCGGTGTGCTGTTGGCGCATGCCGGCGCATGGACGGCGATCGGCCTGGCGCTCGGTGCGTGGCTCATCGCAGGCGCCGGCGCCTATCTCTGGAAGCGCGCGCGGCAGGCGCGCGCGCTTCGCCTGCCGTTGGCGGTGTGGGCGATGAGCCTCGCGCATCTGGGCTTGGGCGTCTTCATCATCGGCGCCGTGGCGGAAACCGCCTTCAAGCAGGAAACCAGCGCGTTGCTTACGCCGGGAGAGAGCGTCGAGTTTGCGGGCCGCCGGCTGCGCCTCGTTGAAGTCGCCGACCGCGAAGGCCCGAACTATTACGCCGATTCCGCGCGCTTCGACGTGGACGGCCGCACGCTCGTGGCGGAACGCCGCTATTACCCCACAGCGCCCGCGCCGACGACGGAGGTGGGCATCCTGCCGAGCCTTGGCGGCGACCTCTATGTCGCGCTGGGCGAGGCCGCGCGCGGCGGTGCGGGTTGGACGGTACGGCTCTACCTCAACCCGCTGGTGGCGTTCATCTACGCCGGCGCGGCGCTGATGGCGACGGGCGGCGTGGCCGCCCTTTGGGGCTTGGCGCGCAAGCGCAGGCGCGTAGAAGCCGGCGCCGCCGTGGCCGCGCCATGATCGCGGCGCTGGTGATCTTCGCGTTCCAGGCGACGGCGCCGCTGGCCGATCCCGCGCTCGAGGCGCGCGCCCGCGCGCTCGATGCGGAAATTCGCTGCGTGCAGTGCGAAAACGAGCCGATCTCGCAATCCACCGCCGATATCGCGGCCGATATGCGCGGCTATGTCCGTGAACGGATCGCCGCCGGCGACAGCGACGATCAGATCCGCGCCTATTTCGCAGCGCGCTACGGCGATTTCGTACTGCTGCGTCCGCGCCTTTCGGGCGAAAACGCCTTGCTTTGGCTCGGCCCGCTGGCGCTGCTGGCCGCTGGCGGCGCACTCGCCTGGCGGCTGCGGCGGCGCGCCTCATCCGCCGAAAAAGCGCCTGCCCTTGAAGACGAACGCCTCCACGATGAAATCTAACCCGCTCCAGCGGGAGGCATAGAGCCGCCTTTTACTTGCTTCGCGCCAGGCGCGGTCGCGAGACTTAAAAAGGTGTAACTGCAATTAAACCGGGCGATGCCCTAATTTCGCCGACCGGCGCGCGCATGGCGTGCAGCCTACCTCCGAGGATACCGATGACGGACGCGCAGCCCCAGAAGTCGCAGGCTAAGGTTCCGCAGGCCAGAAATTTTAAAAGCATGCTGATCGGCGCCGCGGCGGCGGCGGCGGTTTGCGCCGGCTTCGCGGCGGTGCCTTCCGTGCTGCCGCATGCGGCCGCGCGCGAGATCGTGGTGGCGCCGCCCGGCGGCGCGCCAATGAGCTTCGCCGATCTGATCCAGCGCGTGAGCCCGGCGGTCGTTTCGATCGCGGTGAAGCAGAAGGTCGACGCAGTCGCGGCGCTTGACGATCAGGATATGCAGAACCTGCCCCCGGGGTTCGAGGAATTCCTGCGCCGCTTTCCCCAACAGCGCCGCCCGCGCGAAGCGATGGCGCTCGGCTCCGGATTCTTCATTTCAGATGGCGGCGTGATCGTGACGAACCATCACGTCATCGAGGACGCGAGCGAGATCAAGATCAAGACCAGCGAAGGCAAGGAATACGATGTCGCCGTCGTCGGCTCTGATCCGTTGACCGATATCGCCGTGCTGCGCGTGAAAGCGCCGGATCGCAAGTTCGCGTTCGTGAAGTTCGATCGCGAGGCCGATCTGCGCGTCGGCGATTGGGTCGTGGCGGTCGGCAATCCGTTCGGGCTGGACGGCACTGCGACGGCGGGCATCGTCTCCGCGAAGGGGCGGCGGGACCCGGGCGCGCGCTCGGCCTATACCGATTTCATCCAGATCGACGCGCCGATCAATCGCGGCAATTCCGGCGGCCCGACATTCGATTTGCAAGGCCGCGTCATCGGCGTGAACTCCGCCATCTATTCACCGACGGGCGGCAGTGTCGGGATCGGTTTCGCGATTCCATCGGAAAGCGCCGCGGCGATCGTCGACAAGCTGCTCGCGTCCGGCAAGGTCACACGCGGCTGGCTCGGCGTGACGGTGCAGCCGCTGGACGACGATCTGGCGAAAAGTCTCGGCCTGCCGGATTCGCATGGCGCCATGGTCGCCGCGGTGATGGCTGACGGCCCCGCCGCCCGCGGCGGCGTGCGCGAGGGCGACGTGATCCTCAAGATCGAAGGCGCCGCGATCGACGATTCGCGCGATCTCACGCGGCGCGTCGGCTCGTTGCCGGTCGGCCGGCCCGCGCAGCTCGAAATCCTGCGCGACGGCCGCCGCCAGAACGTTTCGGTGAAACTGGCCGAACGCCCCGGCGAGCAGGATCTCGCATCCATCGATCCGCGTAACTCCGGCCGCGCTTCGCCGCAGGGGCCCAGCCTGTCCAAGCAGAGCGCGTTGGGCGTGCAGGTGCGCCCGATCAGCCCGGATGAGCGCCAGCGGCTCGACATGGGGCCGACGGAGGGCGGGCTGTTCATCGTCAGCGTGGATGACGAATCCGATCTCGCGAAGAAGGGCGTGCAACCGGGCGACGTGATCATTTCGGCGGGTGCGCAAGCCTTGCGCACGCCGGCCGATCTCACTGGCGCGGTGAACGAAGCGGCCAGAGCCAAGCGCCCCGTTCGTCTGCTGATCGAAGGCCGCGGCGGCCGGCGTTATGTCGCCGCCGGGCTGAAAGCGAGCTGAGGGCGATGCGCGTTCTGGTCGTCGAGGATGAGGCCGAGGTCGCAGCGCATCTGAAGCGCGCGCTGGCCGAGGACGGGCATGCAGTGGATACCGCAGGCGACGGCGTCACCGGGGAAACCCTGGCGCGGGACGGCGTCTATGACGTGATCGTCCTCGACCGCATGCTGCCGCAGCGCAATGGCGTGGCGGTGGTGGAGAATCTCCGCGCCGCCGGCGTTTCCACGCCGGTGCTGATTCTTTCCGCGCTGGGTGAAGAGGAACACCGCGTCGAAGGCCTCAACGCGGGCTCCAACGATTATCTCGCCAAGCCGTTCTCCACACGGGAATTGCTGGCGCGCGTGCGCGCGCTTTGGCACGGGCGGGACAGAACGGGCCCAGTCACGCGGCTCACGGTCGGCGAGATCGAAATGGACCTGCTGGCGCGCACGGTGCTCCGCGCGGGCAAGAAGATCGATCTGCAGCCGCGCGAGTTTCGCCTGCTGGAATATCTGATGCGCCACGCCGGCGAGGTGGTGACGCGCACGATGCTGCTGGAAAAGGTCTGGGATTATCATTTCGATCCCCAGACAAACGTCATCGACGTGCACATCTCGCGGCTGCGCGGCAAGATCGACAAAGAGTTCGCAACGCCGATGCTGCACACGGTCCGCGGCTCGGGTTATCGTCTTGAGGCATGAAGCCCGCCGCGCCTGGGCGGTTTAAGGACCTTCGGTTCGACCGCATCCTGCATGCGCAGGGCGTGCGTTTGGCGTGGCCGGTGTTTCTGCGCACGGTTACGTTCCGGCTGGCGTTCTTCCAGGCGCTGATCTTCATTCTGTTCGCGTTCGCGCTGCTGGGGTTTTTTTATTATTTCACGGTCGGCCAGCTGCAGCGCGACGCCGACGCCGCGGCCGATCAGGAATTCGAAACGCTGCAGCAGGTGCACGCCAAAGGCGGGTTCCGCGCGCTCAACCAGGAAGTCATCGAGCGCGCGGCCGCCACCGGCCCCAGCCTCTACGTGCTGGCCGACAGCACCGGCCGCGTGATCAGCGGCGATTTTCAGGACCTGCCGAAGCCGCCGGAGGCGGGCCCGCGGCTGCCGTTCGAGTACGAAACGATCGGGCAGGACAATGTCATCGTGCGCAACCGCGCACGCGGGCGCATCGGGCGGTTGTCGGACGGCTCGATCCTGATCGTCGCGCGCGACATGTCGGGCACCTCGGCCATCGTGCGGCGGGTGACGAACGCGGTGTGGATCGGCGCCGCGATCGGCCTGGTGATGTCGCTGGTCAGCGGCTATTTCGCGAGCCGGCAGGCCGCGCGGCGCGTAGAGGCGCTGGCGCGCACCGCGCGCGACGTCATGGCCGGCGATTTGACGCGGCGCGCGCCGGTCATCGGGGCGGACGACGAATTCGATGCGCTGGCCACGGAATTCAATGCGATGCTCGAACGCATCGAGCGTCTCATGCGCGCGGCGCGCACCGCCGGTGACGCGATCGCCCACGATCTGCGCACACCGCTGACGCGGCTGAAGCAGCGCCTGGAATCGACCCTCGAGGCGAACCCGGAAACCGAATCTGACCGCGAGGCGTTGCGCCGCGCCCTTGAAGAGGCCGACTCGCTGCTTGCGACGTTCAACGCCATCCTGCGCCTGGCGCGCGTTCAATCGGCCGCGGGTTGGCGCTTCGAACGTGTCGATGTCACTGCGATCCTGCGCGATCTCTGCGAATTCTACGAACCCGCCGCGGAGGATTCCGGCGTCGCGCTTACGGCTCAAGTGGAGGAGGGGCTGCAGGCCCCCGGCGAAGCGAGCCTGCTCACCCAGGCGCTCTCCAATCTCATCGAGAACGCCGTGAAATATACGCCGGCGCCGGGGCGGGTGATCGTTTCGGGCAAGCGGCGTGAAGACGGGCGCATCGCCGTGGAGGTGGCCGATAGCGGGCCGGGCGTGCCGCCGGACGACCGCGAGCGTGTGGTGGACCGCTTCGTGCGGTTGGAGGCGGCGCGCAGCACGCCGGGTGCGGGCTTGGGGCTCAGCCTCGTGGCGGCGGTGGCGGCGGTGCACAAGGCCGATCTTGCGCTCGCCGACGGTCTGGGCGGCGAGACCGGGCCGGGCCTTAAGGTGACTTTCACCTTGCCGATGCTCGCCGCGCGCGGTTAGGCCGGCGCGATGGAGCGCTTTCCGCCCGCCCGCGCCTATGCGCCAGAGGAGGCCGCCGCCGCGCTGGGCGGCGACGCGCCCGCCGGCGCGTGGGGCGGTGCGCTTTATGCGGCGGCCGCGTGCGCGCCCTATCTCGCACACCTGATCGCGCGCCGGCCGGAGATCGCCGCGCGGATCGTTGCGGAAGGGCCGGAGGCCGTGGTCGCCGCGGCGGCCGCGGATGCGCGCGCGGCGGGAACGCTGTCGTTCGAGGAGGGCGCGATACGCCTGCGGCGCGCCAAGGCCGCGCTGCATCTCGCCTGCGCCGTGGGCGATCTCTCTGGGCGGTGGACGCTCGATCAGGTCACCGGCGCGCTGACCGATTTCGCCGATGCGGCCTGCCAAGCCGCGCTCGCGCTCTCCGCTGCCGCGTTGGCGGCGCGAGGTGAATTCACACTACCGTCCGCTGAAGGGGCGAATGGCCCGCTGCCAGGCTTTTTGATGATCGCGATGGGCAAGCAAGGCGCGCGCGAGCTCAATTATTCCAGCGATATCGACGTCACGTTGTTTTTCGACGCCGCAACGCTGCCCGTCGCGCCGGGAAAGGAGGCGAAGGTCGCCGCGCAGCGCGTGCCGCCGCTGCTGACGCGCGCGCTCTCCGAGCAGACGGAGGAGGGCTACGTCTTCCGCGCGGATTTCCGCCTGCGGCCCGATCCGGCGTCCACGCCCGTCGCCGTCTCCGTCACGGCGGCGGAGGTGTATTATCAAAGCGTCGGCCAGAATTGGGAGCGGGCGGCCCTCATCAAGGCACGCGCGTGCGCGGGCGACGTGGCGGCAGGTGAGGAATTTCTTGCGAGCCTCGGCTCGTTCATTTGGCGTCGCCATCTCGATTACGCAGCGATCGCCGATATCCAATCCATCAAGCGGCAAATCCTCAGCACGCACAAAGGCGGCGATCTCGATGAAGCGGCGCCGGACGTGAAACTCGGGCGCGGCGGCATCCGCGACATCGAGCTGTTCGTGCAAACCCAACAGCTCATCCTGGGCGGGCGCAACAAGACGCTGCGCGCGCGCGACACGCTGGGCGCGCTCGCCGCGCTGGAGGCGGCCGGCGTCGTCGATGCGGCGGCGCGGGAGGATCTGGCTGCGGCCTATGTTTTCCTGCGTCACGTGGAGCATCGCATCCAGATGCTGCACGACGAACAGACTCACCGCGTGCCGGCGAATCCCGCCATGCGCGCGCGGCTGGCCGCGCTGTGCGGGTTCGACGCCGTCGAGGCGTTCGATGCGGCGCTGCGCAGCCATCGTCAGCGTACGGCGGCGATAGACGCGCAGCTTTTCCGCGACGCCGGCACCCTGGCCGATCCGATGGGCAGCCTCATTTTCACCGGCGTCGAGGACGATCCCGAGACACTCGTCACCCTGGGCAAGCTCGGCTTCCCGAACCCGCAGCACGTTTCTGCGACGGTGCGGGGCTGGCACCATGGGCGCATGCCGGCCACGCGCACCGCGCGGGCGCGTGAACTGCTCACTGCGCTCATGCCGCGGCTATTGCGCGCGATCGCGCAAAGCGGCGAGCCGGAGATCGCGTTCGACCGGTTTGACGAGTTTCTGCGCGCATTGCCGGCCGGAGTGCAGGTGTTCTCGCTGCTGCAGGCGCAACCCGGCCTTCTGGAGACGGCGGCCGTCGCGTTTGGCATCGCTCCGCGCCTGGCGCGGGAGCTGGCGCGCCGTCCCGCATTGCTCGATTCCATCGTCGATGCGCATTTCAACCGCCCGCTTTCGTCCGACGCGCCCGGCGCGTTGACGCGCGATCTGGCGGCGCGGCTCGCAGGCGCTTCGTTCGAGGAGGCGCTCAACCTCGTGCGCCGGTTTCGCGCCGAGGAGGCGTTCCGCATCGGCATGCAGGTGTTGGCGCGTCGGGCGACGGCGGCGGAGGCCGGCGTCGCGCACGCGGCGTTGGCGCAGGCGTGCGTGGAGAGCCTTGCGGCGGCGGCGGAGCAGGAGACTGTGCGCCGCTACGGGCCGGCGCCCGGCGCGTTCGTCATCGTCGCGCTCGGCAAGTTCGGCGGGGCCGAGCTCGCAGAAGGGTCCGATCTCGACATGATGCTCGTCTATGACGCGCCGGATGGCGCGCGCACGGGCGAACTCACCGCCGGCGAATATTATGCGCGCCTCACGCAGCGCCTCATCAGCGCCCTTTCTGCGCCGACGGAAGAGGGCGTGCTCTATGAGGTGGATATGCAATTGCGCCCATCCGGCAGCAAAGGGCCGGTGGCGGTGCGGTTATCCTCCTTCGCGCGCTATTACCGCGAAGAGGCGTGGACCTGGGAGCTGCAGGCGCTGACGCGCGCACGCGTGGTCTGCGGCGATGGCGCGCTGGCCGCAGCGACGATGCAGGCCGCACGCGAGGCGCTGGGCTTGCCGCGCGATCCCCGAAAGCTGACAGCGGACGCAGCGGCGATGCGCGCGCGGATGGATCGAGAACGCCCCGGCAAGGGCAAATGGGATTTGAAGCTGGCGCCGGGCGGCCTGGTCGATATCGAATTCACCGTGCAAGCGCTGATGCTGGCTGAGTGCGCCGCTGGGCGCGACGCGGCGCGCGCGAACACCGGCGAGGCATTCCGTACGCTGGGCGACATCGGCGAGGATGATCGCGCCGCCTTCCTCGAAGCGTGGCTGCTGTTCTCCAATCTTACGCAGGTGCTGCGCATCTGCGTGGATGAACCGTTCCAACCGGAGCTGGCCTCCGGGCGGCTGCGGGCCTTGCTGGCCGACATCGCGGGCGCACACGACTTCACCGATCTGGAAGGATTGTTGACGGCGACGCAGCGCGACGTACGTGAGCGCTTTTTGCGCTTGGTTGGCGCCGGCGGGGAGGCTTAGGCCGCGCCGGCGAACGGTGTGGCTTCTGCCATGGTGGCGCGCGCGGGCAGGAATAAGGTCACGATCGTGCCGCGGCCGATCTCGGAGTCCAATTCCATCCGCCCGCCGTGCATCGCCGCCAGCGACTTGGTGAGCGAGAGGCCAAGCCCGGTGCCGCCGTTCTTGCGCGACAATTCCATATCCACCTGCTCGAACGGCCGACCCAGAAGGGGCAGATGCTCCTTGGAGATGCCACAGCCGGTGTCGATCACCGAAATCGTTACGCCGTTGTCGGCCGGGCGCACGCGCACCATCACGCCGCCCGTATCGGTGAATTTCACGGCGTTGGAGATGAGGTTCAGCAGCATCTGCTTCACTGCGCGGTGGTCGGCTTCGATCTCGGGCGCGGCGGCGCCGTCCACGATCAGGTGGAGGCCTTTTTCCTCCGCGCGGCGGCGCATCAGGCGCACAGCCTGATCGACCGCCTCCAGCGGATCGAGCGGCTGCGGGGTGAGCTTGATCTTGCCCGCCTCGATCTTCGCCATATCGAGGATATCGTTGATGAGATCGAGTAGAAGCTGGCCGGACGCCAGGATATCCTTCGTATATTCCAGATAACGCGGATCGCCGATCGGGCCGAACAATTCCGACGCCATCAGCTCGGAGAAGCCGTTGATCGCGTTCAGCGGCGTGCGCAGCTCGTGGCTCATATTCGCCAGGAAAGCGCTCTTCGCGCGGCTCGCCTCCTCGGCGCGGCGCTTTTCCTCCTCGTACTTCTTCGCCAGCTCGCGGTTGCGCCCCTCCGACATTTCGAGTTGCGAAACCATCGAGCGCAGATTGCGCTGGCTGCGCGCGAGCGCTTCTTCCTGGCGCTTCAGCGCCGTGATGTCGGCGCCGACGGTGACGAGCCCGCCTTCGACGGTGCGCCGCTCCACCATCTGCAGCCACACGCCCGTCTTGAGTTCGACCTCCTGTATGTGGGGATCGTTGGGATCGGGCCGCAGGGAGGTCATTTCCTTCTGCATCACCGCCGTCACCGCTTCATAACTGGCGCCGGCGCGCAGCAAAGTGGCGGGCAGGTTGAAGGCGCGCGCGTAGAAGCGGTTCCACATCACCAGGCGCTTGCGCGCATCCCACAAGGCGAAGGGGCCGGAATAGGAATCGATCGCTTCGCGCAGGCGGCGCTCCAGCGCCAGCGCGCGCTGCTCGGTCTCGCGCGCGGCCGTCACGTCCGCGCCGGTGCCGACGAGACGCCGGCTGCCAGGTTCGCTCGGATCCTCGATCGCGATGCCGCGCGCCTCGACCCAAAGATAGGAGCCGCCATGGCGCACGCGGAATGTGGTTTCCAGCACACCGGTTTCGCGGGCGCGGGCGAACGCTTGCTCCGCCGCTTCGCGATCCTCGTTGACAATGAGCGCGAGGAAGCCGTCCAGGCGCATCTCGGCAGCGGGCGCGACGAGAAGATGCGCCACCCGATCCGACAGCGTCATGTGGTCGGCTTCAATCCGCCACTCGAAGACGCCGGCGCCGGCGCCGTCGACGGCGACGCGGAACTGGCTCTGCGTTTTGACGAGTTGCGCTTCGACCGTTTCGGCGCGCGCACTTTGGCGCAGCCACAAACTCAGCAGCAGTGCAGAGACGCAGAACGGCGCGGCGAACGCGCCGAGCGCCCACAGCGCTACCGGCCGTATGGCGGTCCACACGCGTTGCGCCGGTCCCGCCGCATAGACGCGCACGTCGCCCACGGCCAGCGCCGCGCTGCCTACCGCGCGCCGTTCGCCGTTGACCGCATCATCGACAAAAGCGGCGCGGCGCGCGATCTGGCCTTTGGGGTTGAGGTGCAGCGCTTCGGCGAGCGTGACGCCGGGTGCGGCGGCGGCTTCCGGATGCGCGGCGAGCACCGCGCCGTCCGGCGCGGTGAGCAGGGTGACGCCGCTGGCGGAAGCGCGCGGCAGCAATGCGCTGGCATCGAACACGGCGACGATCGTCCAGCCGTTGACGGCCCGCGCCAAGGCGACGCCGCGGGCGCCGTTCTCGGCTTTCGCCACGCCGGACCAGCCGGCCCCGTCCTTCATCGCGGCGAACGCCGCTTGCGCGATCGCGGCGGGCGCCGCGCCGCTGTGCGCCAGCGGCGCGCCATCCGCTGACAGCACCATTGCGCCGGCCACGCCGCGCTGCTTCGCCGCCGCCTGCGCCAGCGCTACGGGCGCCGCCCCGCAGGCGCGCGCCCATTCACCGGCGCCGCCGATCGCGCCCCAGGCTTGGGCGATCGCGGCGTCAGCTTGTTCGGCGGCTTCGCTGGCCAGCCTGGCCTGAACTTCGGCTTCGGCCATGATCGCGCCTTCGCCATCGCGCACGGTGCGCCAGACGCCGACGAGGGCGAACGCGGCGAGCAGCACGCACGCGAACACGGTGACGAGCACGCGCCGCGTGCGCGCCGTCCTGGCGTTCACCTCGTTCGAAATGCTCAACTCCGACAATGCGCCTCGCTCACGTCCGCCCCAGGACGAAACTTGCGATGTATCGTGCGCGCGTCCGCGCAGACGGGACGAATCAATTGCCCCGCGAAAACGTAATCAATCAGTAAAGATTCTGTCGAGCGCGCGCCCGGCTGCGCCCGCTTGTGAGTATCAGGAAAGCGTGCGGCGCAGGATGTCGCGCGCATTCTTCGAAAGATCGGGCCGGGCGGCCAAGCCCTCCAGCGCGGCGCGCGCGTGCGCCTGGCGGCCGGCGTCGAACCGGCGCCAGCTTTCGAACGCGCCCAGCAGCCGAGCGGCCAGTGCGGGGTTCAGCGGATCCACTTCGCCGGCCAATTCGGCCAGGAAGCGGTAACCGGAGCCGTCGGCGGCGTGGAAGGCGCGCAGATTGCGTGCGGCGAAGCTCATCGCGAGGGAACGCACCCGGTTGGGGTTGCGGATGTCGAAATCGGGATGGCGGCGAAGCTTCTGCACCTGCGCGATCGCATCGGAGCGGGGGGCGGCGGCCTGTGCGGCGAACCATTTATCCATTACCAGCGGCGAACCGCTCCATTTCTTGTGGAAGGCGGTGACGGCGTCTTCGAAGGCGTGCGCGCCGGACGCGCCTAGCGCATCGAGCGCGGCCATCTGCTCCGTCATGGTGCGTGCGCGCTCGAACGCGGTCCACAGGAGTTCGCCCGCTTCCGGCCCGCGGGCCGCCAGCAGATCGAGCGCCGCGCTTTTCAGCGCGCGCCGGCCCGCGGCGCTGGCGCCGGTGGAGAATTCCGTTTCGCTGGCGCGCGCCGCGATCGGCTCCAGCTTTTCGCGGAGCGCTGCGGCGATGGCGCGGCGCAAATCCTCGCGCGCGGCGAACAACACCTCCGGATCGGGCGATGCGGCGAGCTGGATCAGTTCCGCGAGATCGGGCAGGCGCAAGGCTAGCGCCGCGAAGGCCTCATCCTCCTGCGCGCGATCAAGCTCGCGCGAGAGCGCCGCCACGAAGGCTTTCGTATCGGGCGCGGCGGCGCCGGTTTTGCGGGCTTCCGCGATCGCCAGGATCGCCTCGCGCGCCAGCGCCTGGCCCGCCTCCCAGCGCGTGTAGGCGTCGGGATCGTGCGCCATCTGCGCCAGGCGCTGGGCGTGATCCAGGCCGTCGTCCACCGTCACCGGCGCGGAGAAGCCGCGCAACAAGGCGGGGATCGGCGCGCGCGCCACGCCTTCGAAGCGCCAGGTTTTCTCCGGCGCGTCGAGCACCAGCACATGTTCTTCGCGCGCGACCGCTTCCCCGGCGAGCTTCGGCGCGAGGATCGCGCCATCGGCGGAGATGAGGCCCAACCGCAACGGTATCGGCGCCGGCGATTTTTCCATCTGGCCCGGCGTCGGTGCGATCGTCTGGCTGAGCTTCAGTTCATACGTGCGCGCCGCGGCGTCGTAATTGCCGCGGGCAGTGACGCGCGGGGTGCCCGCCTGATCGTACCAGCGCATCAGCCCGCGCAGATCGCGCCCGGAGGCTTCCGCGAAACAGGCGATGAAATCCTCGATCGTCGCGGCCGTGCCATCGCAGCGCTGAAAGTAGAGCTGCATGCCCTTGGCGAAGGCGTCGTCGCCGATCAGCGCCTTCAGAAGGCGGATGACTTCGGCGCCCTTCTCATACACGGTCGCGGTGTAGAAATTGTCGATCTTCAGATAGGTGGCGGGCCGCACGGGATGGGCGAGGGGACCGGCGTCCTCCGGGAATTGCCGCGCGCGCAGGCGCTTCACATCCTTGATGCGCTGCACCGGGCGTGAGCGCTGATCGGCGGAGAATTCCTCGTCGCGGAAGACGGTCAGCCCTTCCTTGAGGCACAGCTGGAACCAATCGCGCAGCGTGATGCGATTGCCCGTCCAGTTATGGAAATATTCGTGCGCGACGACGCTTTCGATCGCTTCGTAATCGCCATCGGTCGCGGTTTCCGGATCGGCCAGAACGTAGGACGAATTGAAGACGTTGAGGCCCTTGTTCTCCATTGCGCCGAAATTGAAATCCCGCACGGCGACGATGTTGAACACGTCGAGGTCGTATTCGCGCTGGAACACGTCCTCGTCCCATTTCATGGCGCGCTTCAGGGCGTCCATCGCGTAATGCGCGCGCGGCGCATCGCCCTGATCGACATGCACGCCCAGCGCCACGCGCCGGCCGGAACGGGTGATGAAATGATCGCGCACGCTATCGAACGCGCCGGCGACGAGCGCGAAGAGATAAGCGGGCTTCGGATGGGGATCGCGCCACAGCGCATAGTGGCGCCCGCCTTCCAGATCGCCGGCCTCGATCGGATCGCCGTTGGAAAGCAGTAGGGGATAGCGCGTTTTGTCCGCTTCGATCCGCACGGTGTAGCGCGAGAGCGAATCCGGGCGGTCCTGCGCGTAGGTGATCTTGCGGAAGCCTTCCGGCTCGCACTGCGTGCAGAAGCGGCCGCCGGAGACGTAAAGCCCTTCGAGCGCAGTGTTCGCGGCGGGGCGGATGACCGTTTCGATCTCCAGCGTGAACGCCGCGGCCGCCGTGCGCAGCGTGAGGCCTTCGGCGTCCGCCGTCACTGCGCCTTCGGGCGCCGGCGCGCCGTCGATGGCGACGCGTTCCAGCTGCAGATCGACGCCGTCGAGGCGTAGCGGGCGGTCGTGCGCGCCGAGCCGGCGCACCGCGCTAACCGCGCGCACACGCGTGGCGTCCGGCTCGAGACTGAAATCGAGCGCGATATCGTCGATTGCGAAATCGGGTGGCGCATAATCGGCGAGCCGGATCGGCCGGACGTCTTCATCGCGCATCTGAAATCCTTGCAGGGCCGCGCCACACATGACGGCGGCGGCCCGCAAAAATCAATCGGCGCGCGGCTTTCCCCCGCAGCTAGACGGCGGCTGCGGCGGGTTGGGGCGGCTCGGGTTCGTACACGCTCGACAGGATGTCTTCGGCCAGGCTGACCAGATCCTTGAGTTCGTCAGGCGCTGCGGCCTGGTATTCCGCGCCGAAACGCGCCAGCTCACGCGTGATGCGTAGCATTTTCAGCGCATTGGCGAACACGCGCGCCTGGAATTCGATGCGCCCGGGATCGCGGTCGTATTCCGAAACGGAAACCCGCCAGCCGCCCCAGTCCTGCTCGTCAGTGACGACGACGGGATAAGTGCCGGGATGGGGATGATGGTGGCGCTTCGCTTCGATCTCGTTGACCCAGCGGCTGCGCATGCGCAGGAGCCGCCAATCTTCGGCGAAGATGTGCTCGCTGCGGATTTCGCGCGGCGCCGCTTCGGCGTCGCCCTGCAGCTCGTGCGCTTGGAATTCGCGGCCGAGGCCAACGTCGTAATAAATCCGCAAGGGTTCTTCGACGCCTTTAACCCATTGCGGCAGGATGCGGTCGATGACCGCCCACACGCCCACGGGCTTCACGAAGACGCGCTGCCCTTTGCTGAACACCGCCTTGGCCATTTGTCCCGCCAGCTGTTCTCGTTGCACGGGTATAGACGCGCCAGGCTTTCGGTTTCGTGAATGATGCCGCCATTGCGTGCGCTCCCCGCAGGCGCGCACCGGCGAAGCATGCTAGAGCCAGCGGCCCATGACAGTCTTCATCCTGCACAGCGAACCCGATCACGCGCTCGTCAATGCTTTGGCGCGGGCGGTGGAGCGGCGCGGTCATTTCGTCGAGCTGGAGACGGGCGAACGGGTCGGCCGCCCGTTGCAGGGGCAGGACGCGCTGATCCTGTTCTGGTCGCAGGCGATGGCGGACGATCCTAGCCGCCTGGCGGGAGAGCGCCGCGCGCTCGACGCGTGGGCCGACGGCCGCCTGGTGATTGTTGCGGCGGACGATGCGCCGCGGCCCGTCGGGGTGCGCGATCTGCCTGCCGTGCGGCTGCCCGGCGGCGAGGCCGCGCCCACATGGGAGGCCGTGCATGCCGGCGTCGCCGCCGCGCTGGCCGCCAAGCCGCCGCCTGCCGCTCCGGCCGCCGCTGCGGATGCATCAGCGGCGCAGGTCGCCGCCCCGGAGCCTCCTGCCGCGCCCCGCGAAACGCCGGCGCATCGGCGCGGCCTGCGCGGGCTTTTCATCCTCATCGCGCTGTTCGGGCTGATCGCGCTGGCGGTGTTCGTTTTCCGGCGCCTGCAATACCGCGCTTTTGAGGAGCCGCTGATCGATCCCATCGTGCTCGCGGCCGGCGTCGCCGCGGCGGTGGCGATCGTCGCGGTGTTCTCGTTCCTGGGGCGTTCGGGCCGCGGCGCGAACGCGCGGAAGCGCCGGCGCGGCAAGAAGCCGGCGGTGGCCGGCAAGCCTTCCGGCGCCGCCTTGTTCGTCGCCTACGCGCATGACGACGCGGTGGCCGTCGGGGCCGTGGTGGCGGCGGTTGAGCGTGCGGGACGACCCGTCTGGGTCGACGCCTCGAATGTGACGAGCGAGGCGGATTGGGCGCGCGAGGTCGCCAGCGCCATCCGGTCCGCGCCTGGCGTGCTGGTGATGTGCTCGCAGCGTTCTTTCCAGAGCGATCACGTCAAGCGCGAGGTCTATCTGGCGGACCGCTACCGCAAGCCGATCCTTCCGGTGTTCATCGAAGAGGCGCCGCCGCCGGAGGATTTCGGATTCTTTTTCGCGGGCCTTCCCCCTCTGGACCTGCACCGCACGCCCGAGGCCGAGCGCCTGGACGCGATCAAACGCGCGCTCACCGCGGTCTGACCGCGCCGCCCTGGTCAAGGCCGTCCGGCGAGGCTACCACGAAGCGAGGGAAGGGAATTTCCATGTCGCTTGCGCCCGCGCCCGTGCTTCTCGATGTTTCGCCGGACGGCGTCGCCGTGCTGGAGCTCAATCGTCCGGCCAAACGCAACGCCATCGACGAGGCGATGATCGCCGGCCTCGGCGAAGCGTTGGAAACGCTTAAGGGCGCGGACCATATCCGCATCGTGTTCCTGCGTGGGGCCGGCGGCGTCTTTTGCGCCGGCGCTGACGTCGAATGGATGCGCCGGCAGGGCGAGCGTTCCGCGCATGACAACGAAGCCGACGCACTGGCGCTGGCGCGCGTTCTGAAAGCGCTGCACGCCTTGCCGCAATTCACCGTGGCGCTGGTGCAGGGCGCGGCGATGGGCGGTGGAGCCGGACTGGTCGCGGCGTGCGACTGGGCGGTGGCGGAGAAGGGGGCTGCGTTCCGCTTCTCGGAGGTGCGCCTCGGCCTCACGCCCGCGACGATCTCGCCCTATGTGATCGAGGCGGTCGGCGCGCGCCAGGCGCGCGCGCTGTTCGCGTCCGCCGCGCCGTTCGATGCGGCGCGCGCCTGCGCCTTGGGCTTGGTAAGCGAGCTGGCCGAGGGCGATGGAGGCCTGCAATCGGCGATGAAGCGGCTGGCCGGCTTGGCGCTGGAAAATGCTCCTGGCGCGGTGGCGGACGCGAAAAAGCTCGTGCAGGACTTCGCGGGCCATCCGATCGACGAACGCATCGCGCGCGAAACCGCCAAGCGCATCGCCGAGCGGCGCGCATCCGGCGAAGGGCAGGAGGGGGCGGCTGCCTTCATCGAACGACGCCGCCCGGCGTGGGACAGAGGCCAAGTCTAGCGCGCGCCATGTTTGCTTCGGTGCTCGTCGCCAATCGCGGGGAAATCGCCCGGCGCGTTTTCCGCACTGCGAAGGCCATGGGGCTGCGCACGATCGCGGTCTATTCCGACGCGGATGCGAAGGCCGCCCATGTGCGCGAGGCGGACGCCGCGATCCGTATCGGCCCAGCGCCCGCGCGTGAAAGCTATCTTGACGGCGCGGCGATCTTAGCGGCCGCGCGCGAGGGCCGCGCCGAGGCGATCCATCCGGGCTACGGCTTTCTCTCGGAGAACCCGGAATTCGCCGAAGCGGTGCTGGCGGCGGGCCTTGTCTGGATCGGGCCGCCGCCCGCGGCGATCCGGGCGATGGGCTTGAAGGATGAGGCCAAGCGCATCGCGGAAGCTGCGGGCGTGCCAGTGACGCCCGGCTATGCCGGCGAAGATCAAAGCCTCAAGCGGCTGAAAAGCGCCGCGGAGGAAATCGGCTACCCCGTGCTGATCAAGGCGGTGGCGGGCGGCGGCGGCCGCGGCATCCGCGAGGCGGCGGGCGCAGGCGATTTTGCCGCCGCGCTGGAAGCCGCCAAGCGCGAGGCCAGCGCGGCTTTCGGCGAAGACCGCGTGCTGGTGGAGAAGCTCATTGCGCGCCCGCGCCATATCGAGGTGCAGGTGTTCGGCGATGCGCAGGGAAACCTCGTGCACCTGTTCGAACGCGATTGCTCGCTGCAGCGCCGCCGCCAGAAGGTGATCGAGGAGGCGCCCGCGCCAGGCATGAGCGCGCAGATGCGCGCGGCGATGACGCAAGCCGCGCTGAACGTGGCGCACGCCGTGGGCTATCAGAACGCCGGCACGGTGGAGTTCATCGTCGACGCCGCCAGCCCGCCGCGGCCGGACGGCTTCTGGTTCATGGAAATGAACACGCGCCTTCAGGTGGAGCACCCGGTCACCGAAGCGGTGACCGGGCTCGATCTGGTGGAATGGCAGTTGCGCGTTGCCGCCGGCGAGAAGCTGCCGCTCACCCAAGATGACATCACACTGAACGGCTGGGCGATCGAGGCGCGCCTCAACGCCGACGATCCGGACGAAGAATTCCGCCCCAGCGCCGGCCGGCTCTCGCGCTTTCGCCCGCCCGCCGCGCGCACCGATGCGGCCTATGACGAAGGCGACGCCGTTCCCGTGGAATATGACTCGCTCATCGCCAAGGTGATCCGCGGCGGGCCCGATCGCGACGCTGCGCGCGAAGCGCTGGCGCAGGATCTCCGTGAACTCTCGATCGCCGGCGTGCGCACGAACGCCGGCTTCCTGCTCCGCTGCCTGGCCGATGCGGATTTCAGCGCCGGCCAGGTGCACACCGGGTTGATCGCGGAAAAGCCGGCGCTTGCGCCCGCCCCGGCGCATACGGGCGCGCTCGCCGCCGCGATGCTGGCGCTTTGGCGTGCGCAGGCGCGCGAGGCGGGGCCGTTCGGCGTGCTCGACGGTTTCCGCGTCAACGCGCCAGCGCGTCTCGCCTGGCCGCTCTTCAGCGACCGCGGCGGCTTTGACGCGCGCCTGGAAAAGAGGGGCGAGGCCGGACACTGGCGTGCGCGCGTCGATGGCCAGGCGTTCGATCTGCACGATTGCGCGATCGCCGCCGACGGCGTGCGCGCACGCCTGGACGGCGCGGCGATTGAGGCGCGCATCGCCGCGCTGGCGCATGGCGAAACGCTGGTGACGATCGAGGGTGACGTCACAATGTTTTCACCGCCGGCGCATGCCGCCGAAGGCGACGCGGGCGCGGACGTCATCCTCGCACCGCTGCCCGGCAGGATCGTCGCGCTGCATGTGGCGCCGGGCGCGCGCGTCGCGCGCGGTGCGGCGCTTGTCAGCCTCGAAGCCATGAAGATGGAGCATGTGCTCAAGGCGCCGCGAGACGGCGTGGTGGCGGAGCTTCTCGTCGCCGAAGGCGCGCAAGTGAAGGAACGCCAGCCGCTTGTGCGCCTCGCGCCGCTGGAGGACGATCCGTCCGCGCGCTAAGCTAAGCGTGGAGGAGGCGCGGCGATGCCCGGCGATCCGCCTTTCGCGTTGCCTGACGTGCTGGCGCTGCTGGCGCCGGTGTTCGCGCTGCTGATCGCGGCGGAAGCGCTTTGGCTGCTGGCGCAGGCGCGGGGCTTCGATTGGCGCAACGCCGCCGCTAGCCTGGCGACGGGCGCCGGATCGGTTCTCGCGAACATGCTGACGGGCGCCGCCGTCGCCGCAGCATATTACGGCGTCTATCGGTATCGCCTGTTCGATATCCCGTGGGCCTGGTGGTCGATGGCGCTGTGTTTCGCAGCGGAGGATTTCGCCCACTATTGGCAGCATCGGCTGAGCCATGAGCGCCGCTGGCTGTGGGCCAGCCATATCGCGCACCACACGTCGGAGCAGTTCAATCTGAGCACCGCGTTCCGCCAGCCGTGGACCTCGGCGCTGGGGCTCGCCTTCGTGTTCTGGCTGCCGCTGGCGTGGATCGGATTTCCGCCGCCGATGGTGTTTTTCTTTTCGGCGATTTCCTTCGCTTACCAATTCTGGCTGCACACCGAGGCGATCGGCCGGCTCGGTCTGTTCGAGCATGTGTTGAACACGCCCTCGCACCACCGCGTGCATCACGCTGTGAACCCAGGCTATCTCGATGCGAACTATGGCGGCGTGCTGATCTTATGGGATCGCATTTTCGGCACCTTCGCGGGTGAGCGCGCGCAGGAGAAGCCGCGCTACGGGCTGATCGGTGGATCGGTCAGCTTCAATCCCGTGCGCATCGCGCTGCGGGAATGGGCGGCCATCGGGCGGGACTTGGGCGACGCGCGCCGCCTGCGCGACGCCCTGGGCTACGTGGTCGGCCCGCCCGGCTGGCGCCCCGATGGCGCGCGATCCACAAGCCAAGGCCGCAGGGCGGACTGGGCGGCGGCGGAAGGGGATGCGCCGCCATGAGAGTCGCTCTATCCAGGCCGCGATGACCGTCCATATCGTCAAGCTCTGCGTCGGCGCGGACAGCGTCGAGGAGATCGCCGCCTGGCAGAAGGAACAGGTGAAACGCGCGCGAAAGGCGCGGAACAAGCCCATGCCCGTGTGCGGCACGCGCGCCTGGCCCAAGCGGCGCGATGAGGTGCTGGATGGCGGCTCGCTCTACTGGGTTGTGCGCGGGATTGTGGTAGTGCGCCAACGCATCCTCGCGATCGACGACGTGACCGACGATCACGGCCAGCGCTGCGGCCTCTATCTGGATAAGGAATTGGTGCGCACGGCGCCGCAGCCCCGCCGCGCGTTCCAGGGCTGGCGCTATCTCGAAGCGAAAGACGCGCCGAGCGATCTGGCGGATCTGAAGGGTGGGGCGGAGCTGCCGGAGGATTTGCGCCGTCAGCTTGCCGAAATCGGCGCCTGGTAGGTCAGAGCACCACGCCGCCGGCGGCGAAATTATCGATCAGCCGCGTGCGCCCCAGCCAGGCCGCCGCGAGGATGCGGGCCGGGCGGTCCAGCCGAGCCAACGGCGCCAAGGTCTCCGCGTCACGCACGGCGACATAATCGATCGGGCCGAAGCCCGCCGCTTGCAGCCGCGCCGTGCAATCCCGCTCCACCGCCGCGATCGGCTCGCCGCGGTGCAGCCGCTCGATCGCATCGCGCAGAACCGCGGAAAGCTGAGCGGCGATCCCGCGCTCGGCGGCGGAGAGGTAGGCGTTGCGCGAGGACATAGCCAAGCCATCCGCCTCCCGCACGGTTTCGCCGGCGATGATCTCCACCGGAATATCGAGATCGCGCGCCAGCCGGCGCACCACCAAAAGCTGCTGGTAGTCCTTCTCGCCGAAAGCCGCCCCGTCGGGCAGGCATTGCAGCAGCAGCTTCGTCACCACTGTCGCCACGCCGCCGAAGAAGGCCGGGCGCGCCTCACCCTCAAGCGGCGCGGAGACGCCGGCCACGCTCACCGCCGATGCGAAGCCTTCTGGATACATTTCCTCCGGATCGGGCGCGAACACGACGTCGCAGCCGGCGGCCGCGAGCTTGGCCAGATCGCCGGCCTCGTCGCGCGGATAGGCGCCCAGGTCTTCATGCGCGGCGAATTGCTTGGGGTTCACGAAGATCGATGCGGCGACGCGCGCGTAGCGCCGCTTGAGCAGGCGCACGAGGCTGAGATGGCCCTCGTGCAGCGCCCCCATCGTCGGGACGAAACCGATGGAATGCTTTTCGTCGCGCCAGGCGGCGACGGTGCGGCGGAGGTCGGCGACGGTGCGGACGATGGGCGGAGCGGCGGGCATGGCCGCCGCTTAAGCAGAGCTTAACCGCAGCAGGCAAGCCTCCCCGGCTATGAAATCCAGCGCTTTGTTCGGCCTGTCCGCCACGCTCGCGATCGCCGCCGGCTGCGCTCCGGTGGCGAAGCTGGGCGGCGCCCCGCTCGAGCGCCACGTGCTCGCCAAGGCCGGCCCGGCCAAACTCGCGAAGGCGCTGGCCGCCGATCTCGGCGATCCCGGTTACGACGCGTTCGCGCTGCCGCCGGAGGTGCTAGCGTTGCGCGGCGTGCTCGACGATACGGTGCGCCGGGCCGAAGCCGGCCGCTTCCCGCTGTTCGCGGACGCGCTGATCGCGGCGTCGGACGCTCCGGCGCCTGTGGCGGCGCTCGCCGCGCCGACGCAGATTGCGCCGCCGCCGGAGGCCGAAGCGGAAGCCGGCGCGGCGGCCCCGGCCATCGCGCCCGACGCGAAACCTACCTATGCCGTGGCCCTCGGCCGCTTCGGCGATGCAGCGCAAGCCCTCGCCATTTGGCGGGAGCTCGCCGCCGCCGATCCGCTGGCCGTGAAGGGGCTGGCCCCGCGCGTCGCCGCAGAGCGGGCGGGCGGCGTCACGCTGCTGGCGGGGCCGCTGCCCGACAGCGATACAGCCGCAGGCCGTTGCACGGCGTTCACGGCCTTGGGCGTGGCCTGCGCGCCTGCGCCATTTCGGGGCAAGTCCGCGCCGGACGCCGCCGCCTAGGGCTTCAGGATTGGCGCAGCCGCTGGCCTCAATACAGGCCGGGCGAAGAGTCCAGTTCGCTGTGCTGCCCGCTGGGCGCCGCCGCCGTGATCGGCGCGCCTGCGACCGGAGCGGGGGTCGCGGCCGAGGCGTTCGGCGCGATCACCGAGGCGGCTGCGGCCGCCGCGCCGGCGATGACCCCGACGACGGAGGTGTATTGCGCCTGGTCGCGCGCGTTCAGCTCGCTGCGGACCACGCCTGAATTCACATCGATCGCCGCGCGGTTGACCGGCATGGAGGTGAGCGTCGCCGTGGCGCCGATATCGCCGCGAACGGTCAGCAGCTGATAGGCGTTCTCGATCAGCGCAGCGACCTGCGCGTCGCGCGAGGCGCCGGTTTCGCCGCCCATGACGACCGCGACGAGGCGCTTGCCGTTGCGGGTGACGGAGGAGGCGAGATTGTAGCCCGACGCGTTGGTGTAGCCGGTCTTGATACCGTCGACGCCTTCGACGCGGCCGAGCAGGCGGTTATGGTTCGGCGCGTAGCGCTTGCCCCACCGCATCCCAGGCGTCTGAAAATATGAATAATATTTGGGATGATCCTGGAAGAGCTTCTCACCCAAGACAGCCATGTCCCGCGCCGTCGTGCGCTGGCGCGCATCCGGCAGGCCGCTGGCGTTGGCGAAATTGGTGCTCGTCATGCCGAGATCGTGGGCCTTCGCCGTCATCCGCGCCGCGAAACGGGATTCCGTGCCGCCCAGGCGCTCGGCAATCACCACCGCGGCGTCGTTCGCCGACTTGGTGACGACGGCCTTGATGGCGTCTTCCACCCGGATCGATTTGCCGGCCCGCAGGCCGAGCTTCGTCGGAGCCTGCACGGCGGCGTGCCGCGAAACCACCATCCGATCGTTCAGCGAGATGTCGCCGCGCTCCAGCGCATCGAACAACATATAAAGCGTCATCATCTTGGTGAGTGACGCAGGATAGCGCAGCGAGTCCGCCTGGTCGGCGTGCAGGACTTCGTTGGTCTGCGTGTCGATGACGATCGCGGAATACTTATCGTCCGCCCACGCCGGGGCGGCGGCCGCCAGGGTGACCGCCATCGCGCCAAGGGGCGCGAACGCCAAACGATAAGAAATCCAGG
>JBFWWB010000026.1:0-25379 GCA_050246435.1 Hyphomonadaceae bacterium
CGCGAGGCCGAAGAGCGCGGCGCCGTCGAGCGCGTGCGGGGTGATCTCCCGGACGTAATCGGGCCGCGCGTCGAGCACGGCGAATTTGTAGTGCGCGGCAACCGCGCAGGAGAAGGCGAGCCACAGCGCGGCATGCGCATCGAACCGGCGGCGCGCGAGAAGCAAAACCGCAAAGCCGATGGGCAGCAGCGCCAAGCCGGTTGCGAAGGAATAGATCGCCGCCGCCGCGGCCAACATGGCGGCGCAGAGCGCGCCCGGGTTCGCTTGCGGCCGCGCCAGCAGCGCGATGCAGGCCAGTGCGCCCGCGATGTTGATGAAGACCGCGGCCTGCCAGCCCCAGAACCAATTCTCGATCTGATCGGCGGAAAACAGGAAGAACGCGCCGATCGCGAAGGCGAGCGCGGTGCGCGGGGCCGCAGCCAGTTGGCGCGCGCTGTGCGCCAGCAGCGCGTAGAGCGCGGCGCCGGCGGCCAGCGCGAAGGCGAGATTGGCGGCGATCTCGGCCCACTGCGCCATGTGTGTCAGCCGCGCGAGCGGCAGCAAGACGGCATAGGCGCCGGCATGCCAATGCGTGCCGTGCGGCGTGAAGAGATCGCCGAGGCGCAGCGCGCCCCGGGCCGACGCCTCGTACAGCGCCAGCAGATCCCAATGATCGAAATACAGCGTGGGATAGTGGCCGGCCGCGGCGAGCGCAGCGGCGACCGCGAAGAACGCCGCCCCCGGCGCCCAGTGCGCGGGATTCGCACGCAACCATGCGAACACGCCGCCCGGCGTCGACGCCGCAGCACACGCGAACGGCGCGGCGAGCACCGCCGCAGCGAAGAAAGCCGCCGCGCGCGGCCAGGCCACGATCTCATGCAGAAGAACGAACGCCAGCAGCGAAACGAAGCTAGCGGCCACCGCAAGCGCCAGCGCCCAGAAATCCGCTTCGCTGAAATTCGCGCGCCTGCCGCGCACGATCATCCGCACCGCCAGCGCGCCAAGGAGCCCGGCGGCGAGGGATGCGAGGCGCGGCGCTCCGCCTGCGAGGAGCGCCGCGCCCGCGAAAACGGCGGCTTGCGCGAAAGCCGCCGTCGACACCGCACGCACCCCCTGCATGCAGTGACTCAATTACCGAGAACGTCCAGACGAACGACGCGCGCGGGGGTTTCCTGGCTGGCTTTCTTCTCGGCCTTGAACAGGTTGCCGACGAGATAGACCGGACGCTGTTTGGTTTCGGTGAAGATGCGCGCGACGTATTCGCCGAGGATGCCGATGCTCAGCAATTGCACGCCGCCGAGGAAGAAGATGGCGGTGACGATCGTGGGGTAGCCCGGCAGGTCGGCGCCGTTGATCAGCGTGTCGGCGACGATCCAGGATGCATAGGCGCCGGAGGCCAGCGCCACGAACAAGCCGAGCATCGACCAGATGCGCAACGGCAGCGACGTGAACGAGATGAGGCCGGACCACGCATAGCCCGCGAGGCGCAGCATCGACCAGGAGGATTTGCCGTGGCGGCGCGGCTCGACCACGTAGGGGATCGCCGCCTGCTTGAAGCCGACCCAGGCGAACAGGCCCTTCATGAAGCGCTGGCGCTCCTGAAGCTGACGCAGCGCATCGGCGACGCGGCGGGAAAGGATGCGGAAATCGCCGGCGTCGCGCGGGAGCGGCGATTCCGATGTGCGCGCCATCAGCGCGTAGAACACCCGGCTGAACGTCGCGCGCAGCGGCGATTCCTCCTTGCGCGATACGCGGACGCCGTACGCCACGTCCCAGCCTTCGCTGAGTTTGCCCAGGAACTCAGGAATGAGCTCCGGCGGATGCTGCAGATCGGCATCCATGAACAGTACCGCATCGCCCGAAGCCTGATCGAGCCCCGCCGTCAGCGCCGCTTCCTTCCCGAAATTCCGGGAGAGGGCCATGATCTGCACGCGCGGATCTTTCGCCTGAACGGCGAGCAGGCGGTCGATCGTGCCGTCGCTGCTGCCATCGTCGACGCAGATGACCTCACATTCGGGGTGAAGTTCGTCAATCACCGGCGTCAGGCGCTTGAAGAGCGCCTCGATGGAGTCCTGCTCGTTGAAGACCGGGATAACGATTGAAAGGCGCAAGGCGTTTGAAATCCTTGCCCACGTGGGGCGCTTGGCGACAATGACGCCACCAGCGCAGCCGCCCCGCAGGTCCGCCGCTGTGGTTTTTCTCTATACGGAACGGCATATTGTTTACGGCTAAGTCTGGCCGCAGAGTGGAGGCGCAATAAGGCAGGCGCTGGATGCACAAGGGCGCAAGAGTCCAGCTTGAAGATCAAGGCCTTGTCGGCCTTTACCTGGAGCGCAGACCTGCGCTCTACAGGTTCTTCCTCGCCCGCACCGGCTCGGCGACGGAAGCAGAAGACGCACTACAAGATCTGTACCTGCACGTCCGCAATGCGAAGGTCGGCCCGATCGCCGATGGTCTGGCCTATCTCTATCGCCTCGGCCTCAACCTCCTGACCGACCGGCATCGCCGCCGGGTGCGCCGGCGCCGCCGGGAGGACGCCTATAGCGGCGCCCATTTCGAATTCGAGGGCGGAGACGCCTTGGCGGATGCGCCCTCGCCGGAGGCCGCGGCCGAGGCGCGGCTGCGGCTCGAGCAATTGCTGGCGGCGATCGACGCGCTGCCGCCCCAGCAGCGCCGCGTGTTCCGGATGCATCGCGTCGAGGGCATGAGCCATCGTGAGATATCCGATGCGCTGGGCGTCTCGCGCAGCGCCGTTGAAAAACATATGATCGCTGCGCTCAGGCATTTGGCGGCATGGGAGCGCTAGGACGCCAAGAGCGCGCTGCGAAGGGGCGGCGGCTTGAGGCGGTGCCGCGTCAGCGGCGTCTTCCAGCGGCATAGGGGCTCGACACGTGCGACCGGTTGATGGCGAAGACGCGCACGAGCGGCTGAGTGAAGCCGCCGCCTGGCGGGTCCGGCTGGAGCAGCCGGAGGCGACGGAGGCGGATTTCCTCGCGTTCGAGACTTGGCTCGCCGAGCCGGGCGCTCGCGCCGCGTTCGACCGGATCGACGCGGTGGTGGGCGAGGTCGCTGAGCAATCCGAGGCGATCCGCGCCGCCATCGCCACGGAGGACGCATCGCGGGCCGCCCAAGCCGAGCGCGTCGCCCATCCGCGGCTGAGCCGGCGGGCCTGGATCGGCGGTGGCGCGGCCGCGGCGGGCCTGGGGGCCGTGCTGGTTTCGACGCGCCGCTGGCGCAGCTTCAAGACCGTCATCGGGGAAACGCGCATCGCGAGCCTGGCCGACGGCACGGTGGTTCGCCTCAACAGCGCGACGAACCTCAAAGTGGCGCTCGAACGCCACAGCCGCGAAGTCGAGATGGGCGCAGGCGAAGCGTCGTTCGACGTCGCCCACGACGCCGCGCGCCCGTTCGAGGTCGCCATCGGCGACCGGCGGATTCATGTGCTGGGCACCGAATTCAACGTGCTCAACCTGCCGGGCCGCGTCGCGGTGACGGTGCGGCGCGGAGTCGTTTCGGTGAGCGACGCGAAGGGCGAAGTCGCCCGGCTGCTGCCGGGCGAGCAATTGGTGTTCGCCAATGGCGGCGTGGTGCGCCGCGGCGGCGCCGCGGAAGCCGCCTTTGCGTGGCAATACGGCCGGCTGATCTATTCCGATGTGAGCCTCCAAGAGCTCGCCGCCGATCTCAACCGCTATTACACGCCGCCAGTGCGGGTGGAGCCTTCCGCCGCAGCGCTGCGTTTCTCCGGCGTGCTGGCGCTTGATGGGCAGGAGCGCGTCATCCACCGGCTGGAGGCGTTCATGCCCATCGATGCGGCGCCGGGGGCAAACGGCGGCTACTTGCTTCGCGCGCGCGCCGACTAGCGCATCCGCGCCATGCGTAACCACGGCGCGCTCGCGCTTCTCCTGTCGGCGGTGCTTTTCCCGGCGGTCGCGCATGCACAGCGCGGCGCGGCGCAGATCAGAATCCAGCAAAAGCCGCTTGGCGCAGCTCTCGTCGATTTCGCGGTGCAGGCGAACATCTCCATCGCGACACCGAGCGGAGGCTTCGGCGGCGCGCAGGCCGCAGGCATCCGCGGCGACTACGCCGTCGATGAAGCGCTTGGGCTGCTGCTGCACGACACCGGCTATTCCTTCGAGCAGGTCGACGCGGTGACCTTCCGCATCGTGCGCAGCGAGCGCGGGCCCCGCGATCGCCCGATCGAAACCGCCGCCGCGCGCGACGTGCTCGTCACCGGCGTGCGCCGCCCAAACATGCTGGATCGACTGCCATCGGCCGTGACATCGACCAGCGGCGCGCTGCTGGACGCCGCCGGCGGCCGGCAAACCGCCGATGTCGCGTTCGACGCCGCCGGTCTCACACTCACCAATCTGGGGCCGGGACGGAACAAGATCCTGATCCGCGGCCTGTCTGACGGGGCCTTCAGCGGCCGCACGCAATCAACCGTCGCGATCTATCTCGACGATTCTCGCGTCACCTACGGCGCGCCCGATCCGGAGTTGCAGCTCGTCGACGTGGATGCGGTGGAAGTGCTGCGCGGCCCGCGCGGCACGTCCTACGGCGCAGGGCCGCTGGGCGGCATCTATCGCATCGTGAGCCGTGCGCCGGACTTGAAGCAGACGTCCGCTTCCGTGCTGGTGGCGACGGAAAGCCTCGACGGCGGCGGCCAAGGCAGTGAAATCGAGGCCACGCTCAACGCGCCGATCGCGCCGGAGCAGGCGGCGCTACGCTTCGTGGCGTATCATCAGCAAAGCCCTGGTTGGCTCGACAATCCCGGCCTCGGCCGCACCAACGCCAACACCACCCAGCGCGACGGCGGGCGCGTCAGCGGGCTGGTGCGCGTCGGCGACACCTGGACGCTCAATGCGCGCGTCGCCAGCCAGCGCATCGCCTCCGACGACTCGCAATACATCGATCAGGCGCTTTCTCCCGACGAACGCACGACGCGCGTGCTGGAGCCGCACGCCACGGATTTCTTCCTGGCGAGCGCCGGCGGCCGCGGCGCCTTGGCGGGCGGTGAATTGTTCTTCACCACCTCCTACACCAATCACAGCCGCAACGAGCGGTACGACGCGGCGAACGGCGCGTTCGTATTTGGCCTGCCGCGCGGCATGCCGGCGGCGTTCGACGACGACGCAACGACGGAATTGACGGTGCAGGAGGCGCGCTACTCGGCCGTGGCTTCGCCGTTCCCGTGGTATGTCGGCGTGTTCCGATCGAGCCTGGAGAAACGCACGCAATCGCGCCTGCTTCTGGCGCCGGACCGGCCGGACGCGACGAGCACCTACAATTCCTGGCGCGCCGACTCGCTCAACGAATATGCGCTGATCGGCGACGCCGCCTTCGCGCCGTTTCCCAAGACGCAACTTTCGCTCGCGGCGCGGGTGTTCTGGAGCGATCTGTCGACCCGAGCGGTGGCGGTGGGCGATCCGGTCGATGCGTTCGAAGGGCGGCGGCGGGAATCTGGCGTGGCGCCAAAGATTGAATTCTCCTACACGCCCGCGCCGCGCACTTTCCTCTACGCCAGCGCGGCGAAGGGGTACCGCACTGGCGGTTTCAATGCGGGGTTCAGCGCCTTGTTCACGCGCGCGCCGCAGCCGGCGCGCACCTATCGCGGCGACAATCTCTGGAGCTACGAGGCGGGCGTGAAGCAGGCCTGGCTGCAGGGCCGGCTGCACGTGCGCGCGGCGGTGTTCTGGCAGCGCTGGCGCGACGTGCAGAGCGATCAGCTGATCGCTAACGGTCTCGCATTCACCGGCAATGTGGGCGACGCGAAGAGCTTCGGCGCGGAATCCGAATTCACCGCGCAGGTCACCCAGCGCCTGCAGCTGCGCGCGCACGCCAGCTACACCGAGGCGGACATCACCCGCGTCGATCCGACGTTTCCGGCGCAATTGCACGCGGGCCTTCCGGGCGCTCCGCGGTTTCTGGCTGGCGCGTCCTTCCTATACGAGCGCCCGCTCACTGGCGCGCTGCGCCTCGCGATTTCGGGCAAGGCGGTTTATGTCGGCCACTCCAACGTGACGTACACGTTGCTGCGCGAATTGCAGGTCGGCGGGTATTCCGACATCGGGCTGCGCGCCGGCGTGCTGACGGAGGCGTGGCGCGCCAGCGTCTATATCGACAACCTGGCCGACACCCAGAGGCCGACGTTCTCCTACGCCAACCCGCTTCGGTTCGGCGGCGCCGGTCTCGTTACGCCGCAGCGCCCGCGCGCGATCGGCGTGGAATTGGCGCGCGCCTTCTAGCGCCGCCGGGCGAGAAGCTTTTTCGCGGCCGGCAGGAAGGGCCGCGCGCCCTCGGCGTAATCTTCCCACGGCTTCGCCTTCTTGAGCGCGGCGGGCGCGGTGAGCAGGGTGAAGCGCTGCGGATCGAGGCCGGCGCGCGCCTGCGACCATAGGAGCGGCATCGAAACCGGCGCGCCGGCGCGGGCGCGGGCGGAAAGCGGCGCCACGGCTGTGGCCGTGCGGTCGTTGCGGAGATAATCGAGGAAGATACGGCCCACGCGATCCTTCTTCGCCATCGTCGTCAGGTAAGCGCTCGGAGAATCCGCCGCCATCTGCTGGCACAGTTCGTGCGCGAACGCTTTCGCCTCCGGCCAGGAGGACGCCTGCTTCGCCGGCTTGAAATGCGTGACGACGTGCAGGCCCTTGCCCCCGGTAGTTTTGCAGAATGCCTCGAGGCCAACGGCGCTGAGCCGCGCGCGCAATTCCTTCGCCGCTGCGATCACCTTGGCGAAATCGACATCCGGCGCGGGATCGAGATCGAACACGAGGCGGCCGGGCGTTTCAGGTTCGCCGGGCTGGCAATTCCACGGATGAATTTCCACCGCCGCAATTTGCGCCGCCGCAATCAGCGCTTCGCGCGTATCGAATTGCACGTAGGGCTGCTTGTCGCCGCTGATTCGCGTAAGCGTGACGTGCGGTGAGGTTCCTTTCATCGCGTGGCGCTGGAAGAACAATTCTTTGTCCACGCCGTCTGGTGCGCGGACGATGGAGGCGGGCCGGCCGGCGATGTGCGCCAGCATCCAATCGCCCACAGCCTCGTAATAGGCCGCGAGATCGCGCTTCGTGACCGCGGGCGCTTCGCCCGCCGCCGGCCACAGCGTTTTTTCCGGATGCGACACGGCGACGCCGAGGAAAGCGACATTCTTGCCGGCGCCGCGCACGGCGGGAACGGGCTCCATCAGTTTCGCGTTGGCTTTGGCGGGCGTTTCCACGACGACCTCCGAGGCAGGCTTGTCTTCGCGCAGGCCCTTGAAAGCGGCCTGGCGCACGACGCCGGCCTCGGTGAAGCCGGCGAATTCGATCTCCGCCACCAAATCGGGTTTGACCCAATGCATGCCGCGCTCTTTGCGCGGCGCGGTTTCGCCGACAAACGGCGAGCGCGAGGATTCCACACGCGCCAGCGCGGTGGCGACCAGGCGGGTGGTTTTCTGATCGAAGCCCGTGCCGACGCGGCCGGCATAGACCAGGCCGCCGGCTTGATTCATGCCGACGAGCAGCGAGCGGAAGCGGCCGTTCTCCTCCGTCCAACCGCCGATTACGACTTCCTGGCCGGCGCGCGCTTTCGCTTTCGTCCACGCTGGATTCCGGCCCGAGCGGTAAGGCGCATCCAGCCGCTTCGAGATCACGCCTTCCAGGCCCATCGCGCGCGCCGCATCGAACACCGCGGCGCCGGAGGTTTCCCAGTGGTTCACATAGCGCAGAGTGGGCGGCGCGCGGCGCAGCAGATTTTCCAGGCGCGCTTTGCGCGCCGACAGCGGCAGCGGGCGCAAATCTTCGCCATCGGCGCACAGGAGATCGAAGGCGAAGAAAATAACGTTGGTTGTCTCGCCATCGGCGATGGCGACTTGCAGCGCTTCGAAATTCGGCGCGCCGGCATGATCGAGCGCGCAGATTTCGCCGTCGAGGATCGCGTCGGGGAGCTTGGCGGCGGCCGCGGCGATCGCCGGGAACTTCTCCGTCCAATCGAGGCCCTTGCGGGTGAACAGCCGCGCGCGGCCACCTTCTACGCGCATCTGCAGGCGATAGCCGTCGAACTTGATTTCGTGCGCCCAACCGGCGCCGGCGGGCGGCGCATCCACCGCCTTGCACAATTGCGGCTCGATAAAAGCCGGCATTGCGTGCAGCGTCATGCCCTTCGCCGTGTTTGCACGCTCGCTCTTCCCGCCGGAATGCCAGACGGCGTCGGCCTTGGTCTGTTTCTTCGTCATAAAGGCCGACGGCGCGCGGCCCTTGCCGGCGGCGATCTCGGCCATCGTCCGCCCGGAGGCGATGGAGCGGTCCTGCTGCAGCACGCCTTCGCCGTCACTATCGACGGCGTATTGATCCTGGTGCTTGATGAGCAGCCAGTTGTCGCGCTTTTCGCGCTCGCGGCGCTTCATGCGCACGAGCACCCAGCCGCCGTTGAGCCGCTCGCCCGCCAGCACGAATTTGAGTTCGCCTTTCTTCAGCGCCTTTTCCGGCTCGAACCCGGGCTCCGGCGCCCAGTAGCCGCGATCCCACAGCAGCACCGTGCCGCCGCCATATTCGCCCTTCGGAATGGCGCCTTCGAAATCGCCGTAATCGAGCGGATGATCCTCCACCTCGACAGCGAGGCGCTTTTCATGCGGATCGAGCGAAGGACCGCGCGTCACGGCCCAGGACTTGAACACGCCGGCGAACTCGAGGCGGAAATCGTAGTGCAGGCGCGTGGCGGCGTGCTTCTGGATGACGTAGCGCAGATGCGGCGAGGCCGCGACGGCCTTCGCGCCGCTCGGTTCGGCGGTCTTGGTGAAATCGCGCTTGGCCCGGTAGGTCTTGAGTTTCGCGCTGGGCATGGGCTTCGCGTCGGTGGCCCGTGTTATTTTTTCGCGCGCTTATGCGGCGCGCTCTTGTGGGCGGCGGCGCGGCGCGGGCTTGCGGGCTTCGCCGCCGCGGCGGCGCGCCGGCGCGGCGTGGGCGATCCCTTGAGGCTTTGCTTCAGCGCATCCATCAAGTCGATCACATTGGCCGCCTTCGGCGCCTCCGGGCGCGAGATTTTTTGTCCCTTCTGCTTCTTGGCGATGAGATCGCGTAGGGCGTCCTCGTAACGGTCGTCGAACTTGCTCGGATCGAAGTCGGCCGATTTCTGCGCGATGATGCGCTCTGCGATGTGGATCATGTCCGCATCGGCCTTCACGGCGGGGATGTCGTCGAAGAATTGCGCCATATCGCGCACCTCGTCGCGCGTGCGCAAGGTGGTGGCGATAATGCCGTTCTCGCGCGGCTCCAGCGCCAGCAGGCGCTCGCGCTGGGCCATCACCACCCGGCCCAGCGCCACCTGGCCGGAGCGCTCCATTGCGGCGCGGATCACGGCGAAGGGCTCGGCGGCCATCTTGCCGTCCGGCGCGAGATAGAAGGGATTGTCCCAATAGAGACGGTCGATCTCGTCGGCCGGGACGAAGCTTTCGATCTCGATCGTCTTGGTGCTTTCCAGGCGCACCGAGTCGATCTCTTCCTGCGTGACGGTGACGTATTCGCCCTTGGTGACCTCGAACCCCTTCACGAGGGATTTCCGCTCCACCGGGTCTTCGGTGCCGGCATCCACCGTCAGCATGCGGATGCGATTGCCCGTGTCGGGGTTGATCAGGTTGAAGCGGATCTCGCTCTTGGGCGACACCGCATTGTAGAGCGCGACGGGGCAGGTCACGAGCGAAAGCTTCAAATGCCCTTGCCAGGTGGGACGCGCGGCCATCTCGGGCGCTCCTTGGAATGCTGCCAGCCATACGGGGCGCGGCTCTGCGCGGCCGCGTGTAGAGGCAACGTATCGCACACGGAATCGTTTCGTCCACAGCGCGCGCCCATGCGCGCACGTGCGATCGCCTTCAGACGCGAAGATTAAGCATGTTTTCATCGCGCGGACCTGTTTCGTTCCTGGCGAAGACGCTTGCGCCGCGAGACGTTGCGACCAGTGTTGCGGGCATGGCGAAAAAAGCCCTTCCCGCCCGCGCGCCGCATCTGAAAGTATTCCGCACGCGCATCGGCTTTCACGAGGTGGCGGTGGCGGCGGCGAGCCAGAAGGCGGCGCTCGCCGCGCTGGGCGTGCACGCCGACCTGTTCCGCCAGGGTGCTGCCGGCGTGACGCAGGACGTGGAGCTTGTGCGCCGCGCGCTGGAGCAGCCGGGCGTGCCCGTGCGCCGCGAGATCGACATGCGCGCCGCACTCACCGCGCCGCCGGCGAAGAAGGCGGCCAAGAAGGCGGAACCGGCGAAGCCCGCGGGACCCGATCCAGCCGCCGTCCGCGCGGCGAAGACGGCGGTGGAGGCGGCGCGCGCCGCGCTCAAGAGTTTCGAGCGCGAGGCCAAAGCCGAGTTGGCGCTGCTGGAGGATGAAAGGCGCGACGTCGCGCTGCGCGAGGCGCGCGCCAAGACCGGCCACGCGGCGCGCCGCAAACGGCTGACGGCCGCGCTGGAAACGGCGATGCGCGCGGCCCGCGAGATCGGCGGCTAAATCCACCTTTAGTTAATAGATCGAATTATACTACCTGGGGTAGAGATTCGATGGAGGACCACGGTGGCGCGTTTCGGCTCGGCGATCAGCTTAAGGCCTGTTCAGAGCGCCCCGCAGGATGTGTCCGAACAGAGCGGCTTCGTCGCCGCCATTCACCGGTCCCAGGCCGTGATCGAGTTCACGCTCGATGGCGCGATCCTGGACGCGAACGAGAATTTCCTGCGAACTTTGGGCTATCGGCTGGACGAGATCGTCGGCCGGCACCATTCGATGTTCGTCGACCCCACCGAGCGCGCCTCGGAGGCCTACCAGCTCTTCTGGCGCAAGCTTGGCCGCGGCGAATACGACGCCGGCAAGTATCGCCGCATCGCCAAGGATGGCCGCGAGGTCTGGATTCAGGCGAGCTACAACCCCGTGCTCGATGCGGCCGGAAAGCCCGTGAAGGTGGTGAAATTCGCCGCCGACATCACGGCGGCCGAGAACGCTGCGCGCGAGGCGATGTTCAAGAGCGCGGCGTTTTCCGGCGCCTCCGTCGCGATGATGATGATCGACCGCGATTTCAAGGTCATTCACGTCAACGAAGCGACGCGGCGGCTGTTCAGCGAGAATGCGGCCGCGTTCCGCACGCTGTGGCCGAATTTCAATCCCGATGCGATCGTCGGAACCTGCATCGACCTGTTTCATCGCAATCCCGCCCATCAGCGCCAGCTTCTGGGCGATCCTACACGCCTGCCGCACCGCACCGACATCAGCCTCGGCGATCTGCGTTTCGCGCTGAATGTGAGCGGCGTGTTCGATGCAAACCGCAATTATGTCGGCAACGTCCTGGAATGGGATAACGTGACGGCGACGCGTTCGAACGCGGGAAGCCTCGCCGCGCTCAACCGCTCGCAGGCGATCATCGAGTTCAGCCTCGACGGAAAAATCCTCACCGCGAACGAGAACTTCCTGCGCGCGCTGGGCTATTCGCTCGACGAGGTGCGCGGCCAGCACCACTCCATGTTCGTCGATCCGGGGGAACGCGCCTCGCCGGAATATCGCGCCTTCTGGGCCAAGCTCGGCGCCGGGGAATACGACGCCGGCCAGTACAAGCGCCTCGCCAAAGGTGGACGTGTGATCTGGATCCAGGCGAGCTACAATCCGATCCTCGACGGCAACGGCAAGGCGTTCAAGGTCGTCAAATTCGCTACCGACATCACCGATCAAATGAATGTCGCCATCCGCGTGAAGGAGATCGCCGACATCGTCGCCTCGGCCTCCACGGAAATGCGCGCGACTGCGGAATCGATGGCGCGCACCGCCGAGGATACGACGCGCCAATCCATCGATGTGGCGGACGCCGCGGAAACGGCTTCGGCAAACGTGCAGATGGTTTCCGCCGCGGGCGAAGAGCTTTCCGCCTCGATCGCGGAAATCTCGCGCCAGGTGGCGGAATCCAACAGCGTCACGCAGCGCGCCGTGAACGAGGCCGACCGCACGAGCCTCTCCGTGCAGAGCCTGGCGGAGGCGGCGCAGAAGATCGGCAACGTGGTGACTTTGATCAACACGATCGCTGGACAAACGAAATTGCTGGCGCTCAACGCCACCATCGAGGCGGCGCGCGCGGGCGAGGCGGGCAAGGGGTTCGCGGTCGTCGCCTCCGAAGTGAAGAGCCTCAGCGATCAGACCGCGAAGGCGACGGACGAGATCTCATCGCAGGTGGCGGCGATGCAATCAGCGACGGCGACTTCCGTGGGCGCGATCCAGGGCATCGCCGAAACGATCCGCAAGGTCGCCGAAATCGCCACCGCAATCGCCGGCGCCGTGGAGGAGCAATCCACCGCCACGCGCGAGATCGCCGCGAACGTGGCGCAGGCGGCCGACGGCACGCAGCGCGTCTCCGGCAATATCGGCGCCGTCAGCGAAGCCGCCCGACAGAGCAGCGCCGCCTCCGGTGACTTGCTGCAGGCTTCGGGCGAGCTTTCACGGCAATCGGAAGAGTTGCGCGGCGCCGTCGACCGCTTGATCAAGCGCTGAGCCGTGGTTCGCCGCGACGGCGCCGTCGGCGTGCTCATCGTCGACGATTCCGCGGTCGTGCGCGGGATGATCGCGCGCGGCTTGCGCGACGATCCCGACGTGCAGGTGCTGGGCGCGGCGGGCGACGGTGCGGCGGCGCTGCGCCTGTTGGACGAACTGGCGCCCGACGTGGTGCTGCTGGATGTCGAGATGCCGGTGCTCGACGGATTGCAGGCCTTGCCGAAGCTGCTGGCGCGGCGGCCCGATCTCGCGGTGATCATGGCGTCGTCGCTGACGCGCCGGCATGCCGCCATGAGCCTGCGCGCGCTGGAGATGGGCGCTGCGGATTATGCGCCGAAACCGGATGCGGCAGGCGGCGGTGCCGCGATCGCGGCGTTCTTCGACGAACTGAAGGCTAAGATCAAAGCGCACGGCCGCCGGAAACGTGCTGCAGCGACCGCGCCGGCGCCGCACGCGGCGTTTCCGCGCCTTCGCCCGCAGGCGGTGGCGATCGGATGCTCCACCGGCGGCCCGGCAGCGTTGCTGCAGATTTTCCGCCGCGCCAAGGGCGCGGTGCGGACGCCGGTATTCGTGACGCAGCACATGCCCGCGACATTCACGGCGATGCTTGCGGCGCAACTGGGCGAAGCCGCGGGGGCAGAAGCGGTAGAGGCGGCGCACGAAACGCCGGTTCGGCCGGGCTGCCTCTATGTCGCGCCCGGCGGCAAGCACATGATCGCGGCGCGCCGCGGCGGCGGCGTCGTGCTGCTGCTGTCCGATGGCCCGCCGGAGCATTTCTGCAAACCCGCGGTGGATCCCATGTTGCGCAGCCTGGCGCAGGCGTATGGCGCGGGATTGCTTGCCGCGGTGCTGACGGGCATGGGCCGCGACGGCGCGGACGGATGCCTCGCGGTGGCGCAAGCCGGCGGGCGCTTCTTCGTGCGGGACGAAGCGACGAGCGCGGTGTGGGGAATGCCCGGCGCCGCGTTCCGGACGGGGCGCGCAATGGGGCAGCTGCCGCTGGGCGCCGCCGCCGATTATCTCGCCGCCGCAATGCGCGGCGACGCATGAACCAGGGACCGGATTTCCTTGCGCTGCAGAAGCTGCTGCAGGACCGCGCCGGCATGGCGCTGTCGAGCGACAAGCTCTACCTCGTCGCGAGCCGATTGGGGCCGGTCGCGCAGGCGCTGGGGCTGCGCGGCGTGATCGAGCTGATGAAGGCGCTGCGCGAAGCGCCGAGCGAGGCGATGATCGCCGCCGTCGTCGAAGCCATGATGACGCACGAAACACTGTTCTTCCGCGACGCGGCGCCATTCGAACAATTGCAGCGCGTTGTGCTGCCAGCGCTGATCCGTGCGCGCAGCGAGCGCAAGCAGCTGCGAATCTGGAGCGCTGCGTGCTCCACCGGGCAGGAGGCGTATTCCATCGCCATGCTGCTGACGGAGATGGGTCTGCCGGCGCTCGGTTGGCGCTGCGAAATCGTCGGCGGGGACATTTCCCGCCCTATCGTGGAGAGGGCTCGCGCCGGCGTGTTCAGCGCCTTCGAGATGCGCCGCGGCCTTAGCGCGGAGCGCATCGCGCGTCATGCGCGGCTGCTGGACGACGGCGGCTACCAGATGAGCGCGGCGCTGCGCGCGATGACGCGGTTCCTTCCGCACAACATCCTGGAAAGCGCCGCGCACTTGGGGATGTTCGACATCACCTTCTGCCGGAACGTGCTGATCTATTTCGACGGGCCGACGCGCGAGCGCGCGCTGAACGCGATCGCGCGGCAAACCGCGGTGGACGGCGTGCTGTTCCTTGGCAGCGCGGAGGCGATCCTGAGCGCACCGACGCGCTGGACGGCGGCGTCGGGAGAGCGCGGCCTCTACCGTCTCGCCCCGCCGCCAGCGCGCAGGGCCTCTTAAGCGGCCGCCCCGCGGCTTAAATCGAACAAGGCGTCGACATCGAGCACGAGCAGCAGCGTATCCGGTTGGCGGTAAAGCCCGCGGCACACCACGGCCCATTCCGCGGCGAGCGTGACCGGATTGGCCTCGTAGGCGTTCGCCGGGAGGGTCGATACCTCGCCGATTTCGTCCACCAGCAGCGCGAAGGGTTCTCCGACGGAATCCTTCTGGCGTTCCACGATCACACACATGCAGCGCCCGCCGCGCTCGCGCGGGGGTGCGCCAAGGCGGGCGCGCAGATCGATCGCGGTGACGATGCGCCCGCGCAGATTGATCGAGCCGGCGATCTCGCGCGGCGCAAGCGGCACCGGGTAGATCGTGGGCGTATCGAGGACGTCGCGCACGGCCATCACCGGCACGCCGTAATGCGCGCCGGCGGAGAACATGGTGACCAGCGTTGCTTCCGTCATGCGGCGCTCCGTTCGGCGATGTCGGCCAGGGCGCGCAGCAAACCGTCGCGATCGAAGCGGCTGGCGGTGCGGCCCGCGCCGGCGGGCGCTTCATCGTACAGCGCTACGACCGGGCCTGCGGCGTGGGGGATATCTTCCTCACGCACGCTCGCCGCATCGGAGAGGATGACGTCGAACGCGCCGGCGCGTTCGATCAGGGCGGCGGCGGCGGCTGCATCGTCCGCCATGCTCACTTCGTAGCCAGCGATGGCCAGCATCGGCGCCACGAGATTGCGCTGGAAGGGGTTGGGGTCGATCAGCAGAGCGCGCCGGCGCGCGGGGTTCGCAGGCGCCGCGTCGAGCGCCGCGAGGCGCCAGTAATGCGCCAGATCCAGGATGTCGGTCACGCGCTCGGCGGCGACGACGCTGCCGAGGCCGCCGGCCCCGTGCGCGCGGAATTCTTGGCGCAGCGGCGCCTCCACGATGTCGACGACCTCTTCGACCATGAGGCCGATCGCGCGGTCGCCGTCGTCAAAGACGAGCACCGGGCGGGCCGCACCCGGCCGCGCGACATCGATGCTGTCATCGATGCCGATCAGCGGCATCAGCCGGCCGCGATATTGCAACACTGGCCTGCCGCCGGCGTGCTCGACCGCCTCGGACGCGATTTCCTCGATGCGCGAAACCAATTGCAGCGGCGCAGCCTTCAGCGCGCGCCCGGCGCCGCGCACCACGAGCAATTGCGTGCGGGTTTCGGCGCGCGCCTCGTTTCGCCCCATATCGCCGGCGTCGTCCCCGTCGACCGCGCCGATGCGCGCGGCGATCCCGCGCGGATCGAGGATCATGATTACGGCGCCGTCCCCCAGGATGGTCGCGCCGGAATAATAGGGGATGTCGCGCAGGATGGAGGCGGTGGGCTTCACCACGATCTCCTCGGTGTCGAACACGCGATCGACGACGATGCCGTAGCTGAACGAACCGACGCGGGTGACGAGGATGCTGCGCTCATTGTCTTCGCGCGCCGGCGCGAGGCGCATAAGATCCTGCAGGGACACCAGCGGCAGCAGCCTGTCGCGCAGCCGCAGCACCGGCGCGCCGTTCACCTGCTCGATCGCGCGGCTGGCGCCGCCGCCGACGCCGACAAGTTCGACGACGCTGGATTGCGGCATCGCGAAGCGTTCACCGCAGCAATCGACGATGAGGGCGGAGACGATCGTCAAGGTCAGCGGAATGCGGATGATGAAACGCGCGCCCTGGCCTTCGACGGAAGCGAGCTCCACCGTGCCGCCGATCTTCTCGATATTGGTGCGGACGACATCCATGCCCACGCCGCGCCCGGAGATGCCGGATACCTTCGCGGCGGTGGAAAAGCCCGGATGAAAAATGAGCTGATGGATCTTCGCATCGGAGTAGGTTTCCGCCTCATGCGGCGTGAGAAGCCCTTGGGCGAGGCCCTTCGCGCGCAATTTGGAGCAGGCGAGCCCGCGCCCGTCGTCGGCCACCTCAATGACGATATGATTGCCCTCGTGGCGCGCGGAAAGCAGGATGCGCCCGGCTTCCGGCTTGCCCGCGCGCGCCCGTTCGCCGGGCGTTTCGAGGCCGTGATCGGCCGCGTTGCGGATCATGTGGGTGAGCGGATCGCGGATAAGATCGAGCACCTGGCGGTCGAGCTCGGTTTCTTCCCCGCGCATCTCGATGTCGATCCGCTTGCCGAGCTCAATGGCGAGATCGCGCGCCAGCCGCGGCAGCTTCGCCCAGGCGGCGCCGATCGGCTGCATGCGCGTGGTGACGACGCTTTCCTGCAATTCCGTCGTCACATGGTTGAGGCGCTGCAGCGGGCCGGCGAACGGGCTTTCCGGCTGCGCGCGCAGGGTTTGCAGCAATTGATTGCGGATCAGCACCAATTCGCTTGCGACGTTCATCAGCTGCTCGAGCGCGTCCACGTGCACGCGGATGGTTTGCGCGGCGACGGCGGAGGGCGGCGGTTCGCCGGCGGCGGGCGCGGACGCGGGAGGGACGGACGGCGCGGCGCGCCCGTGCGCAGTTTCCGCCGCATCGCGCGCATCCGCGGCGTCGACGCCGAGTTCGGCGAGGCAATCGCGCAGGTGCGTGGCCAGGGCGGCGACCTCTTCAGGCCGATCCAGGGCGAGTGGGGCGAGCGCCTCGGCCAGGGTGGCCTCGGCTTCGCCGCTGATCGCCGCCCACACGGCGTCGCGCACGATTCCATGCAATTCGTCCTCTTGGACGGCGCTGAACCGGCGCCCTTCCGGCGCTTGCTTCACCCGCGCGAGCGCGGTCTCCACGGCGCAATCGACCGTCGAAAGCGTGATTTCCTGGCGCGCCGGCGCGGGTCCGGCAGCCTCCTGGCGCGCGGGGCGCGCATCCGCGATGGCGTCGAGCCGCGCTAAAAGCGGCGCGTCGTCGCCGGCGGGTTCGCAGCCTGCCGCCTCGAGATGCGCGAGCAGCGCCTTGATGACGTCGACGGCTTCAAGGACGGCGGAAACGGATTCTTGCGCAGGACGCAGATCGCCCTCGCGAAACCGGCCTAGAATATTCTCTCCGCCATGCGCGACGGCGGCGAGGCGCGGCAGGCCGAGAAACCCGCACGTGCCCTTGATGGTGTGTAGGACGCGAAAGATTTCTGAGAGCAGGGCGGGATCTTCTGGCTCGCGCTCGAACCGCACGAGCGCGCGATCCAGCGCCTCGATGCTTTCATTCGCCTCGGAAAGAAATTCGCGGAGCAGATCGTCCATGCGGCGGGCCTTCGCGTAACGAGAGCCGTCATCACAACCAATACCACTTAAAGTAGAGTTAATGAGCATTAAGCAACTGGAGTTTAGCATTTGGCAAAGAAATAATTGCAACCTCAGGGTGTGTATAGCGAAGAAGGGGACGCCATGACCGTCGGACGCGACCTGCCGATCCTGATCGTTGACGACTACAAGACGATGCTGCGCATCGTGCGGAGCCTGCTGGAGCAGCTCGGATTTTGCGACATCGACGAAGCGACGGATGGGGAGTCCGCGTTCGCGATGCTGGGCAAGAAGGCCTACGGGCTGGTGATCTCGGACTGGAACATGCAGCCCGTGACAGGCATCGATCTGCTGAAGCGCGTGCGAGCCAATCCCACGACGGCGACGATGCCGTTCATCATGGTGACGGCGGAGGCGCGTACCGAGAACGTCATCGCGGCGCGCCAGGCGGGCGTGAACAATTACATCATCAAGCCGTTCACGCAGGCCGTGCTGAAACAAAAGATCAGCGCCGTGCTGGGAGAGTTCGCATGAGCGCTGCGACGAGCGACGAGCGGCGCACGCTGCGCCTTTATGTGCGCGCCGCGCGACGCGCGATGGCTGACTTGCGCCCCACGGAATTGCGGACGGAGAAATTGCCCTCCGCGATGAGCGTGATCGGCCTCATCGTCGAGACGACGGAATCCGCCGCCAACACGATCATGGCGGCGGTGGACGACATCATGGGGCTGCCCGCCGCCGGCGCAATCGCAGACTACCGAGAGGCGGTGCATGCGAAATGCCTGGCCGTGCTGGAAGCTTGCGCTTTCCAGGATCTCACGGGCCAGCGCATCACCAAGGTCGTGGCGATCCTGCTGACCCTGGAGGACAAACTGGCCGCGCTTTCCGCGCTTCTCGACGCCGAGGACGAAGCGCCGAGCCCGGCGCCGAGCGCAGGCGCTGCATTGCTGCAGGGGCCCGTGGCGCCCGGCGAAGGCGTCGATCAGGACGCGATCGACCGGCTTTTCGCCGATTTGGCGTAATTGGCCGCGAAAACCCCGCCCATTGCTTGGGAAGGGCCGTGAAAGACATTGCGCGTGCGCCGCCGCGCGCACAAAACGTCACACAGGTGACTGCGTCGCGCGCACATTCAGGATCGTTGCGCGAAACGCCCGACCCCAGGATGGGCAGGCGCCGCCGTTCGTACCAAGAGAAAGCGCGCCGCGACGTTGGGGAACGGCGCGCGAGCGGGGATTGTGCCATGCGGAAGCTGAACTGGAAGAAGCGTCTCTTCGTGGGTGTCGCCGGCGGCTTGATGGCGCTCGCGGCGGGCGCGCCAGCGTTGGCGCAGGATAGCGTCACGGAAGTGCTCGTCGTAGCGCAGCGGCGCGCGGAGAACATCCAGGACGTGCCGATCTCGGTGACGCCGCTTTCCGGCGCGCGGCTGGATGCGGCCTTCGCCGGCGGCGCCGACATTCTGGCGCTTTCCGCGGCTGTGCCGGGCCTCAACGTGGAATCCTCCAACGGGCGCGCCGCGCCGCGCTTTTACATTCGCGGCCTCGGCAATACCGATTTCGATCTCGCGGCTTCCCAGCCCGTCTCCGTCATCATGGACGACGTGGTGATGGAGAATGTGGCGCTGAAGAGCTTCCCGCTGTTCGATATCCAGCAGGTGGAAGTGTATCGCGGGCCGCAAGGCACCTTGTTCGGCCGCAACACGACGGCAGGCATCGTCAACATCATCTCGGCGCGGCCGACGGCGGCGCCCGAAGCTTACGGTGAACTGACTTACGGCACGTACAACACCGCGACGTTCGAGGGCGCGGTGAGCGGGCCGCTGGCGGGCGACATGCTGACGGCGCGCGCTTCGCTGATGGCCAAGCACCGCGACAATTGGATCGATAACGACTACACGGGCGCGGGCGATTACAAGCGCGACCTGGGCGGCTACGACGATTACGCCGGGCGGCTGCAATTCCTGTATCAGCCGACGGCCGATTTCAGCGCGCTGCTCAATCTGCACGGGCGCAAGCTGGACGGGCAATCCGCCTCCGCTTTCCGGGCCAATCTGTTCGCCACAGGCTCGAACGAGATCGCGCCGAGCTTTGACCGCGACCGGGTTTTCTACAACGGCGGCGGCGGCAACCCGCAGGAATATCAATCCGGCGGCGCGGCGCTGACGCTGACCTACGATTTCGGCGCGGCTAAGCTGACGGCGATTTCCGGCTATGAATCGCTTAAGGGCCTCTCGCGCGGCGATATCGACGGCGGCGTGGCGGGCGTCGGCCCCGGCTTCATCCCGTTCGATTCCGACACGCAGGATGCGATCGACGCGCTGCACCAGTTCACCCAGGAAGTCCGTCTCGCCAGCCCGGACGAGGGACCGCTCACATGGCAGATGGGCGCGTATTATTTCGACAGCGGCCTCAAGATCACGTCGAGCGGGCCGGGCACTGCGGGTGCGGCCACCGTCCGCCACGACAACCAATCCTGGGCGGTGTTCGGCCAGGGCGCCTACGACCTCACCGACGCGCTGAAGCTCACCGCGGGCGTGCGCTACACCGACGACGACAAGGACTTCGCCATGCTGGCGAACGCCAACCCGTTCGTGACGGCGACGCCGGCCAGCGTGAGCGCCTCCAACACAAGCTGGGACGTGAGCCTCGCCTATCAGGCCACGCCGGACCTCAATCTCTACGGCCGCGTGGCGACCGGCTTCCGGGCGCCGTCGATCCAGGGACGGGACGTGGCGTTCCAGTTCGTCTTCGCGCCGCCCGGCGTGACGAACCCGTATTCGATCGCCAAATCCGAAACCGCATTGGCTTATGAAGTCGGCTTCAAATCCGAGGTGCTGGACCGCACCGGGCGGATCAACGGCGCGGCGTTCTACTACACGATCGACGATATGCAGCTCACCGCCATAGGCGGGGCGAGCAACAGCAATCGGCTGATCAACATCAATGAAGGGATCGGCTACGGCTTCGATCTCGACGCCGAGTTCAACGTCACGCCGAATTTTCTGCTGACGACGAGCTTCAACTACACCCACACCGAGATCAACGACGCAGCGCTCGCGATTGCGCCGGGCGGCGGCGGACCGACGGTGCTCGATCCGCTGACGCCGGGCGGGTTGGCGCTGATCGACGGCAATCCCTTCCCACAGGCGCCGGACTTCACCTTGAGCCTCACGGCGCGCTACGGTGTGCCGGTGGGCGAGGGCGGAGAGCTGTTCGCGTACACGGATTGGAACGTGCGCGGCGACGTCAATCTCTTCCTGTACGACTCGGCGGAATTCCATACCGACACGCAAGTCGAGGGCGGTCTCAAGATCGGCTATGCGCGCTTGGACGGCGCGTACGAGATCGCGGTGTTCGCGCGCAACATCACGGATGAGGAGAACGTGATCGGCGGGATCGATTTCGACAACCTAACCGGGTTCGTGAACGAGCCGCGCATCGTCGGCGTATCGCTGACGGCGAAGCTGCGCTAGCGCCGGCGGCGGTTTACGTAGAGGAAGGCGAAGGCGTCGCGCTCGCTACGGATTACGTAAAGTTCAGATGATGAGGCGGCGTCGCGCAAGCGACGCCGTTTCGCTGTTACGCAAAGATCGCGCTGACTACATTCGCGCCATCGCAGCGCCGGTTGATGTAAATTGATTTACAATCGCCGACGCCGGCGTGAACGTGCGGCAGTGTGCATTTCGCCGCATTTACAATCCTGCAGCATTTCGGGAAATCCGCCGCGTTGCGTTCACTGGAGTGATTTATGGCTAAGCCGCCCGCCCTGCACTACAAGTCCTGGACACCCAGCGAAGTGCGTACGCTCCGGAAGCTCGCAAAGCAGAAGCTGGGTCTTGAAAAGATCGCCAAGGAAATGCAACGCACGCCGTGGTCCGTGCGCAACCGCGCGTCCAGCGAAGGCATCTCGCTGCGCACCGAGCGCTGATCCGCTAGCGCGCCGCCCGAAGGCGCGCTGGCTTGCCACACCGTCCGCTTTGCAGGCTCCGTGCGCCGCGCTATGCCTCCGCCCTGCATAGGGAGGCCGGCTCGTGCTGACGGCGCTGAACAGGGTGCGAATTCCGCCGGAGGACGAGGCGCTCCGCGCGCCCGTGCGCGCCTTCCTCGCTCAACGGCTGGCGGGTATGCCGCTGGCGCTGCGCGCGCGGTCATGGTCGGGGTTCGACGCGGAATTCAGCCGCGATCTCGCCGCGAAGGGATGGATCGGGCTGACCGTGCCGAAGACGCATGGCGGCGGCGGGCGCAGCCAATTCGCGCGCTTTGTGGTGATCGAGGAATTGCTGGCCGCCGGCGCGCCGGTGGGCGCGCACTGGATCGGAGAGCGCCAATGCGCGCCATTGCTGCTGCGCTACGGCACGGAGGCGCAGCGCGCGCTGGTGCCGAAAATCTGCAAGGCCGAGGCGTTCTTCGGCATCGGCATGAGCGAGCCTGAAACTGGCTCAGATCTGGCGAGCGTGCGCACGCGGGCGGAACGCACAGCCGGGGGCTGGCTGCTCAACGGCTCAAAAATCTGGACGACGCACGGGTGGCGGTCCGACTACATGATCGCGCTCGCGCGTACGAGCGGGACGTCCGAAGATCGCCATCAGGGTCTGTCTCAACTTTTGATCGATCTGCGGGCGCCCGGCGTGTTGCGCCGGCCGATCCGCGATCTCTCCGGCGATGCGCATTTCACGCAAATCTTCTTCGAGAATGTAGAACTGCCGGAAGATGCGCTGCTCGGCGGCGAGGGGCGGGGCTGGGAGCAGGTGAACGCCGAGCTCGCGTTCGAACGCAGCGGGCCGGAGCGCATCTATTCCAGCATGGCGCTGATAGACGGCTGGCTATCATTTCTTCGTGAGCGCGGCGCGCCGAGCGATGCGGAAAAGGAGCTTGCCGGGCGACTGATGGGCGCGTTCGTGGGTTTACGCGAACTCTCTCTGGCGATCGCCGGGCTGCTCGAGCAGGGCGAAAGCCCGATGAACGAGGCGGCGATCGTCAAGGATTTGGGCACCGCATTCGAGCAATGGGCGCCGCAAGCGATCGCCGATCAACTCGCCGCGATGGAGCGCCCGGCCCCGCCGGCCCTGCTCGAAGCGCTCGATTACGTGTGCGCCATGAGCCCGGCCTTCTCGCTGCGGGGCGGCACGCGCGAAGTGATCCGGGGCATCATTGCGCGAGGCTTGGGGCTGCGATGAGCGTGCTTGCCGAACAATTCGAACACGCGCTCGACACAGCGCCCAGCGCCGCGCCGTGGCCGGCGCTGGAGGCTTCGGGCTTTCTGGATGCGCTGCGTGCGGAAGAGGACGGCGGTGCGGCGCTCGCGCTGGAGGACTTCTTCCCGTTCGCCTTGGCCGTGGGCCGACGGCCGCAGGCGCCGAATGTGATTGAAACGATGCTGGCGCGCCTCGCGGACCCGCAAGCGCTTGATATTGCAGATGCCGAAGTCGCGCTCACAGCGTTCGGCGCGGGGCCGGCGCGTGTGCTGGCGGCGTTGGGTGCGGCAGGCCAGATCGCCGGCGCGCTGGAAGCCGTGCTCGCGATGACCTTGGACTATGCGCAAGTCCGCCGGCAGTTCGGCCGGCCGATCGGCAAATTCCAGGCGGTGCAGCATCAGATCGCCGTGATGGCCGAAGAAACCGCCGCCGTACGGATGACGGTGCAAACCGCGTTCGCCGGCGCGCCGCTGCTGGCTTCCCCGCAGGCCGCGGCGGCGGCGAAGATCCGCGCCGGGCAAGGCGCCGTCGTGGTTTCGGCGGCCGCGCATGCGGTGCACGGCGCGATCGGCATGACCGAGGAATATGGGCTGCACCATCATGTGCGCCGGCTGCGCCGCTGGCGGCTCGCGCACGGAAGCGAAAGCGCCTGGGCGCGGGCTTTGGGTGAATGGGCCTTAACCAAGCGCGAGGATTTCGCCACGCTCGCCCGGTCGCTCTAAGCGCGGGTCCTAGGCGGCATTTGGCGGGGGCATCGGACCCCGGCGAGGCTGCGCCCGATGGGAAGCGGTGTTAAGGTAGATGCGGTAAAAGGCGCCGACGCCGAAATAATGTTCGGAGAGACGGCCTGAGCCTGCTTCGTTGCAGGCGTGCAACAAGGCGTCATCCGCAAGTTATGCGGCGCACCTATATGGGCCCCAAGAAAATGGGCGAGCTGCGGGATGCCGGTAGTCGTACGTAAGCATTTCTTCTTGTTTGGCGCCTTGGCGGCGTTGGGCTTGGTGTTGCTGGCGAGCGTGGTGCGGCTGGCTGCGGCCGCGGCGCTTTCCGCCGGCGGCCAGGCTCCGGGCGCGCGCGCCGTCGCCGTATCCTTAGCGACCTCTGCCGAGCATCCTTTCGTCGACCGCATCGCGGTGCTGGGCGTGGCCAAGGGCCGCATGTCGGTGACCATCACGTCGAGCACGGCGGAACTGGTGACGGCGGTGCGCTTCAGCGACGGCCAGAAGGTTAAGAAGGATCAGGTGCTGGTCGAGCTGAAGGCGCGCGAGCAAGCCGCCGACGTCGCACAGGCGGTGGCTGCGTATAATCTCGCCAAGGCCGATGACGACCGCTGGACGCGATTGGCGGAAGCCGGGATCGCCTCCAAGGCGTCGCAAGAGCAATATCACGCCGCGTTCCAGGCGGCGCAGGCCAACCTCGCCGCCGCGCGGTCCCGCCAGGGCGACCGCGTGGTGCGCGCGCCGTTCGCCGGCGTCGTCGGCCTCACGGACGTGGCGCCGGGCGCGCTCATCCAGCCCGGCATGCCGATCGTCACGCTCGACGACACGAGCCTGATCCGCGTCGATTTCGACGTGCCCGACCGGTATCTGCCGTATCTCAAGGAAGGCGCGCCCATCCGCGCGCAGGCCGACAATTATCCCGATCAGATCGAGACCGGCCGGATCGCCAAGATCGACAGCCGCATCGACGTGAACACGCGCTCGATCAAGGCGCGCGCGGAATTCCCCAACCCCGCGGGCCGCATCCGTCCGGGCATGCTGATGCGCGTGAGCGTCGATCGCGGCGCGCGCGATGCGGTGGCCGCGCCGGAAGCGGCGGTGGCGGTGGATGCCGGCCAATCCTACGTCTTTGTCGCACGCCAGGAAGGCGAGCGGATGATCGCCGAGCGCCGGGAAGTCAAAATCGGCCTGCGCCAGGATGGCCTTGTCGAGATAACGGACGGGCTGAAGGCGGGCGAGCGCATCGTGGCCGATGGCCTCAACCGCGTTGAGGCGGGCCGACCCATCCGCCTTGCGTCCGCCGGCGGCGACAAGCGGGCGCACGCGCAGCGATGACTTTATCCGATCTTTCCGTCCGCCGGCCGGTGTTCGCGGCGGTGGCCGCGATCATATTGTCGGTGATCGGCTTCGTGGCGTTCTTCACGCTGCCGGTGCGCGAACTGCCGAACGTCGACCCGCCGCAGGTTTCGGTTCAAACGACCTATATCGGCGCCTCCGCGGAGGTGATCGAAGAGCGCATCACGCAAGTGATCGAGCAGCAGGTCGCCGGCATCCAGGGGATCGACCGGGTGACGTCGTCCTCGCGCGACGGCACCTCGCGCATCTCAATCCTGTTTACCCTGGACCGCGATCTGGACGCCGCGGCGAACGACGTGCGCGATGCGGTTTCGCGTGTGCTGTCCCGGCTGCCCGATCAGGCCGATCCGCCGCAGGTTTCGAAGGCCAACGCGGACTCGCAGCCGCTGATCCTGCTGTCGCTGACGTCGGATACGATGTCGCGCCTGGCGCTTTCCGATTACGCCAACCGCTATCTCGTCGAGCGCCTCTCGGTCATTCCCGGCATCGCGACCGTCAATCTCGGCGGCGCCCAATTCTATTCCATGCGCGTGTGGCTGGATCCCGACGCCATGGCCGCGCGCGGCGTCACCGTCAGCGACG
>JBFWWB010000027.1:0-25303 GCA_050246435.1 Hyphomonadaceae bacterium
ACCAGCCGCGGCCAGGCCCTCGCCGGAAGCCACCAGTTTCACCCAGCGCTGACCGCCCTGCTCCGCCAGTTCCGCCTTCACGGTCAGCCCATCAACCGTCGTGAGAGTCTCACGCGCGCGCGGCGGCGCGGCGATCGCCGGCGCGCCGGCCACGTCGCGCGGCTGCAATTGGGCGAGCGCGTCGCCGGTCGTATTGAGGCCCGCGGGCGTCAGCACGAGATAATCGTTGTACGGGGTTTGAAGATGGAAATCGCGCGCATCCGCGCCAGAGCGCGCCAGAGCGTAGCTGGGCCCAGACACCGGCTCCACCAAGACGCGCGCGATGCGCTCTGGCGCGAGCGCCAACGGCGCGAGATCAAGCCACAGCGCTGGATCCTTGAGCGGCGGAAGATCGCCCTTCACGGCCCAAGCCTGCGGCTTGTCCGGCTGGCGCGCATAGAGGCCCGCGGGCGCTATGCCGAGCACGAGGTTGGCGAGTAACGCGCCTTGCGCATTCTGCACCTGCACGAGCACGCCTTCGCCGCCCTTCGCCGGATCGCCAAGTCCCAAACGATCGAGTTTGGCAGGATCACGTGTCATCGGGCGCAGATAGGAAAGACCGGCAAGGCCATCGGTGAATTGCGCAAGGCGCTCGCGCTGTACGGGGAAATCGCTCTTGTCCGGCAAGCTCCAGCCGCGCTGGCCGCGCGCGATGCGATAGGTGGCGTCGCGCGTGGCGATGGTGATGATCGTTGCGTTGGCCGCCTGCTTGGCGAAGTTCGGCAGCACCGGGCCTTGCGCCGCGGGCGGCTTCAGCCGATCAGCGTCGAAACTCACCACGCCCCAGGAGAGCAGCGCCAGCGCGCCGGCGAACGCCAAATAAAGGCGCGCGCGGCGGCGGCGCACGGCGGCGGGCGCGGCGCTCATGGCCGCAGCTCCGTGCGGCGCTGCCGACGCCACGAAACGTAAAGGCCCGCGCCCGCCACCAGCAGCGGGATCAGCCACGCATTCAGAAAGATGAGCCGCCCCTGCAGGCGATCGACGTCGCGGCGATAAGCGCGCTCGGTCGCGCGCAGATCGTTGCGCACCTGAAGCACGCGGGCGCGGAAGCGCTCCATCTCTTCCTTTTCCTGCGCCGTGAGCTCGGCGCCGAGATCGCCTGCGAAAAAGCCGGAGCCGCCGCCGCCGCGTTGCAGCGTTGCGATCCGTGCCTCGCTATCGGACAGTTCCTGGCGCAGCTTCGCCTGTGTCGCGGCCAAGCGTTGCCCGGCGCGGCGACGCATCGCTTCGATCACGTCGAGCGGCCGCGCCGAAGGCGCCCGCGAACGCAGCGCGATCAGTGCATCAGCACCGGAAAGCAGATCGAGCGCGTTGAGCACGAACGCCGCGTTGTCCGCGAAAGGCGTCCGCTCGGCGCCAACGTAAAATCCGTCATTCAGGAAATCCACGTCCGCAACGACCACAATCTCTCCAGGCCGGGCGGAGCGCGCTAGGTGGTCAGCGCGCGAACCGACCGACGGCGGCGCCTGCGCACCGAATGCGCTTTGCGTTTGGCCGCTGATCCGCACCGCCAAGGTGTGCGCCTCCCCCGAGGGGCGGAAACGCTCGGACATCGCCGCCGGCGACGGCCGCGCCAGCGCATCGCCCGCGGGAATGCGCATGGTCGACCGGCTGGAACGGATCAACGCGCGCGCGGTGACGCCATCGGTCGCACGCACGGCGATGGCGCCGGGCGCTGCAAAATTGACCTGCCGGTTGAGTGAAGCGGTGATGAGATCATCGCGCGCCATCTGATCGGCCGGGGCGGAGAAATACAGAGGTTGTGCGGCGACTGCCGGCCTGCCGGCGGCGTCTGGCGTTTCCACTTTCAGTGCGCGTTCGGCATCGGCGATCACATCGTGGGAGACATCGACGCCCCAGGGCCTGAGCACGCCGCTTAAATCCGCCGCCGGCGCGACGATCGGCGGCGCACCGAAGGGCGAGGCCGCGCCTTCGTCCCATCCGACCGCGGCGGGATCGAGCGCGATGAAGGCGCGTCCGCGACGCATCAGAAATTGGTCCACGGCGTACGCTTGCGCCTCGCTAAGCGGCCAGGGCTGCAGGATGGCCAGCACGCTGGCTTGCGGCGGAATCGTAGAGAAGTCTCGTGGCAGAATTTCAATCTCGGCGGAGCGCGCGAGCTCGGTAAGGAACAGCGGCGCACCGCCGGCGCCGTCTTGATCGCGGGCGGCAGAGAGGTCGAGCGGCAATGTCGAGATGATGGCGACGTTCAGTTTGCGCGGCGACTCCAGCTCCGCGATGACGCGCGTGATATCGTATTCCAGGAACGCCTCGCGCTCTGGCGACAAAACCGGAATCGCGCGGCGCTCATCCACTGCGTTCGCACCGACCAGGCCGAGATAAACCGGCTCGCCATTCTCTGCTGCATTGGCGGAGCGCACGCCCGCAGCGACGGCTGCATCTTCGGCTTCGCTGAAGCGCACAGGATCAATCTCATGAATGCGGATCAGACCATGTGAGCGCCCGGCGAACGAATGCAGCATTTCCCGCACGCGCGACGCATACGCCCGCACTGTGGGGTAGCGCGCCCCCGCCTCACGCGAATAGTAGAGCGTGAGATCGACTGGCTCGGCGAGACCGCCCAGAATCTCCCGCGTACTCGGACTCAGCGAGTAGAGGTGATCGGCGGTTAGGTCGATGCGCAAGCCGCGCAGCACGACGTTGGCGAGCGCGTTCGCGGCGAGGAACACCGAAACCAGGATCGCGGCGACGAACAGCGCGAAGCGGCGCGGGCTCATAGGTTTAGCTTCCCCGCCTGGCGTCGACCGCAAGGATCGTGAAGCCAAGGAACAGGCCGATCAGCGAAAGGAAATAGAAGATCGCACGCGCTTCGATGACGCCGTGCTGGGCGGCGTCGAAATGCTGCAGCACGGAGAGATTGGCGATCATGTCCGCGCCTTCCGCACCGAAAGCCTGGCGCGCGAAATCGAGGACCAGCGGCGAGCCCGCCGCAGTGAAGAGAAACGCAACCAGTACGGCGAGCACGAACGCCGCTACCTGCGCCTTGGTGAGCGCCGACATCGCCGAGCCGATCGCCAGATAGCCCCCGGCCATCAACAGGCTCGCCAGATAGGCAGCGACTATGGCGCCGTTATCGGGATGGCCGAGTGCGTTGACCGTGATCCACAGCGGCACGGTGAGCGCGAGCGCCACGCCCGCCGCCGCCCACGCCGCGAGAAATTTGCCGAGCACCAGCGCCCATGTCGGCGCCGGCAAGGTGAGCAAGGTCTCGATCACGCCGGAGCGCGCGTCTTCCGCCCACAAGCGCATGGAAATCGCCGGTAGGAACACCACGAACAGCCACGGATGGTAGTAGAAGAAGGCCTGCAGATCGGCGCGGCCCAGATCGAAGAAACGCCCCGCTTGAAAGGTGAAGAGATTGAGCGCGAACAGAAACACGGCGACAAACACGTACGCCGTAGGCGTCGTGAGATAGGCGAACGCTTCACGGCGGAAGATCGCCAGCACGGTCTTCACGCAGCAGCCTCACCCTGCGTTAGCGCCTGGAATGCGCGTTCCAGATCGCCACCGTGGGCGGCGGCGATCGCCGCTGGCGCATCGTCCGCCACAATGCGCCCCTTGTCGATCACAATGGCGCGCGTGCAGACGGCCTCCACCTCCTCCAGGCTGTGTGTGGAGATGAGCACCGCGCGCTCTGCACCGAGGCGCTGGATCAGCGCGCGCACATTGCCGCGCTGGTTGGGATCGAGTCCGTCCGTCGGCTCATCGAGCACAAGCAGCAGCGGATCGTGAATCAGTGCGGCGGCGAGCCCAACGCGGCGGCGATAACCTTTCGACAGCGTCTCGATTGGCCGGCCGATCGCATCCCCCACACTGGCGTCCTGCGCCGCGCGCAGGACGGGTGCGCGCGATGCCCTCGGATCGAGCCCGCGTGTCTCGGCGACGAAGCGCAGATACGAAAACGGCGTCATTTCCTCGTAAAGCGGATTGCCTTCGGGGAGATAGCCGATGCGCTCCTGCGCGCGGGCGCGATCCTGCGCGACATCGAGGCCGAACACCCGCACACTTCCTTCGTCGGGCTCTAGATAACCGGTGATGAGACGCATCGTCGTCGTCTTGCCGGCGCCGTTCGGGCCCAGCAGCGCGACGATCTCGCCAACCTCGATCTGAAAGCGCAGCTCCGATACCGCCGCGCGGCTGCCGAAGCGCTTCGTCAAGCCTTCAACCTGCAGCACCATCGTGGCCTCCGAGCCGCGCCTTACTACGCTGCGGCCCGCGCGATTTGAAGCTGCGCGCGGCATCCGCGCGCGCAAGCGTCGCGACCGGATAACTCCGCTGCGGCGGCGTTTTCTGGCGCTGAATTTTAAGAGGGAGCGCCGGTCGGTCGGATTGTCACCGGAACCCAGGGGGCTGGGGGGGCTGATGGAATCTGGGAACCGCGACTTTGTCCGACCGACCGGACGAGGGCACCATCCTTCGTCAATGGGGCGGGCGCAAGACTTAAATAAGAAAATTTGCAGACGCCGACAGTTTTAGTTTGTTCATCGCTTTTCGACTTGCGCGAGCAGCGGTACGATTTCCACATGAAATCCACAGAACGCGCAGCAAGTGTGAGCAAATCGACGGTTTTCTTTGATCGTCACGAACTGCGCGCAATCCTTACACTTTACGGCAAGATGGTGGCGGCAGGCGAATGGCGAGACTATGCGATGGATGCGCTGTCGGATCGGGCTGTGTTCTCGATCTTCCGTCGCACCAGTGAAGCGCCGCTCTACCAAGTGGAAAAGCGCCCGCAAGAGGCGCGACGCCAAGGTCTCTATGCGGTGGTGACGCCGGCCGGCTTCGTGCTGCGCCGCGGGCACGAATTGGGGCGCGTGCTAGAAGTGCTGGAGCCGCGGCGCATGCGCGTGGTCGAGCTGTAGAACGAGCCGCGTCCGGCGCAACGAAAAACGCCCCGGCCTTCCAGCCGGGGCGTTCGTATTGAGGCGCTCGCCTGCCCTTAGTTACGGTTGCCGCCGAAGAGGCGCAGCAGCATCAGGAACAGGTTGATGAAGTTCAGATAGAGGCTCAGCGCGCCATACGACGTCGCCACCGCCATCGAGCGCTGATCGCCCTGCAGCTCGTAATATTGGAACTTCAGGCGCTGCGTGTCATAGGCGATCAGGCCAGCGAAGATACCCACGCCGGCAAGCGAGATCACGAAGCCCAGCGGGCTCGATTTCAGGAACATGTTCACCAGGCTGGCGATGATCAAGCCAAACAGGCCCATGATCAGGAAGCTGCCGAAACCGGTGAGATCCTTCTTCGTCGTGTAGCCCCACAACGAAAGCGCGCCGAACGCACCAGCCGTGGTGAGGAACGCCTTCGCCACATCCGCCATGCCTTCGCGGCTGCCCATGTATTGCATCAGGATGCCGCCGAGGCTCACGCCGATCAGCGACACCACCGACCAATAGATCACACCCGCCGCCGTGGGCGACGGGTTCTTCATCGCGAAGGACGAAATCAGCAGGATCGCCAACGGGCCGAACATCACCACGAAGGCGAGCGGCGTGCCGAAGACGAGCTGGAACAGCGGCGGATAGCTCATGACCGCGAAGGCCAAGGCGCCCGAAAGGCCCAAACCCAGCGCCATCTTGTTGTAGACGCCGAGCATAAAGCTCCGCAGGCCCGCATCGACGGCCATATCGGCCCGGCCCGCCGGTACGGCGCCAGCCTGCCGCAAATAGTCGTTCATAAGACCAACCTCCAAGGCCCCAGAACGGGGGCCAAGCATGCCGAAAATATGGTCGACCCGCCCGTTTTTCGCAAGGCAGGGGTGCTCAAACCTGCGTTACAGCACGGTTTTTTCCTCCGCGCGCCCGGCTGGAAGGCCCGCGCGCAGGCTGCCGCTTCCCGCCGGGCCGGCGGGAGCTATAAAGTGCCTGTTGCCGATGGCGATTCGGAGGCCCCGTGGCTGAGCCGCAGGATCCAAAACCGCCGCCGCAACAGGGGAATCCGGAAGAAACCGCCCACAGCCCCGCAACGGGCGCCGGCGCGCCCGGCTCTCCCTCGCCCGGCGACGATCAGGACGACGCCGAGAAGGCGGCCGCCGCCGCAGCGGAAGCCGCTGGCGAGGCGCGTGAGGCGGAGCCCGAGGCGGAATCCTGGGGCCTCGACCCCTCATTGATCCTTTCGGTCGGCAACGATCCACCGGCGGCACAACGCGTAGCCGAAGAGGCGGCGTTCCCCGCTTCCAGCGAACCGCTGACTGAGCCAAGGCCCGAAGCGACCCTAGAATTCGACACAAAACACGGCGCTGAGCCCGCCCCGCTTGAAGCCGCCGAAGCGGCGCCCGCGACGCCGGAGCCCGCGCCTGAGCCACCGCCTGCGCCGGAAATTACCGCGCAGACGGAGCCGGAAGGCGACGCTGAACCACTCTCCGCCGAATCAGCGCCGGCTGAAGCAGAAGTACTTATGGTCGTGGAAGATACGGCGGAGTTGGCCGCGCCCGAAACGCCGCCTGAGACCGCGGCTGCGCTGTCCGGCCCCGCGCCGTCCGAGCCCGAGCCGGAACCCAGCGAGCCGGAACCTGCGCACGCCGAGGCCTCCACCTCGCCCGCGCCCCACGAGTCCGAGCCGCTCGAGCCTGCCGCCTCCACGCCGAACGCCGCCCACGAAGAGCCGGCGGACACCGAATTGTTCGAGTCCGACGCCACCGCCGCGGACGACGCCGAGACGCAGGAAGAAACGGCGGACGCCTCGGCCGAGCTATTCATGGCGGCGTCGGAAGAGCAGCCGGGTCAGCCCGACGAACTGGAAGCACTGGCTGAGCCTGAGCCAACCGAAGCCGCTCCCGCACCGACGCCAGACCCCGAGCCTGTCGAGCCGGATGCGATGCCCGTCGCCGTCACGGAGCATGCCGCGCCTTCGCAAGAAGAAGCGCCCCACGAAGAGCCCATTCTGGTCGCCGCGTCCATGGCGCCGCCGGCTCCGCCTGCTGACGAGATCGTTGTCAGCCCGCTGAAGCCGGAAAGCGAAGAGCCGCCGCCAGAAAAGCCCGCGGGGGGCGGCGGGGCCGGCGCGGCCGTGCAGGCTGCGCTCACAGCGTTTTTCGCGAAGCTCGCAGCCCAGATCGACCGCCTGCGCGCGCTGAAGCTGCCGGGCCCGCGTGTCGACCGGCCCGAACGCCCAGGCGTCGATTGGGAGAAGCTGCGCCCAAAGCTCACGTTCAGGGCGCGTCCGCCGAGCTTCAAACGCATCCTCATCCTCAGCGGCTGGATGATGGCGGCGTTCGTCGCAGTGATCGTGGGCTTCTTCTTCTACGTCACCTGGGACATGCCCTCCACGCGCTCGCTGTGGACAGCGGACAATAGCCCCAGCCTCACCTTCGTCGACCGGCATGGCCGCGTAATCATTCGCGAGGGCGCTGAGAATGCGCCGCCCGTCGATCTCTCGAAGCTGAAGCGCTATGTGCCGGAAGCGATCATCGCGATCGAGGACCGCCGCTTCTACGATCATTTCGGGATCGACGTTTCCGGCCTCACGCGCGCGCTGGCGACCAACCTCAAGGCGGGTCACGTCGTGCAAGGCGGCTCGACGATCACGCAGCAGCTGGCGAAGAATCTCTTCCTGAAGAACGAGCGCACGTTCCGCCGCAAGGCGCAGGAAATCGCGCTGGCGCTTTGGCTGGAAAGCCAGTTCAGCAAACGGGAAATCCTCGCGCTCTATATGAGCCGCGTGTATTTCGGCGCCGGCGCCTACGGCATCCAGGCCGCGGCCGAACGCTATTTCGACAAGCCCGCCAAAGACCTCACGCTCGCGGAGGCCGCCCTCCTTGCGGGCCTTGTGAAGGCGCCGTCGAAACTCAATCCGGCGGCGCAGGACACCGCCGCGAAAAACCGCGCCAAGATCGTGCTAGACGAGATGCTTGCCGCCGGCTTCATCACGTCGAAACAGCGCGACGAAGCGCTGCGCGCGCCGCTTTCGATCAGCCGCACGAACCCGAACGGCAATCTCGGCTATTTCCGCAATTGGATCGATCCGCAGCTCACGCAAATCCTTGGCGATCAGCGCGACGATTTTATCGTCGAGACGACGCTCGACCTCGAGGCGCAGCGCGCCGGCGAACAATCGATCGACACGGTGATCGCGCGCGAATCCGAAGTGCGCCACGTGACGCAGGCAGCCCTGCTCGGCATGGATTCCACCGGCGGCGTCACCGCTATGATCGGCGGCCTCGGCTACGGCAAGGGCGAAGGCCAGAGCGAATTCAACCGCACCACCCAATCGCTGCGCGCGCCGGGATCGTCGTTCAAATACTTCATCTATCTGGCGGCGATGGCGAAGGGCTACACGCCCTGGATGATCCGTGTCGACGAGCCGGTGACGATCGGCGATTGGTCTCCCGGAAATTACGAAGACAAATATTATGGCGCGGTGACGTTGGCGACGGCCTACGCCAAGTCGCTCAACATGGTGGCGATCCGCTTGGCGAATGAAGTGGGCGGCGACGCGGTGATTGACGCCGCCCACAAGCTGGGCGTCGGCAAGAATCTCGCCAACTACCGCTCTCTCGCGCTCGGCGCGCAAGGCATGACCTTAATGGAGATGGTGACCGGCTACGGTGCGATGGCCAGCGGCGGCGTGCGCTTGCAACCGCACGGCATCGAACGCGTGCGGCGCTCCAACGGGCAAGTGCTATGGCAGCGCCGCGCGCCGCCGGCGGAACACGTGATCGACGACCGCACGCTGCGTATGATGAATCTGCTCGGCCAAAGCGTCGTGCAGTACGGCACCGGCACGCGCGCGCAGCTGCCGGGCCGCCAGACGGCGGGAAAAACCGGCACGTCGAACGATTATCGCGACGCCTGGTTCATCGGCTACACGCCCGGCATGGTGGCGGGCGTGTGGGTCGGCAACGACGACAATTCCGAAATGCGGAAGGTTACCGGCGGCCTGCTCTCCACGGAGATCTGGCGGGATTTCATGCAAACCGCGGTGCGCGATCTGCCGACCGATCCCCTGCCCGTGCCGGCCCCGGATGATTATCCGCCGCAGCCCCTGGAAAACCCGCCCGCGCCGATGCCGGAATTTCCAACGGATGTCGGTCATAGCCTGCCGCAAGATAATCCGTTCAAGGCGCCTGTCACGCCGCCGCCGGCGCATGCAGCGCTCGACGGCTGAACTCACTCCAAACCCGCCTCAACGCGTAATGCGGCTTAGCCACCAGCGCCGTAAGCGTGCAGCGATTGGCCATGCGCGCGCAGCCAGGCGCGGCCGTGCGCGTAATCCGGCGCGCATTTGCGCACCAGCGCCCAGAAGCGCGGTGAATGATTCATTTCAAGCAGATGCGCCACCTCGTGCGCGGCGAGATAATCCAACACGAAGGGTGGCGCGAGAATCACGCGCCAGGAAAACGACAGCATCCCATCGACAGTGCAGGACCCCCAACGGCTGCGCGTATCCTTCACGCTCAATCCTGCCGGCGTCACCTTCAGCAGCGCGGCGTGCGCGCCGACGCGGCGCGCCAGCTCGGCTTTCGCCTCGCCCATCAGAAACCGGCGGACGCGCATCGCGAAAATGTCGTTATCGGGCGCGCCGATCAGCAGGCGCTGAATCTCACCGCGCTCGATTCGCGCCGGCGCCCTGCCCTCCAGCCGCTTCAGGCGCGTTTCGACGCCGCGAATCGGCAGGCTGGCGCCGGGCCGAAAGGGGGCGGCTTCCGGCAGCTGGGCAAGCTGGCGCGCGATCCATACGGCGCGCTCGGCGGCGAATGCGGCAGCCTTGTTGGCCTGTCTCGGCGAAGGGGCGACGGCGATGGCCTCGCGCTTGGTGGGGTCGATCCGCAGGGCGATGCGCCGGGCACGCGGGTTGACCACCAACCGCACTGGTATCCGCTCTCCCGCCGCATTGACGACCAGCGTTTGGGGCGTCTTGTCGGCTAGGGGGCGAATCGTCCGCATGCAGAACATGATGCCATCATTCGTGTCGTCCGCGCGGCCAAAATGCGCTGGCGAACGCCTAAAGTATTGCGACAGCCGCCGAACAGGGCGCAGTCGCATGCGGCGCCGCCTCTGAATTCACTCGGATTTCCACAAACCGCCCGTCAGGCGGCTTCGACGGCCCGCAACCGCGGGCGCGGCTGCGTCCGGATCGTGCGGATGAACTCGCGCACGCGGGGATAGATTTCCGTCGCGAAGCGCCGCCCGTTGAAGACGCCGTAATGGCCGACGCCGGGCTGCACATAATCGAACCGCATCGAGGCCGGAATAGCGGCGCAAATCTCATGGGCCGCCTGCGTCTGGCCGACGCCGGAAATGTCGTCGCGCTCGCCTTCAACGGTCATCAGCGCGACGCGCTTGATCCTTTCCGGGCGCACGCGCCGGCCGCGGTGATCGAATACGCCGCGCGCCAATTTGTATTCCTTGAACACGTCGCGGATGGTCTGGAGATAGAATTCCTCCGTGAGGTCCATCACGGAGAGATACTCTTCGTAGAAATCGCGGTGCTTTTGCGCCGTTTCGCCGTCGCCTTTCACAAGATTGTTGAAATACTCGCGATGCGCTTCGACGTGGCGGTTGAGATTCATCCCCATGAAGCTCGCGAGCTGTACGAAGCCCGGATACACACGGCGGAACGCGGCCGGATACACCGGCGGCACCGTGTGGATCATCTGCTGTTCGAACCACTCAAATGGCTTGTCTTCCGCGAGTTTGTTCGGCGCCGTTGGCGATTTGCGCGCATCGATCGGCGAACCCATGAACGTCATCGTCGCCGGCAGCGCGGGATCGTCATCCTCTTCCATCATCGCGATGGCTGCGAGCACGCCCGGCCCCGGCTGGCATACCCCGACGATGCTCGCGCCCGGCCCGATATGCGCGATCATCGCGCGCACATGGTCTATGAAATCGTGCAGATCGAAACGGCCGACGAACAGCGGCACCCGCCGCGCATCGACCCAATCGGTAATGTAGACATCATGATCCGGGAGGAACGTCTCTACTGTGCCGCGCAGCAAGGTGGCGTAGTGGCCGGACATTGGCGCCACGATCAACACCGGCGGATCGGGTCGGCGGCCCTCACGCGGCAGCACGCTCTTGTCCCGCTGGAAATGCACCAGCCCGCACCAGGGGCTCGCCCACACCGTCTCGATCGTCACCGGCACGTCGACGCCGGCGATGCGCGTGGACTCGATCCCCCACTCCGGCTTGCGGTACCGGCGCGTGACGGACTCGAACACTTCCTCCGCAGCCGCCACGATGCGGCTTAATTCTGTGTGCGATGCGGGATTGAAGGGCGACCGCAATAGCGCCGCATGAGCCCGAGCCGCCGTCGCCAATGGCGTCAAAGCCAATTGATTTAATTCATATAAGGCGTATAGCATTCGGCCTCTGGGCGCTCGCTGCGCGCATGCTGCAGTGCATCATTACATAGGTAACGCACGAAGCGTTACAATTCGATGAGGCAGCGTCATGATTTTCGGTGCTCAAGGCCCGAGCTTTTAGTCTCCGCCGGCCTCCGCCAGCGCCGCCTTGAGGCATTGAGCAGCTTCATTCGGCGTTGATTTACTTGGGAAAAGGCCCAGCAGGCGCCATTCTTCGTCCATAAGGTAGAAGAACGAAGTGTGTGAGAGCGTGTACGCCCCGGCCGAGCCCGGATCGGCGTCCCGCTTCCAGGAGACGCGGAAAGCGCTGGCGGCCGCCTCGATCTGCTTCGCATCGCCAGTCAGGCCGGTAAGGCCGGAGGGAAACCCCTCGGACTGCACGTAGGCGGCCAGCGCTTCCGGCGTATCCCGCGCAGGATCCAGCGTGATCAGCACCGGCTGGATGATCTGGGCCTGCGATCCCAGCTTATCGAGCGCCGCCTTTTCCAATTGCAACGCCAGCGGGCACACGTCGGGGCAGAACGTGTAGCCGAAATAGACCAGGGTGGGTCCGTCGCGGAAATTGGCCTGGGTTACGGCAGTCCCGCTCTGATCGACCAGCGCGATCGGCCCGCCGATCGGCAGCGCCTCATCGCCTTCTTTTTGCAGGATACAGCCGGCCGGCAACGCCGCGGCGGAGTCCGCCGGCGCCGATTGCGGCGCTTCCGCCGCGGGCTGGCACGCCGCCGCGCCCAAGACGCACGCCGCCGCGAGCCAGAGGCCGAATTTTCCCAACGCCGCCATGCGGAGGGACTAACGCCCGCCTCGCCGCCGTGTCAAAAGCCGGAGCGCGCACGATTGCGCGACGAATTCACGCTCCGACCCTATACGCCGCAAGCTAAGATCCTATCCGTGACGGGACCACTCGAACTCGCGCGCGCCGCCGGCGCGCTTTGGGCCGCGCCAGGCCGCGTGCGCTTACGGACGCTGATCGTGCTGCGCTGGATCGCCATCGCCGGGCAGACGGCTGCGGTGCTGCTGGTGCAGTTCGGGCTCAAATTCGATTTGCCGCTCGCGGCGGCGCTGTCGGTCATCGCCGCAAGCGCCTGGGTGAATCTCATCCTGATGATCATATTCCCGTCGCAGCGCCTGCTGCGCGAATGGGAAGCCGCAGCCCAGCTCGCCTACGATCTGCTGCAGCTCACCGTGCTAGTGGGCCTCACCGGGGGCGTCGAAAACCCGTTCATGCTGCTGCTGATCGCGCCGCTCGCGGTTTCTGCGGTCTTGCGCTCGCAGGTGACCGCGGTGCTCGCCGCGCTGGCTTTCGCCTGCGTCGGCGCGTTGGCGCTTTGGTCGGCGCCGCTGCCCTGGATCGCAGGCCAGCCCTTCGCCCCGCCCCCGCTCTACCGCGCGGGCCTCGCCGCGGCGGTGCTGATCGGGCTGGCCTTCACCAGTGTCTGCGCCTGGCGCGTGGCGATGGAGGAAGAGCGCCTCAACGCAGCGCTGGAGACCGTGCAGAACGTGCTGGCGCGCGAGCAACGCCTTTCGGCGCTGGGCGCGCTCGCCGCCGCCGCCGCGCATGAGCTCGGCACGCCGCTGGCGACGATCCATCTCGTCGCAAAAGAGATGGCGCGCGAGGCCAAGGCAGGCACGCCGCTGGCGGACGACGTGCACTTGCTGATCTCGCAAAGCGAGCGCTGCCGGGACATCCTGCGTCAGCTTTCTTCGCGCGGCGATCAAGGCGACGTGATGCACGAGCGTCTGCCGCTCGCCGCGCTGCTGGACGAAGTCGTAGCGCCGCATCGCGGATTGGGGCCCGAAATCGCAGTGACGATGGCGCCGATGGAGGGCGCCGAGGCGCTGCCGCCGCCAGAGCTGCGCCGCCTGCCGGAGGTGCTCTACGGCCTCAACAACCTGATCGAGAACGCCGTCGGCTTCGCGGAAAGCCAGGTCGAGGTGCTGGGCCGCTGGAGCGCGACGGAACTCGAGCTCGCCGTGCGCGACGATGGCGCTGGCTTTCCGCCGGCCATGTTGAACCGCCTGGGAGAGCCATATGTGAGCGGCCGCGGCCCGGATTCGCCGGGCGGCGGGCTTGGCCTCGGCTTCTTCATCGCAAAAACCCTACTAGAGCGGACGGGCGCTCGGGTCGAGCATCGCAACCGCACGCCGCCGCGGACCGGCGCCGTCGTTCGCGCCATCTGGGACCGTCCGGCGATTGTCGAAGCATCCGCCCTTGCAGGCGAAATCGGCCATAAGACTGCTCAAACGGCGAGCGAACCGGGTTTGTCGCTGCGAACGGCTCGTTTATAAGGCGCCATGCCCGAAACTTCGTTCGACCTGCCCGCGGACGCGAGCCTGCTGATCCTGGACGACGACGCGCCGTTCCGCACGCGGCTGAGCCGTGCTCTTTCGGGTCGCGGCTTTGACGTTACGGAAGCTGGCTCCGTCTCGGAGGCGGTGCAGGCTGCGCGCGCGAAGGCGGCCGCTTTCGCCGTGCTCGATCTCCGCCTGGAAGATGGTTCCGGCCTCACCGTGGTTGAGGAATTGCGCCGCCAGCGGCCTGACTGCCGGATCGTGATGCTGACGGGCTACGGCAACATCGCCACCGCCGTCGCCGCCGTGAAAGCCGGCGCGCTGGATTATCTGCCGAAACCAGCCGACGCCGACGATGTGATCAAGGCGCTGCTTGCCGATCCCGCGCGTAAGCCGGCGCCGCCGGAAAATCCGATGTCCGCGGACCGCGTGCGCTGGGAGCATATCCAGCGGGTGTACGAGCTGTGCGGGCACAATGTTTCCGAAACAGCGCGTCGCCTCAACATGCATCGCCGCACGCTGCAACGCATCCTGGCCAAGCGCGCCCCACGATAGCGCTCACGCACAAGCGCGCAGCGCCGCCAAACGCGCGAAGCTCAGCAGCATCGACCGCCGCCGCGCTGGCGCCAGCGCGGGCTGCTCCGCCGCGGGGCGCAAGAAGGCGCCGCTGAAGCGGTCCGCGATGATAAGGCCCACGTCCTCGGGCAATACGCCGACCGGGAAATCCTCCGTCACAGCGAAATAGAACGCATCGCAATACGGCGCGTACTCGCCCCACTTTTCGTCGACGCGATAATCCTCGAAGCAGGACTTGCATTCCACAATCAGGATCTCCCCCGCCGGGCCGAGGGCCGCCACGTCCGCGCGCCTGCCGTTGCCAAGCGGCAACTCCATCAGCGGCGCGTAGCCATGATCGATCAGTAGCCGGCACACGCCGCGAATGACGAATTGGGTCGTTTCCGGCCGGGTGAGCGCAATCATACCGCGATCATAAACCCGCGCCGCACACGCGGCGAGCGCCACGAGTGCGCGGATGTGAATTTGCCGACGCGTCCCGCTTTATTCGTCGCCAAGGGAGCGCAGCCGGGCTAAGGGCGAGCGATGCCCGCCGATCCCGCGCCCGCCGATCTGCTGCCGCCAAATCTGGATGATTTCGCGGCCCTCGCGGAACACGCGTGGGCGGCGCTGCCGGCGCAATTTCGCGCAATGGCGGGCGACGTGGTGATCCGCATCGAGGATTTCGCCGACGCGGAGGTGCTCTCCGATCTCGGTATCGAGGATCCCTTCGAGCTCACCGGGCTCTATTCCGGCGTCGACCTTACGCGGCAATCGTATCTCGATCCCGCGCGGTCGATACCGATGGTGTTCCTGTATCGCCGGCCGATCCTCGATGAATGGGCCGATCGCGGGAATGTCGTGCTGGGCGAGCTGGTGGCGCACGTACTGGTGCACGAGATCGGCCATCATTTCGGGCTTAGCGACGAGGCGATGCACGCGATCCTAGATCGCGCGCGCTAGCGCTGCTTCGCGCGCACCGAGTCCGGCACGGCGTCGGCGCTGGTCATGCCCAGCCGTTGCTGACAATAAGACACCGGATCAGGCGGCAGGCCGGGGCTAGAGAAATCGTCCGTCCTGCCTTGCATCCGGGCAACGCATTTCGTGAACGCCATGTGATCTTCGCGGCGCTGCGCGACGGAGCGCGGGTCTCCATCCGGCGGTTTCGGGCGGTTATCCTCCGGCGCGACGACGACGCCCCCGCCGCGGATGGGCGGCGCAGCCGCAACACTGGCCGGCGCGCCTTCCTGCGCCAAAGCCAGGCCTGACGTCAGCGCCAAGGCGCACGCAAACAATGCCGATCGCCCGATCATACGCTGCTCCCGTTGCGCGCTGCGGCCTGCTTCATCCCAATAGCGCCGCCGCGCGGCGGATGATCCGTGAACCATTGGTCATGTTTTACGAGTTCTCGTAATCAGGGAAAAACCCTCGCCCTTTTTAGCCGTGCGCGCCCCAGCCGCGCGCGCTGGGTTGACAAAGCCTTATCCACAGCGTTTGGGCATCCTAGCGGCGGATTTAATCTTGAGCCGAATGCTCGATGAGAGGGACGACCATGCGCGCGAAACACACCATTCTTTTTGCGGCGATCCTCGCCGCTGCAGCCCTCGCCGGCTGTACGAAGACGCTGAAGGGCCAACAACTCGCGGAATACTGCGCCGTCGAGAAGAACGCCGACAAGGACCTTTGCGCAGTCAACACTGAGATTCAAAAGACGCGCGACGCGCTCGCCGTAACCGACAAGACAGCGAACGAAGCGAAGTCCCTCGCGGTCGACGCGAAGGCCACGGCTGACGCCGCCAACGCCAAAACCGTGAATTGCGCCACCAAGACGCTGCGCCGCGTGCGCGCCGGCTCGTGCGACGCCGGCACCACGCTCGTGGCCTGCACGCAAACGCGCTACACCACCTCCGCCGGTGGCATGGCTATCCTGCGCTCGATCGACGACACGTCCTGCCGGTTCAATAGCCGCGTGCTTGAAGTGCAAGTGCGTTGCTGTTCGGTGGGCGCGCCAACGATGACGGCGGCGACGACGCCGGCCCCGGCGGCCCCGGAAAGCAAGCCGGCGCCGACCTCGTAATATATCTCACATTCCGAGGGGATATGACGCCTCGAGCCGGTAAAGGCTCGGGGCGTTTTTTCTGATCTGGCTCGAATAGAGGCCGAACTCTTCGACGCGCCAGGGCCGGCTTTCGAACAGGGCGTAGCGCTGCTCGAACGCAGTCACGCGCCGTAATTCGACATGGTTGAGATAGGCCAGCGTCACGTGCGGGATATATTTGCGCGTCTCCGGTTTCAGACCACTGCGCCGCGCAGCGCGCTCGCATGCCGCGGCCAGCGCCCGCAACGCCGTATTTTCCGCTGCAGCGATATGCAGGGAATGCGGTTCGGCTCCACCGAAGAAGCCTGCGCCTTTAAGCTGCACGTCGAACACGGGCGCCCCCCGCGCCGCCGCCTCCAACGCCGCGTCGAGCTCTTCCGCGGCCGGCTCCTGGATGTCGCCAAAAAATCGTAAGGTGAGATGGAGGTTGTCCCGCGGGGCCCAATGCGCCCCGCCCACGCCGCGCTGCAGGGCGACGAGGCGCTCGGCGACGTCGTCAGGGATCGGCAGTGCTGCAAACAGGCGAAGCGACATGCGTGCCTTCAAGGCCCGATCTGCGCCTCGCGCAATATCGGTGCATCAGTTCACTATTTGTTCCCCATCACACGGCTCCACAGTCGCGCCTATTCCAGGCGCCGGCCGTCAAGCGCCCTGCGGATCGAGCGCCCGAACACATTGTTTGCGCCGAAAGCGTGGGGCCAATCTCGCGCCCTGAAAGCGTGTCGCAGCACAGCTGCGTGAATGTGCGCGATGGCCTGGCCGCACTCTTTCCGCTAGCAAGTCAGCGCCCGATTTTTCGCTACGTCAAGCAATGGGCGCCGTACGCGGCTGCGACACCGCCTTGTGGACGCCGCCCGTCGATGCTACGCGATCCGGCGACCAGAAGAAGCCGGCGAAAAGGCTGCCGCGCCCGCCGGCGCGAGAGTGAAATTCCCGACTTTGGTTGTTGAGGCCCGCGCATCCTGCGCGGGATGGCCGACGAAAGGCGACAAGCTTTTCCAGGCCGGCGCGCGCGTGCGCGCATGGAGTGAGTGAGAGATGATCGGCACTGTGAAATGGTTCAATCCGGATAAGGGCTTCGGCTTCATCCGGCCGGAAGACGGATCGAAGGACGTGTTCGTCCATATTTCGGCGGTTGAGCGCGCGGGTCTGCGCACGCTCAACGAGGGCCAGAAGGTTCAGTTCGAGGTGGTGACGGAGCGCGGCAAGCAAGCCGCTGGCAATCTGTCCGCCGCCTGAACACGCTTTCCTTCGCGTTTAAACGCCCCGGCCGCTGCGCCGGGGCGTTTTGTTTTTGGCGGAACCCGCGCTGAAGGGCGGGCGTTGCAAGGGAGTAGGGTTGAGCGGCCAGGCGAGAAGCGCGGGCTAAGTCGGGAGCCGGGACAATGGCGACGTTTACGACTGCATGCACGTTTGCGCTTACCGCTGTGGCCGTCGCGTTCATGTGCGTGGCGTGACGGCCTAGGCGTCGACTTCGGCATCGAGCGCGTTTGCCTGGATGAATTCGCGCCGAGGCTCCACCACGTCGCCCATCAGTTGCGAGAACATCTCGTCCGCCGTGTCGGCGTGTTCGACCTTCACTTGCAGCAGCGATCGCGCGTCCATGTCGAGCGTGGTCTCCCAAAGCTGCTCGGCGTTCATTTCGCCCAAGCCCTTGTAGCGCGAAATCGAAGCACCCTTGCGGCCGGCGGCGTTGATCGCCTCCAGCAGGGTAAGCGGCCCGAACACGCGCGTTTCATCGGCCCCGCGGCGCAACAGCGCCGGCGCGCCATAGATCTCGCGCAAGGGGGCGCTGCGCTCCGCCAGCCGGCGGGCGTCCGCCGAAGAGAGAAGCGCCCTATCCAGCGTCGCACGCTCGGTGACGCCACGCAGCACACGCTCGAACACCAGCGCGCCGTCGCGATGGAACGAGCCGCTCCAGGTGTCCTCGCCCTCATCGGCCAGCGCATTGAGCCGCGCGGCCGCGGCTGCAGCCTCCGCCTCGCCCGCTTCCGCTGCTAGCGCGCCGGCGATCGCGGCCTGCTCCAGCACGGCGGCGGGAGCGCGCTGCTCGAGCCGTTGGATCAGCGCCCGCGCCGCGCCGGCCTCCCGCGCGATGCGGCGCAAATCTTCGCCGGCAATCTGCCCGTCACCGCTCAGCAGAAGTGCGCCGTTGGCGCCTTCCTCGATCAGATACGCGGTGAGCTCGCTATCATCCTTCAGATAGCGCTCGGATTTACCCTTCTGCGCCTTATAGAGCGGCGGCTGCGCGATATAGAGGTGCCCCTGCTCGATGAGCGAGGGCATCTGGCGATAGAAGAACGTTAGCAGCAGCGTGCGGATGTGGGCGCCATCAACGTCAGCGTCCGTCATGATGATGATCTTGTGATAGCGCAGCTTCGCGAGATCGAAATCATCACGCCCGATGCCGGTGCCCAGCGCCGTGATCAAGGTGCCGACGCTTTCGCTAGACAGCATCTTGTCGAATCGGGCGCGCTCTACGTTCAGGATTTTGCCGCGCAGCGGCAGCACTGCCTGGAATTCACGATTGCGGCCCTGCTTGGCTGAGCCGCCGGCGCTGTCGCCTTCGACGATGAATAGCTCCGATTTCGCAGGATCTTTTTCCTGGCAATCGGCAAGCTTGCCCGGCAGCGAATTGATGTCCAGCGCGGACTTTCGGCGCATTTCGCGCGCCTTGCGTGCGGCTTCACGCGCGGCGGCCGCCTCCACAATCTTGGACATCACCAGTTTCGCCGGCGCCGGATTCTCCTCAAACCAGGCCGACAGCGCCTCCGCAATGAGGCTTTCCACCACCGGGCGGACCTCGGAGGAAACCAGCTTATCCTTCGTTTGCGAGGAGAATTTCGGATCGGGAACCTTCACGGACAGCACGCACGTCAAACCTTCGCGCGCATCATCTCCAGTGATATCGACCTTCTCCTTCTTCGCTAGCCCGCTGTCCTGCATGTACGCGTTGACGACGCGGGTGAGCGCGCCGCGGAAGCCGGCCAGGTGCGTGCCACCGTCCCGCTGCGGGATATTGTTCGTGAAGCACAGGACGTTTTCGTAGTACCCGTCGTTCCACTGCAGCGCGGCTTCCACGGTGATGTTGTCGCGCTCGGCGGTGATCACCACCGGCGCCGGGATCAGCGCGTGACGCGACTTATCGAGGTGGCGCACGAACGCTTCGACGCCGCCCTCGTACAGCATCGTTTCCTCAAACGGCTCAGGCCCGCGCAGATCGTGAAAGATTATCTTCACGCCGGAATTCAGGAACGCCAGCTCGCGCAGGCGATGTTCCAAGGTCTTGCGGTCGAACTCGGTCATCGTGAACGTCTGCGAGCTCGGCATGAAGCGCACCGCCGTGCCGCGCCGGCCGGGAGGTGCAGCGCCGGTCTTCATCAGCGGCGCTTCGGCGTCGCCATGGCGAAAGCGCATGCGATGCTCTTCGCCGTTGCGCCAGATCACCAAATCGAGCCACTCGCTCAGCGCGTTGACGACGGAGACGCCCACGCCGTGGAGGCCGCCGGACACCTTGTAGGAGTTCTGGTCGAATTTCCCGCCGGCGTGCAGCTGAGTCATGATCACTTCCGCCGCCGAGACGCCCTCCTCGGGGTGAATGTCGGTGGGGATTCCGCGCCCGTCGTCGATCACCTCCGCTGAGCCATCGGCGTGCAAAATCACCTCGACGTTGCGCGCGTGGCCGGCCAACGCCTCGTCGATCGCGTTGTCCACGACCTCGTAGACCATGTGATGCAGGCCCGAGCCGTCGTCCGTGTCGCCGATATACATGCCCGGACGCTTGCGGACCGCGTCTAAGCCTTTGAGAACCTTGATGCTTTCGGCATCGTATTGGGGCGCGGCGGAAGCTGCGGACATGGAACTCGATTCGCTCGATTTCGGATGAGGCATTTTAGGCCGAAAACCCCGGAAAGTCTCGGTTTTCCGGCCCCCGCGAAGGCTTGTCGCGGCGTTGCTCAGATAGGGATTTCGGCGCTATTTTTCGAGGCGCGGCGAAGGCGTTCTAGACGCGGCGTTCCCCGCCTCCAGGATGCGATCTTAGCCCTTCACACATACCACCTGACGCAGCGTGTGGACGACGTCCACCAGGTCCGCCTGGGCGGCCATTACGGCGTCGATGTCCTTGTAGGCCATCGGCGTTTCGTCGATCACGCCGGCGTCCTTGCGGCATTCCACACCTTCGGTCGCCTTGCGGTGATCGTCGAGCGTGAAGCGTTGCTTCGCCGCCGCCCGGCTCATCGCGCGGCCGGCGCCGTGGCTGCAGGTGCAGAACGAATCCGGGTTGCCCTTCCCCTGCACGATGAAGCTCTTCGCGCCCATCGAGCCGGGGATAATCCCGAGTTCGCCTACGCCCGCCCGCACCGCACCTTTGCGGGTCACAAATACGTCGGCGCCGAAATGATGTTCGCGCGCCACGTAATTGTGGTGGCAGTTCACCGCGTGTTTTTCGAGCTTGAACTTGGGCAGGTTATCGCGAAGCGCGCGCAATACGCGCTCCATCATCACCTCGCGGTTCGCCCGGGCGTAATCCTGCGCCCAGCCGACCGCTTCCACGTAATCCTCGAACAGCTTCTCGCCTTCCATGAAGAAGGCGAGGTCGCGATCGGGCACGTAGTAGCCAAGTTCACGGCGCAGCAATTCATCCTGCGCCCGCTCGATAAAGTATTGCCCGATCCGGTTGCCCGAACCGCGCGATCCCGAATGCAGCATCACCCAGACGCGGTCTTCCTCGTCGAGGCAGACTTCTATGAAGTGATTGCCGCCGCCGAGCGTCGCCAACTGTCCCGTCTGCGCCTTCGCCGACGCTTTCTGGTGTTTGTCGATGATCAGCCGGTAGCGCTCATCCAAACCGGAATCGCGATATGCGGTTTCGACCGACGACGGCGTCTCGCGGTGATTGCCGCCGGGCCCGTTGCCATGCGGCACGTTGCGTTCAATCGCGCCGCGCAAGCGCGCGAGCGAATCCGGCAAATCGTTCGCCGTCAGCGACGTGCGCATCGCCATCATCCCGCACCCGATGTCGACGCCGACAGCAGCCGGAATGATCGCGCCCTTTGTCGGGATCACTGAGCCCACAGTCGCGCCCTTGCCGAGATGCACGTCCGGCATCACCGCGATGTGTGAATGGATAAACGGCAAAGCTGCGATGTTGCGCAGCTGGCTTTGCGCTTCGTGCTCCACAGGCACGCCGCGAATCCAGGCCTTGATCGGCGCCTTCGCGCCTTCGATCGTTTCGTAACCGGGCATGTTTTCCTGGGCCATCGGGAGACCTCCTCGTCAGATCGTTAAACTGAATGGAGGCGGAAATAAAAATCCCTCCAGGCCAGGCCGGGAGGGATCAGCGCATCACGACGCAAGTACCGCGTCAGGCGCGCCAGGCCCTCCATACACGCATGCCCTTGCCTCGTTCGAGGCGGGTCGTGCAGGTCGATGTCAGGCGACTCGTCATGACGCAAGCACGTATCGCGGCCGTGCGCGCGGAACAACCAACTTACAAATTTGTATGCCTTGCGCCGCCATCGCGCACTTCAACCAATTGCGCGCGATCGCCGAACGCGACGAAGAGTTCGCGGTCCGTGCCAGTGAGCCAGGCTTGCCCCGGCAGCGCGAGCAATTCACCGAACAGCGCGGCACGGCGATCCGCGTCGAGATGAGCCGCGGCCTCGTCGATCAGGATCAGCGAAGGTCCGGCGCCGATATCGTCGACCAGCGCGCGCGCCTGCGCCAACACCAAGCCCAGCAGCAGCGCCTTCTGTTCGCCAGTGGAGCATTGATCAGCCGGCATGTCCTTCGGGCCGTGGCGCACAAGCAGATCGGCGCGATGCGGTCCCAGCACCGCGCGCCCGGCGGCAGCGTCGCGATAGCGATTTTCCCGCAGCGCCGCCGCGAAGCGATCCTCGATGTCGCCGCTTTTGCCACCGCCTGCGAACGCCGCTTCGATTTCGCCTTCCAGCGCCAGCGCGGACTTCGGAAATGCGCCTTCGGGGCGCGCGTTGATCGCGGCCTGCAGATACGTGACCGTCTCCACGCGCGCCGCGGCCACCGCGCCGCCGTGCGCAGCCATTTCATGCTCGAGTGCAGAAAGCCACGTGTCGTCGCGGCGATCTTCGTTCAGCAGCCGCTGGCGCTCGCGCAGCGCGCGCTCGTATGCGGCGGCGGCCTGGCCATGCTCGCTCGCACGGCCCAGAACGAGGCGATCCAGAAAACGGCGGCGGTCGCCAGGGGGCCCGGAAAACAAGCGATCCATCGCGGGCGTCACCCAGATCATGCGTGCGGCGGCGGCGAGATCGGCCGCACTCGCCGGCCTGCCGTCGACGCGGGCGACGCGTTTGAAGCCACCTTCCGGTGTGCGCTCGGCGCCGACACCCAGACGGATTTCCTCATCGCCCAGATGCATCCGCGCTGACACCGTCCACGGCCGGGCGCGGCTTTCCATCGCCGCCTCCCCACCGCGCGCTGCCTCCGTGACGCTGGCGCTGCGCAGGCCTCGGCCCGGCGCAAACATTGTCAAGGCTTCGATGATGTTGGTCTTGCCGGCGCCGTTGGCGCCGAAGAGGCACACCGGGCGCGCGTCGAGCGCCAGCGCCGTTTCGGCGTGGTTGCGGAAATCGGTGAGCGTGAGCTCCGCACACCACAGCAGCGTTTTCGCAGGCAGCGCGTCCGCGCTCACACGCGCAGCGGCATCAGCACGTAAAGCGCGTGTTCATCCGCGCCGTCGCGCACCAGGGTGGGTGAGCCGCTGTCGGCGAATTCGAACTGGGCTTCCTCGCCCGCAATCTGGCCCGCCACGTCGAGCAGGTATTTCGCGTTGAAACCGATTTCGAGCGGATCGGAGCCATATTCCGCAACGATATCCTCTGTCGCCAACCCCGCATCGGGATTGTTAACGGTGAGCGTAAGCTTGTCGCCTTCCAGCGCCAGCTTCACCGAACGCGAGCGTTCGGCCGAGACCGTCGCCACGCGGTCCACCGCAGCGGCAAATTCCTTGTTGCCGACTTTCAGGATGCGGTTGTTCGCTTTCGGAATGATGCGCGCATACTCCGGGAATGAGCCGTCAATCAGCTTTGAGGTCAGCACCGCGTCGCCCAGCGAGAAGCGGATCTTCTGATCCGAAACGGCGACCTCCACGCTGTCGGACGCATCGTCGAGCAGACGGCGCAATTCCTGGATCGTCTTCCGCGGCACGATCACGCCCGGCATGCCCTGCGCGCCTTCCGGCGCTGGCGCCTCGGCGAGCGCCAGGCGATAACCGTCCGTCGCCACGCCGCGTAGCATCGCGCCATCGCCATTGGCGATCGTGTGCAGATAGATGCCGTTCAGATAATAGCGCGTCTCTTCCGTAGAGATGGCGAAGCGCGTCTTGTCGATCAGGCGCGAAAGCTCGCCCGGGTGCGTCTCGAAGCGCGTAGCCAGCGCATCGACCGGCATTAACGGAAAATCCGCCGGCGGCAGCACCGGCACCTGCAGGCGTGACTTACCGGCCCACACGAGCAGGCGCGGATCGTCCCCCGCCAACTCCAGCTTCACGAGGGCGCCGTCCGGCAGGCGGCGAACGAATTCGTAGAGCGTATGCGCCGGGGCGGAGGTGGCGCCCGGGCGCTCCACCACCGCCGGCGCGGTTTCGGCGATTTCGATATCGAGATCGGTGGCTGTCAGGCGGACGCCCTCGGGCTCGGCCGTGATGAGCACGTTGGAAAGGATGGGGATCGTGTTGCGCCGCTCGACCACGCTTTGCACGTGGTTCAACGCTTTGAGCAGCACCGCGCGCTCGATCGACAGCCGCATGCGTTCAATCCTGGCTGTTCCGCCGGCCCATCCGGACGGCCCCGCGAAGCAGCAGCCTTGCGGGGGCGGCAAGTTAGCAGAACCCGCCGCCCGCCCAAGCCCTGATTGCTAAGCCCCTGTTTAAGCCTGCTCGCCGCCGCGCAGGTTGCGCTCGATCTCGACGATCTCGCGGTTCAGCGCTTCATCCTTGACCAGCAGCTCGGTGATCCGTTCCGCCCCGTACAGGATCGTCGTGTGGTGCTTGCCCCCAAGGCGGTTGGCCAAATCGGGGAAGCTGCGGCGGGTATATTTGCGGCACAGATACATGACGATCTGGCGGGGCCTCGCGATGGCCCGCTTATGCGTCTTGGCGAGCAATTGCTCCTTGGTAAGCCCGTAGAATTTCGCCGTGTGGGCGATGATCAGGTCCACCGTGGGGCGGCGCTCGGGCTCGGAGAAGCGGCCCTGGAGCACGCGCTCGACGTTCTCCATCGTCACCTCTTGGCCGGCGAGGCCAAGCTCGAGCACGAGCTGGCGCACGGCGGCGTCCAGCAGGCGGCCAGGGCCGCGCAGCTTGGAGGCCAGCACGTCGAGCACCGCACTCGGCACCTCAAAGCCCGGCGCACTGGCGGCGTACAGCTTCACTTTCGCTTCCAGAATTTTCCGCCGTAGCTCGAAATCTGGCAGATCGATGCTGATGACGGTGGCGCTCTTCAACTGATTGCGCAGCCGCAAATCGAACCCGTCGAGCCCTTCCGGGCCTTGATCGGCCGCCAGCACCACCTGCCCGCCATTGGCGATCACCGCCGTCAGCGCATCGACCAATTCGGCTTCCGTGGCCGGCTTCGAGGCAAGGAATTGCACGTCGTCGATCAGCAGCAGGCGGTTATCCCGCACGAAAGCGCGGAATGCGTCGCCGTCGCCTTTCTTGCGCAGCACCGCCTGAAATTGCTCCACGAACATGGTTGAGCCCATGTAGCGGACGCGCGCCGGTTCGCGCTTTTGCGCCTCATGGGCGATGGCGGCGAGCAGATGGGACTTGCCGGTCCCGTGCGCGCCGGTCAGCAGCACGAGGGAGAACACGTCCCGTCCCGCCCCTTCCGCGATGGCGCGGGCGGCGTTCACGGCGGCGCGGTTGGCTTCGCCGACGCAATAGCTTTCGAACGTTTGATTGAGCGGCGCTTGCGGCGCAGCGGCGCCTTGCGGCGTCGGACGCGCGCCCGACGGGC
>JBFWWB010000028.1:0-25078 GCA_050246435.1 Hyphomonadaceae bacterium
CCGACCCAAGAAAAACAACGCGCTAGCGAGCGACCCGTTACGGCCCAAGCCTTTGAAAACACGCGAAACCACCGTGCTTCCCAAGCTTCTCGTGCTGGTTCGATTCCCGCCGCCCGCTCCAGCACTTGCGCTTCCACCGCAGCGCCCAAATCGGCCTTGAACAGGAGCCGCCATGTCCGTTCGCCTGATCATCACGCTCAACGCCGCCCCCGGCATGGGCGCAGAGTTCGCCGAAGCCTTCGCGCAACGCTGCCGCGAGGTGGCGAGCGAGCCGGGGTGCCTGGAATTCGAAATCTTCCGCAGCGCCCTGGCGCCGGACAAGCTGGTGCTGCTGGAACATTGGGAAAGCGAGCAAGCCCTCGCTGAACACGCCAAGATGAATGAAACACGCGCGCCGCTGCCGGCGCATTTGCGCGGGCCTGGCTCCAGCCGCGAAGATTATATCTACAATCGCACGCGCTGAGCGGCGGTTCAGCGTTTGCGTTTGGCCTTCGCTACCGCCTGCGCGGCTTCCTGCGCGCGGAATTTCGCCAGTGCGGCGATCAGCTTCAGCGGGGCGGGCTTGTTCAGCGGAAAGCGGATCGTTCCCTTGCTCACCGCATAAGGCGCAAGCTCGGCCGCGAACGCCGCCTGCGAGGGCGCGGTGGCCGGGTAGATCGAGAAGTGTTCTTTCCAGCCCGCGAAATAGATCACAACGCGCCCGGCGATCTTGTAGCACGGGATTTGATACGAGATCGTCTCCTCCGCGCCGGGTAACGCCTTGCGCAGCGCAGCGCGCACGCGCGCCAGCACCTTCTGCGCCGCCTCCGGTTGGGTCGCGAGATACGAGTCTACGGTTGCGTGCGCGGTGTTCGCCACGGCCAGCTCAGAGCACCGCGTCGAGCTTTTCGATCGGGCGGGCGAGCACGGCGCCCTTGGGGCCGATCACGATCGGGCGTTCGATCAGCATCGCATCCTGCGCCATCGCGGCGAGGATTTGCGCATCCGTGGCGCCGGCCAGCGCCTTCGCCTCTTCCTGCTTGCGGCGCAGTAGCGCGGACGCCGTGACGCCTAATTTCTTAAGCATCGCCTCTATCTCGGCCTTCGCGGGCTTTTCCTCCGCATAGAGGTAGATCGCCGGCTCGATTCCCTTCTCGCGCAGCCGCGCCAACGCATTGCGCGAGGTGGAGCATTTCGGATTGTGCCAGATCGTCACTTTCGCCATCGCAGGCTCTCCTCACATCCGGAACACGCCGAATTTAGTTTCCTCCACCGGCGCGTTGAGCGCTGCGGCGAGCGCCAGCGACAGCACGCGGCGCGTATCGCGTGGATCGATCACGCCGTCGTCCCACAGGCGCGCGGTGGCGTAATAGGGCGAGCCTTCGGTTTCGTATTTCTCGCGGATCGGCGCCTTGAACGCCTCTTCCGCTTCTGCGCTCCAGCTTTCGCCGGCGGCCTCCATGTTGTCGCGGCGCACGGTGGCGAGCACGCTTGCGGCTTGTTCGCCGCCCATCACCGAGATGCGCGCGTTCGGCCACAGGAACAGGAAGCGCGGATCGTACGCCCGCCCGCACATGCCGTAATTGCCCGCGCCGTACGAGCCGCCGACCACAACCGTCAGCTTCGGCACGCGCGCGCAGGAAACCGCAGCGACCATCTTGGCGCCGTCCTTCGCGATGCCGCCCGCTTCGTATTGCCCGCCGACCATAAAGCCGGTGATGTTCTGCAGGAACAGCAGCGGAATCCTGCGCTGGCAGCACAGCTCGATGAAATGCGCCCCCTTGAGCGCGCTTTCCGAAAACAGCACGCCGTTGTTGGCGAGCACGCCCACCGGCATCCCGGCCAGCCGCGCGAAACCGCAGACCAGCGTTTCGCCGTAAAGGCGCTTGAACTCGTCGAAGTCAGAGCCATCGACGATGCGCGCGATCAGCTCACGGCAATCGTAGGGCGTGCGCGTATCGGGGGGGACGACACCCAGCAACTCTTCGGGATCCGCGCGCGGCGCCTCCCCCGCCAGCGCCGGAGCGCGGCTTTCCGGCAAATGCGAAACGATGGCGCGCACGATGTCGAGCGCGTGCGCATCATTCATCGCGTAATGATCGGCCACGCCGGAGCGGCGGGCGTGCACGTCCGCCCCGCCCAAATCTTCCGCGCTGATCACCTCGCCGGTGGCGGCCCTCACAAGAGGCGGGCCGGCAAGGAAGATCGTGCCCTGTTTGCGTACGATCACCGTCTCGTCGCTCATCGCCGGCACATAGGCGCCGCCTGCCGTGCACGAGCCCATCACGCAGGCGATCTGCGCCACGCCTTCGGCGCTCATCACCGCCTGATTGTAGAAGATGCGCCCGAAATGATCGCGATCGGGAAACACCTCGGCTTGATGCGGCAGGTTCGCTCCGCCGCTGTCGACCAGATAGATGCACGCGAGCTTGTTCTCGCGCGCGATCTCCTGGGCGCGCAGATGCTTCTTCACCGTCAGCGGATAATAAGCGCCGCCCTTGATGGTAGGGTCGTTGCATACGACGACCGCGAGCCGGCCCGATACGCGCCCAACGCCGGTGACGAGCCCCGCGCCGTGCACGTCGCCCTCGTACATGCCGTTGGCGGCTAGCGCAGAAAGCTCCAGGAAGGGCGTTCCCGGATCAAGCAAGCGCTCCACCCGCTCCCGCGGCAGCAGCTTGCCGCGTGCGGCGTGGCGCTCGCGCGCCCGCGCCGAGCCGCCGAGGGCCGCCTCCGCCGTCCGCGCGCGCAGATCGCCCACGAGTTCGCCCATCCGCGCCGCGTTGCGCGCGAAGCCCTCCGAGCGCGGATCGATTTCCGTGTTAAGAACGCTCATGCCGCCTTCTTGGCGAAGAACGCCCTGCCCGTCAAAGCCGGCTGCTCAAAAGGATTTCGACAGCCCAGGCCGCACGACTTCGCGGCCGTTCCGTGCGCCCGCGGAGAGTTCGAAATTCGCAAGACCTGCACGCCATGCCGCCCCACCCCGTGGCGCCGCATTGTTAGTTCTGGACCTCGGCGCTGTCGATTACCGCCTTGCCCACCCCGCGCACCGAGGAAGAGACGTCGCGCAACGTGCGGAACGGCGCGCGCAGAATGTTCTGCTGCAACAGATTGGAGGGCGGCAGCCAGACTTCGAGCATGCCGTCCGGCAGCTTGCGCCCTTCGCCGATATATTTCACCGCCAGCGGCGTGCCGATGACGGCGCCGATCTCCTCGGCCAGCGATTTCGCGATGGCTTCCTGGCTCGGCCGGTAATAGCGCACCTCCGGCTGGCCCACGGCCACCTTCACCTGATCGATGCCCGGCGCGCCGTAGCCCAGATCCTTGATGCGCTTTTGCACGTCCTGCGCGCGGCCCTGCGCGCCGACGCCGTATTGGACAAACACCTGGAAGTCCGCCGGTTTCGACGCGTTCTCAACCAGCGAAGGCGCCTTCTGGATCGCAGCGTAGCGCGCGTCGTCGGCGGCCTTCTGCACGATCTGCGGCGTCGCCTGCGTGGGCGCGGCGGTGGCCGCCGGCGGCTCGGCGGCGGCGACGACCTGCGAACTGGCCTGCTGCGCCTTCGCCACCGCATCGCCCACGGCGCGGTTTTGCACCCGGCTTAGCAGCGTGGCGGTGGTTTCGCCCGGCGCGGTGGCGGCGAGGACGCGCAGATTGAACTGGCCTTCCTCGGTATTGAGATCGAACCGCTCGGGGTGCTCGAAATAAACCCGAACCGCATTCTGCGCGAGCGTGCGTGCGGTCTCCTCTTTCGCGGCGGTTTGCGCGCGCTGCTCCGCGGCGGCTTTTTCGCGGCTGGCGCGCTGATCGGCCTGCTGATTGACGTACCAGGTGAGCGCGGTGCCGGTGAGCGTGAGCATCGCGGAGAGCACGATCGTGCCGTAGCGCCGTCCCCAGGAGCCTTCCGCTTTGGCGCGCGCCGCATCGCAGCCGCTCGACGTCGACCTCCTTGTCGGACCATTCGGTCGCAGGTTTGTCATACAGCGAATTGCCCCGCGCCATTCCCCGCACTCCGCCTTCTGGCCCGTTCCCGCGGGCCGGACTTAACCACAAGGCCGCGCGGCGGAGAAGCGCCGGCGCCAGTGGGCCGCCTGGGCAGAAGCGCTCAGGCGCGCTAACTGGCGCAGGCATGTCGATCTCGCTCTCCCGCATCCCGTTTTTCAAGGATTGCGCGCCGGAGGCGCTCGCAGCGGCGGAAGCCGAAGCGGAATGGTATTCCCTGCCCGGCGGCTGGGCGCTGTTCCAGATGGGCGAGGAGGCGCAGGGCGTCTATTTCCTGCTTTCCGGGGCCTTGGCGGCGTTCCGCACCGAGGCCGGCGGTGAGCCACGCCTCATCGGCTATATCCGCCCAAACGAGCCTGTGGGCGAAATGGCGATGGTCTCGGGCGAGGCGCACTCGGCCTCGGTCTATGCGATCCGCGACAGCGAGGTGGTGCACCTTTCGCGCGCGCTGTTCGACCGGCTCATCCTGTCGCATCCCACCATGATGGAGGCGCTGGCGAAAATCATGCTGGCGCGCTCCCGCCCGGACCGCCGCCGCAGCCCGCGCCAGGAGCCCAAGGTCTTCGCGCTGCTGGCCGCTTCGCCGACCATCGATCTGCGCCTGCGCGCGCGCGCGCTGCAGGCCGCCCTCGCCCGGATCGGCAAGACGGCCTGCATCGTCGGCGAAGAAGGCGAGGACATGCTTTCGGCCTGGTTCGACGAACTGGAGCGCGACCACGACGCCGTGCTGCTGGTCAGCGCGATCGGCGACACGCCCTGGTTTCGCACCTGCCTGCGCCAGGCCGACCGCATCTGGGTGCTTGCCCGCTCCGATGCGCGCCCCTCCATTCCGCTGCTGCCGAACGATCCCTCGCCGGCGCGGCGGTTCCAGCTGGTCGACATCGTGATGCTCCATCATGGCGGCGCGCCTTCGGCGGCCTCCAGCGCGCTGTGGCGCGCGGCGTGCGACGCCCAGCGTCTGTTCCACTGGAACGGCCTCGATGACATCGACGCCCAGCGTCTGGCGCGCATCATCGCCGGCCAATCCGTCGGCCTGGTGCTTTCCGGCGGCGGCGCGCGCGCCTATGCGCATATCGGCGTCGTGCGTGCGCTGCGCGAAGCGGAAATCCCGATCGATATGGTCGGGGGCACAAGCATGGGCGCCATCGTCGCGGCCTGCGTCGCGATGGGTTGGAGTGACGAGGAGATCGAGGTCCGCATCCGCAAGGCGTTCGTGGAGTCCAATCCGCTTGGCGATTACATGCTGCCGGTGGTGGCGCTTTCCGCCGGCAGGCGCGTGTCCGACCGGCTGCAGGAGCATTTCGGCGAAACGCTGATCGAGGACTTGCGCACGCCGTTCTTCGCTGTCTCCACCAACCTGCTGTCGGGCGCCAGCGTCGTGCATCGCGCGGGCCTGCTGCGCGACACCCTGCGCGCCACCATCGCGCTGCCGGGCATCCTGCCCCCGGTGGTGATCGAGCCGGATCAGATCCTGGTCGATGGCGCAGTGATGAAGAATTTCCCGGTCGACGTGATGCGCGAATTCCATCGCGGCGCGATCATCGGCGTGGACGCCGCGCGCGTGGCCGGGCTCGACATCAAGGATTACGTCAATCCGCCGAAATTCTTCCAATGGGTGGCGTTGCATGGCCTGCAGACGCCCCCGCCCATCGCCTCGCTGCTGATCCGCGCAGCCACGATCACGCTCGATCCCTGGCAGGGGCGCGACGCCACCGACCTGCTGATCGTGCCGGAAATGGAGAATGTCGATTTGCGCGACTGGAAGATGTTCGACGAGGCCGTCGTCTCTGGCTACGACGCGGCGGTGGCGGCGCTGAAGGCGCAGCCGGCCTTCGGCAAGCCGCAGCCGGCCGAGCCCGGCGGCGCGCTGCACCTGGAGCGCGCATGAGGCCCCTGGTGCGCGCCGCGGCGCTCGCCGCAATGCTGTTTGCGCTCGCCTGCTCGCCGGCGGAGAAGCCGGCCGAGACTGCGCAATCCTCCGCCGCGCCGGCGGATTGCGCGCGCGTCGTGCGCCGGACGATCGCTTTCACCGCGCCCGACGCGCAGGACGTGATTGAGGCGCGCGCGATCGGCCCCGATTGCGACGCCGCCGTCGTGGTGTTTTCGCTGCGCCGCGCCGACGGCGCGCCGCTATGGGCGATGGCGCGCGCGCACGCTTGGGCGCGCGATCCGGGCGGCGCTTATGCGCCCAGCCACGACGCCGCCGCGATGGACGCTTTCCTCACGGAATGGGCGAACGCCCGCCAGGACACCACCGCAGCGCTGCCCGACTGGCCCGAGCGCGAGAACGTGTTCAAGGATCAGCTGGGCGGCCTGAACGCGACGCCGCTGCCGCGCGAGCAATATCTCGACGTCCGCCGCCAGGGCGCGCCACGCCTTTGTTTCGCGGCCGACGCCGAAACCATCGACTGTATCTATTATGACGCGCAGAAGGGCGAAGCCCGGAAGATATTGGAAATCGGCTCGTGAGGCGGATACTCATCGCCCTGGCGTTCACGGCCGCCGCCGGCCTCGTCGGGGGCTTCCTGCTGGCGCTCAATCTGGTGCAAGCGACCGGCTCCGGCGCGCCGATCAGCCTGTTCAACCCCGCCCCGTGCGCAGCGCGCATCGAGCGCACGCTCGCCTTCACCGCGCCCGACGCGCAGGACACGTTGATCGTGCAGAGTTCGGGCCCCTCCTGCCAGAACCTCGTCGCCAACGTCACAATCCGCACACCCGAGGGCAAGATCGTGTTCGCGCACGCGGCGCGCATCGACAAGCTCATGGATCCCAAGCTCAATCCGATGGCGGTCAACGGGGTGAAGGCCGTACTGGAAGATTACGCCGCACTCGCCGATGGCGGCGCCCGCGCGGCGCTGCCCGATTGGTCGGACAGTAGCGGCCCCGTGGGCGGCCCTTACGCCTCGATCACTCCGATCTCCGGCGCCATGCTCTACCGGCGCGTGCGCGAGGCGGGCGCGCCGCTGCTGCGGCTGCGGGAAAGCAAGGATAGCGGGGGCTATTACGTTTATCTGCCGGAGTTGGACGATTCCGAGCAGATCGCGCGCTACGCGCTTTAACCTACAGCCCAGCCCTTCCCCCGCGGCGCGAAGCACCCTACCTTCCGCTTTGGTGTTCAACTTTACGGAAGGAGGTGATCCAGTGTCTCATTTGTCGATCGCAGGTGACCTGGAGCTCTCCGGCGTGAGCCGTCGGGGCTGAGGCTCGGTCGCCTCGCAGACAAGTGCCAATACGGAAGCCCCGGCCCCAAAGGCCGGGGCTTTTGTTTTCGCCCGGGAATCGTGAAGAATCGTACAGCGCATACCGAAGTCTTAAGATTTGCGCACTATAAACGCGCTCGTCATGGGCGAGACTTTCCGCAACAGCATGGACGCGCTGCGCCGCCGCTTGGACGCAGCGATGGCGGCGCTTGCCGCGCCGCCGTCCGGCCTGCCCGCGCCCGAGGCGCGCGATTGGCTGCGCGCCGCGGTCGATGCGATGCCCGAAGGCATTGTCTTCCTCGATCCGGAAGGCCGCTACATCCTCTGGAACGAGCGCTACGCCGAAATCTACAAGACCAGCGCCGATCTGTTTAAGCCCGGCGTCAAGCTGGCCGATACGTTGCGCATCGGCGTCGAGCGCGGGGACTATCCCGAAGCCGCCGGCCGCGAAGAGGAATGGATCGCCGAGCGTCTGGCGCGCCTGGCCAACCCAATCGGCCCGCACGAGCAGCGCCTGGCCGACGGGCGCTGGATCCTTATCGAAGAACGCCGCATGGCGGATGGCTGCGTCATCGGCCTGCGCGTCGACGTAACGGAGATCAAACGCAAAGAGGAATCCCTGCGTGTGCTCTTCGAAAACAATCCCGTGCCGATGTTCCTCTACGAATCCGACACGCGTCACATCCTCAGCGTGAACGATGCGGCCTGCGCGCATTATCTCTATCCGCGCGCCCAACTGATCGGGCGCGACGTCGCCATTCTCTTCGACGAAGAGATCGACCGCATGCGCATTAACGGCGCCTGCCGGCACGTGAAGGCCGATGGAACGCTGATCGAGGCTTCCGTCTTCTCCCGCGAGCTGACGCTCGAGGGTCGCACGATGACCTTGCTCGCCGCCATCGACGTCAGCGAGCGCCGCCGTGCGGAAGCGCGCCTTGCTTTCATGGCGCGCCACGACGCCCTCACCCACCTGCCCAACCGCGTGCATTTCCGCGAGACGGTGGAAAGCACGCTGGCGCGCATCGAGACGAAAGAAGGCGGCTTCGCGCTGCTGCTGTTCGATCTCGATCACTTCAAGGCCGTGAACGACACGCTCGGCCATTCCGTGGGCGACCTGCTGCTGCAAGAGGTCGCCCGGCGCATCCGCCGACTGCTCGGCCCCGGCGACACGCTCGCGCGTCTCGGCGGCGACGAGTTCGCTCTCATTCATGAATCCGCGGCCCCCGAAGACACCGCCGCCGCGCTCGCCGATGCGGTGATCGCCGAGGTGCGCCGGCCCTACGAGATCGACGGCCACCACGTGCAGATCGGCGCCAGCGCCGGCCTGGCGCTCGCCCCGCGCGACGGCGCCGACCCCGACAGGCTGCTGAAGAACGCCGATCTGGCGCTTTATGCCGCGAAGGCTGAAGGCCGCGGCGTGCATCTCACTTTCGATCCCGCGATGGATGAAGCGCTGCAATCGCGCCGCCAGCTCGAGCTGGCGTTGCGTAACGCGCTCGTCAGCGACGAATTGCAGATATACTACCAGCCGCTGGTCGATCTGGGCTCTGGCGAACCGGCCGGCTTCGAGGCGCTGCTGCGCTGGCGCCATCCCGAACGCGGCCTCGTTTCGCCGGCGGAATTCGTGCCGCTGGCGGAAGACACCGGCCTCATCGGCCCGATCGGACGCATGGTGTTGTTCCGCGCCTGCGCCGACGCCGCGCGCTGGCCGATCCCCGGCAAGCTCGCTGTCAACCTTTCTCCGATCCAGTTCCGCACCTGCAACGTGCTCGAAACGGTGATGCAGGCGCTCGCCGCCTCGGGCCTTGCGCCCGAACGGCTGGAACTTGAGATTACCGAGGCGCTGCTGCTGGAGCGCGACGAGAGCATACTGGCCACCTTGCGCGGGCTACGCGCGCTGGGCGTCGGCGTTTCGATGGACGATTTCGGAACCGGCTATTCCTCGCTCTCCTATCTGCGCGCGTTCCCGTTCACGAAAATCAAGATTGACCAGAGCTTCGTGCGCGATGTCTCGCGCAACGCGGATTCCCGCGCCATCGTGCGGGCGATTTTGAGCCTCGGCGAAAACCTGGGCCTCAATGTCGTGGCCGAAGGCGTCGAGCATGCCGAGGATCTGGCGTTCCTGAAGGAAGCCGGCTGCCGGCAGGGCCAGGGTTATTTCTTCAGCCGGCCGCAGCCGATCGAACATTTCTTCCCGGAAATCGCCTGGACGCCGGCCCCGCAAAACCTCGTGGACGCCGCCCACGAGCACAACGGCGGCGACAATGCGCCGGCGGCGGCGCTGCGCCGCGCCAGCTAAAATCACGCTGAAAGTTTAGGCAGGCCGCTTGGCCAGAATGCGCCGGCGCTGCAGCCGCGCGGAAGCCAGCATGCGCAACCGCGCGCGCCAGGTGCGCGTTTCCCAATCGAGCTCCCGCATCCGCGCGCCTTCCCCGCCGGCGCCCTCGCCGGCCGCGCTTGCGAAGCGCTGAAATGCATCGCGCGCCGCCATGATGTGCGCGAGGGAGACGTCTTCGTCCTGCACGACCTCGAGGCCCGCTTCGCTCAACGCCTGGGCCAGCACCGCCTCGCTATGAATTTGCGGCTCCGCGAACGCGCTGGCGAACGCCGCCCCGTAATCTTCGCCCGCCGCGCCGCAATAGGCCTCGATCGCAGCCCGGCCGCCCGGCTTCAACGCGCGCACGATCTGCAGCGCGAGGCGCTTGGGATTGGCGGCATAGGTGAATTCATCGAAGCTCGCCAGCGCGTCAAACGCCTCGCCGGGCAAGGTTGTGACGTCGAGATCGAGCAGTTCGACCTTCGCGGCGAGGCCATGCTCGCTGAGGCCATGTTCCAGCGCGGCGCGGGTTTCCGCGCGCCATTCATAAATCGTGAGCCGCCCTTCGGTGTCGTTGGCGAAGGCGGCGGCCGAGGCATAGAGCCCTGCGCCGAGCAGCGCGATCTTCTCTTCCGGCGCAAGCGCAAGCAGCGCGGCAAGCGCCGCATCCGCATCCGGCGCCAACCTGCCCTCGCCCCACAAAAGCTGCAGCGCCTCCAGGCGCGGATCGGCGGCAGGACCGAACAGGCGGCGATCCAGATCGCCGGCTTCGGCCGGATTGGCCGCCTCGGCCTTCACCCCTTCGAGTGCTGCGAGCGCCAGGCTCTCGTCGAACGCCTCGCCTTCCCACCAGGCGCGGAACCGCGCGCCTGCGAGCGCGCGCTGGCGCGGATCGAGTACGATGTTCAACGCGGCGCGCATGTTCTGCGCGGGCCTCCAGCGGCTTCTGCCAAACGCCGAACGCTACCCTCTTTCGGTTAACGCTTTCGAAACTCCGCCGACGCCGGAGGGGAACGGCGCCGCGGAATCGCTCAGGAACGCCAGGATGTCGTCCCACACGATGCGCGCATTCAGATCGCGCAGCATCATATGGTAGGAAAGCGGGTAGTAGCCCGTGCGCGCGCTCGCCGGCAGCCGCTGCGCCGCTTTCAGCGCCGCCTTGCGCGGCACGATCTGATCGTGCGCGCCATAGAGAAACGCCGTTGGCGTTTCGAGGCGCGGGCCCGCCTCTGCTGCCGTCTCCATCAGCCGAACCAGACCGTAGATCGCATCGAAGCGCGTATCGAAAAGCATGTTCCGGTCGCGCCCGAACTTGCGCAGCATCTCGACATTGTCGGACGGCGTGATCTTCAGTCCGCGCGGTGGGGTGACCTTCTTCCCCGGCATCGTGTGCGCGGCGGCCCACAAACTCACCGCGTACGCCATCGGCAACGCCGACCATCCCCACACCGCGGGCGCGCACAACACGAGGCGATCAGCCTGCGGCGGCTCCGTGCTGGCGAACGCCGCCATCGCCTCCGCCGCGCCCATGCTTTCGCCGACGACGCCGAGCACCGCCTCGCCGTGGCGCTTGCGCGCCGCATAGACCGCCGCGCGCAGATCGGCGATCATCAAGTCTTCCCCAGCCCAAACGCCGCGCTGCGGACTGCGCCCGAAGCCGCGCGCGTCATACGCATAAGTGGCCACGCCGCGCGCGGCCCAATACGGTCCAGCGAGATAGAAGGTCTCGGCATAGTCGTTCATGCCGTGCAGACCGACGACAATAGCCCAAGGTTCGCCCTGCGGCGCCCATGTGCTGAGGCCGAGGCGCGCACCGTCGAAGCTGATGAAATGATCGCCGGCGAAGCGCGCGCCGGCGAAATCACCCGGCGGCGCCAGCGCCTGCTGCACGGTCGGCGCGCACGCCGCGAGCGCCGCCGACGTCAGCCCGGCGAGAGCGCTGCGGCGACTTGGGCGCGCAAGACCGGAACCAGCTCCGCTTCGAACCACGGATTGCCCTTGATCCAGCCGGTGTTGCGCCAAGAGGGATGCGGCAACGGGATCACGTCCGGGCCATACTCGCGCCATCGCGCAATCGTCTCCGTCATGGTTCGCGCCGCGCCGGCGCCCAGATGATAGCGGTGCGCGTAGCCGCCGACGAGCAAGGTCAACCGCACGCCCTTCAGCAGCGGCAGCAGGCGCGGCCGCCACAGCGGCGCGCATTCCGGCCGCGGCGGGAGGTCGCCTCCGGCCACCGTACCCGGATAACAAAAGCCCATCGCGGCCACCGCGACATTTTCCGTATCGTAGAAGCTTTCGCGGTCGAGCCCCATCCAGGCGCGCAGGCGGTCGCCGGATGGATCGTTCCAGGGCAATCCGCTTTCGTGTACGCGCCGGCCTGGCGCCTGCCCGGCGATCAGGATGCGCGCGCCGGCGGAAACCCGCACGATCGGGCGCGGCGGATGGGGCAGAACCTCGGCGCAGACGCGACACGCCGCAATCTCCGCCAGCAGCGCATCGAGCTTATTCCGCGGGCGCGCGGGATTTCTTGTCACGTTTCGCGAACCGTTGGCGCGCGCGCGCCATCGCCTCCTTCGGCACGAAGCGGCTGGCGAGCCACAGCAACGCCGGCGCCACGGCCGCATCGTCGATCCAGCCGGCCAGCGGCAGCACGTCAGGCAGCAGATCGAACGGATTGACCAGATAGATGAGCGCGCCCGCGGCGAGCAGCTTCGGCCCCCAGGGTGTGCGCCGGTCAAGCACGGCGGCGACGATTGCGGCGGCCTCCGCGAACACGCCCAGATGCAAGCCTTGCCTCATCCCGTCGCTAAAGCACGAAGCGGCGCGCTGTTCCACGCCTTAGCGCCGCGCGCCCGCACACAGCGCGATCACGGCGTCGGCGTCGTCCTCGCGGTTGGCCCAGGACGCAACGAAGCGGCACGCGCCCTCGCCGTCGACCGCCCAGGGATAGAAGCCGATGCCCGCCCCGCTCAGCGCGGTTTGCGCCGCCGGCGGCAGCGATACGAACACCTCGTTGGCCTCCACCGGATGCAGCAGCGCGAAGCCCGCCCGCGTGAAGCCTTCCGCCAGCCGGGCGGCGATCGCGTTGGCGTGCGCCGCAAGACGCAGCCACAGGCCGTCCTCCAGATAGGCGCACATTTGCGCTGCTGCGTAGCGGTGCTTGGACAGCAGATGCCCCGCGCGCTTGCGCAGATGGGGCAATTGCGCGGCCACATCCGGATCGAAGGCGACGATCGCCTCACACCCGATCGCGCCATTCTTCGTCGCCCCGAAGGACAGCGCGTCCACGCCCGCGCGCCAAGAAAGCTCAGCCGGCGCCGCGCCCAGGTGCGCGCACGCATTGGCGAAACGCGCGCCGTCCATGTGCAGTTTGTAGCCGTTGGCGTGCGCTACGCGCGCGATGGCGGCGGTTTCCTCCGGCGTGTAGGCGCCGCCGGCTTCGCTCGCCTGCGTGATGGTCACCGCGAACGGCTGCGCGCCATGCACCCAGCTGCGCGGATATTTCGCCGCCTCGCGCGCCAGCGCCTCGGCGTCAAGCTTGGCGTGCGCGCCGGTCATTTGCAGCAGCCGTGCGCCGCCGGTGTAGAATTCCGGCGCGCCAGCCTCATCCTCCACCACATGGGCATGGGCGTGCGCGAACACCGCCCCCCAAGGCGGCGTCATCGCCGCGAGCGAAAGCGCGTTGGCCGCCGTGCCGGTCGGCACGAGGAACATCGCGCATTGGGTCTCGAAGGTTTCGCACAGCAGTGCGTGCGCCCGCGCGGTCCAGGCGTCATCGCCGTAGGAAGGGCTTGTTCCCTCGTTGGCGGCGGCGATGGCGGCAAGGAAGGCGGGGTGCGCCGGAGCGGCGTTGTCGGAAGCGAAACTCATCGGCGTCCCCACATCTTCGTCGGCCACTTACGCCTGATCTTACATCGCGAACAGGCGCGCCGGCATCGCGCCGACGATGGCCGCCGTCATGCAAGTCGCGAGAAAGCCAGGATAGAAGCTCTTCCATGCCAGCTCCAGCACCTCCCGGCGGCGATGCGGGATCATCACCGAGAGCCCGGAAATCATGATGCCCACGGCGCCGACATTGGCGAAGCCGCACATCGCGTAGGTCATGATCATGCGCGTGCGCTCGCTGATGGCATCGAGCGGCAGCGCGCCCAGCTGAATGAAGCCGACGAATTCCGTCAGCACGGATTTGACGCCGAGCAGACGGCCCGCCGTCGGCGCGTCCTGCCAGGAAATGCCGAGCATCCACGCCAGCGGCGTCAGCACGAAGCCGAGCATGCGCTCCAAGGTGAGCGGCGCCCCGCCCACGTTAGGCGCGATGGAGAGCATAGCGTTGACGAGCGCCACCAACGCCACGAACACGATCAGCGTTGCGCCGATGTTGAGCACGATCTGCAGACCGTCGGATATGCCGCGCGTCAGCGCGTCCATCGCGCCCTCATAATGCAACGCGTCCTTGTCGACGTCGTCATGGGCGGTATCGACGCCATCGGTCTCGGGGATCATGATCCGCGCCAGCGCAATGCCCGCAGGCGCGGAGATGATCGAGGCGGCCAGCACATGCGCTGCGGCGTGCGGCAGCACGGGCTTCAGGATCGCGGCGTACGCCACCATCGTCGAGCCGGCGACGGTCGCCAGCCCCACCGTCATCATCAGGAACATTTCCGAACGCGTCAGCCGGTCCAAATAGCCGCGGATCACCAGCGCGCTTTCCACCATGCCGAGCAGGATGTTCGTCGCCGCCGCGAGCGCCGAGGCGCCGCCGAGCCCCATCGTCTTCTCGAACACGAAGCCGAAGCCGCGCACGAGCACGCGCAGGATTCCCAGATGCCACAGCAACGCCGAAAGCGCGGAGAAAACCAGGATCAGCGGCATCACCTGGAACGCGAACACGAACAGCAGGTTGGGATCGGCCACCTGATAGGGCTGCGCGCCGCCGCCCAGATAGCCGAAGACGAATTTCGTGCCCTCCGCGGTCGCCGCGATCAGACCGTCCATCGCGCCGGTTACAGCGGCGAGACCGCCCTGCGCGCCAGGCAGCGCGAAGAACGCCAGCACGAGCCCCACCTGCAGCGCCACCGCGCCGAGCGTCATCCGCCACGGGAATTTCCGCCGGTTCTCCGAAACGATCCAGCACAGCGCGGTGACGACGAACACGCCCGCGATGGCGCGCAGATTATCCGCGCCGAAGCCCAGCCCCTGCAGAAAACTCATGTCCCCTCCGGCCATCTGCACGCTAAGGGTCCGCCGCGCCTGGGGCAACCGCCTCACCTTGACCGCCGCCAAGCGGGCGTGGTCAGCTTCGTTATTCGCGTGGGGGGATTGGATGCGCGCTTTGGTTCTGTTGCTCGCCCTCTGCATCGCGTTCCTGGGCGTTGCGCCTACGGCCGCGGCGCCGCCGGGCGCGCCGGTCGCGGCTACGCAGGCGGACGTGGCCGCGCAGGTGAAGGGGGCGACAGCCTACCTTCTTGGCCAGCTCAATCTGCGCGACGCCGATGCGAAAGCGCAAAACGCAGTCCTGTCCGCCGATAACGACGAGAAGGATCGCCGCATCGCGGCGCTGGAACAGGCCGTGGCCCAGCTCGCCCAGGCGCAAGATATTCAGGCCAAAGCTGCGCTCGCCGCCCTCTCGCAGGGCCAAGGCGAACAGGGCCTAGCGGCGCTGCGGGCGCGCGCCGCGGCCAATTCAGCCTCCGCGCTCGCCGACTGGAAGCAGTTCGGCGCGCTCGCGTTTGCGATCGACACCGATCAGGCAGTCGATGCTTACGAGCACGCCTTGGCGCTCGCCCCGGATGATCCCGAAATTCTCTTTCAGCTGACCAGGCTCTACGAACGCCTCGGCCGGATGGGCGACGCCGCGCGCCTCGTTGAGCGCATGGCCGCCTCGCGCGATCCCGACTTGCGCTTCCAGGGCCTCCGCGGACGCGGCCATTTCGCCAAGGAGCGTGGCGATTCCGCCGGCGCTGAAGCGGCGTATAAGGCCGCGCTCGACGCTGCTATCCGCGCCGGCAAGCGCCGAGAAGAAGCCTGGATGCTCGGCGCGCTTGGCGCGATCTATGGCGACCGGGGCGATGAAAAGGCGGAGGTGCAGTATCAGGAACGTGCGCTCAAAGCGAATGAGGCCGCCGGAGACAAGCGCGGGCAAGCGATCAATCTCAGCAATCTGGCGCAGCTCGCCACCAACCGCGGCGATGCTGAAGCGGCCAAGAAATATCACAAGCGCGCTATAGCCGCAGCGAAGGCGGCCGCCGAGGAATGGCGCGACGGCGACGCGCTGCGCGATATGGGCTACATCATCCAACGCAGCGGGGATCACGCGCTCGCGTCGCAATATTATGAACGGGCGCTGGCGCTCGACGAAAAGAACAACGACAAGGCCGGCCAGGCGGACAATTTCTATTATCTCGGATGGGTCGCGGAAATCCGCGGCGATAAGGCAGCCTACATCGATTTTCTGAAACGCAGCCTCGCAATTTACGAAGAACTCGGCGACAAAGCGAGCCAGGCGGGTAGACTCATCGATCTCGGCAACGTCACCACCGAAAGGGCGGTGCGCAAGAATTATTACGAGCGTTCGCTTGCGCTGCAGATTGCGATCGACAGCAAGACGGGTCAGGCGGCCGCCCTCAACAATCTCGGCTCCGTCACGAGCGGGACCGAGGCGTGCGACTATTTTCGTCGCGCCCTGGCGCTCTATGAAAGCGCCGGCGCCGTCAACACATGGGGCCGGAACACCGCGCGCAACAACGTGGCGATGAGCTGCCCGCGTCCGGCCGCAACCGCCAAATAAGGCGCGTGCCTATCCGACGGCTTTCCGCGCGCGTTCGGATGACGCGCCACGCTAGCCGCAAATCTCCACCTGGCGCTGGATCTTGGCTTCCCACGAGCACGACGCCGCGAAATCCGCCACGCATACGGTGACGATCTCGCTCGCTTTGTTGCACGAGCAATCCTGATCGCCGACCGTCCATTTCGGATTGCGGTAATTTCCGCCCGAAGCGATCGCCTCGCAATTCGTTTGCGCCTGTTTGCGCGCCATAGTCTTCGCGGCTGCGCATGCCGCGGCGACCGTTTGCCCGTTCTCCGGGATCGAACCCACACCGCGCACGCCCTGGTTCGACTTGATCGGCGTCTCCTCCCACGCTTCGCGCATCTCGTTGTGACAGGTGAGCAGCGCGTCGCGCGCCGTTGCCGCATTGGGACAGTTAGCGAAGGCGAGGATGTAGGAATTGTAGTCGGCCCGCGTCTTGTTCTCCCGCGTGCGCGCCCATGCGGCTCTTTCCGCGGGCGAAGAACATTCTGCGGCCGTAGCAGCCGGCCGGCTCGCGCCCGGCGCAACGACGACCACGGGCGCCTCATGCTTGGGATTGAGATAATCGAGCAGCGATTGCTGGCCGGTGGCCACGGCATAAATCTGATACGCAGCGGCCGCGGCGGCGGGAACGCCGGCGATCAGCGCCAGCAGTTTCGCCAAGGTCGCCAGGAAATTGCCGCCGCCTCTGCGGTCTTCTTCGGCCATGCGCATCCCCTCGCTTGCGCGCCTTCCTTAGCATTGCGCGCCTGGGCGCGCTATTCGGGCGGGCGGCGACGTCGGCGCAGCGCCGCGCGGCGCGCCGCCTTCCACTGGTCGAGGCCTAGAAGGGCCGCAGCGAACGCCAGCGGCCCGATATTGAAGATCAACCGGAACATGACGAGCGCCGCAGCGGTGGAGGGGCGCGTCTCGTCGCGGGTGGCGAGCGCCAACATCGTCGCCTCGAACACGCCGAAGCCGCCAGGAACGCCGGAGAGCGCACCGACGACGGTGGCCAGCACGAAACAGGCGAGGAAGGCCGGAAAATGCAGCCCGCCATGGTCCGGCATCAGTTGATAAAGCGCCGCGCCCGCGCACGCCCAGGCGAACGCCGCCGCCGCCACATGCGCAATCAGATCGCCGAGCTTCTGCGCGTTGGCCGGCGCATGAACGGCGCCCTTCGCGCTGTTGCGCAGCCACACGATCACCGGGATCAGTAAGGCGATCGCGCCGCCGACGGAGATCGAGCGCGGAATGTCGGCGTATTTGCGCAGATCGTACGCGCCGCCCAGCAGCCCGATCGCCGCCGCCGCCAACGCGCCCGCCTGCGCCATCATGCCGGTATAGAGGGAAAGCCTACCGGTCTCCGCCGCCGTCAGCCCGGCCGCCGCGTAAAGGCGCATGCGCGCGACCACCGCGGTGAAGAAGGCGTAGCCCACCGTACGCGCGATGGCGTAACTCGCCACGCTGGCGGCCAGATGCTTGCGCCGCTTCATCTCGCGCCCGATGAGGCGCAGCGCCAGGCGGTCGTTGTAGGTGATGAGCACATAGCTCGCGACGGTCAGCGCCGCCGCGGTCCAGAAATTGAACGCCTCGATCAGCTTGAACGCGCCTAGGATCTCCGCCCATTCGTGCGCCGAGAGGCGCTGCCATATCACCCAGAGCGAAACCGCGAACACCAACGCGCTGCCCGCCATGAGCAGCACGCCGGAGGGAAACAGACGCCGCAGCCGCGCGCCGAATGTTTCGATCGGGCCTTCCTCTTCCGGCGGCGCGAGGGCTTCCGTCTTCGCATGCGACGGATCGTTCGGCGAAGGCGCGCGCGACGGCGGGGGCGGTTCGCCAGACGCCATGCCCGCTCAGCCCGGCTCGAGGCGAAGCGCGCTCACCACGGCGCGAAATGCTTCGAGAGCTTGAGCCCCTGTCCGCGGTAATTGTTGACGCCCGTTTCGCCGTAGAGGCGCCGCGCCGGCGCAGTCAGAGGCTCGAACACCAATTGGCCGACGGGCTGGCCGTCCTCCAGAATGAACGGCGCATCGCGCGCGCGCACTTCGAGCACGGCTTTGCCCGGATGCGGCGGCAGCCCGAAGCCCGGATCGAAGAAGCCGGCATAGTGCGCGCGGAACTCGCCCAGCTCCGGACGGATCGGCGCCATTTCGGCTGCTTCGTCGGCCGGGATCACCACCGCCTCCTTGGAGGCGAAAATGTGAAACTCGCCGGGATCGAGCACGAGCCGGCCGTGGCGCGCCGTGAGCGGCTCCCAGTAATCGCGCGGATCATAGGCGCCGATGCGCCCGAGATCGATGACGCCCGCATGACGTTTGGCGCGAAACCCGACTGGACCGTCGCGCTTCAAATCGATGGAGAAGGCTTGCGTGCGCTTGATCTGCGCCGGCCCCGCGCGCAGGCGCAGCTGGCTCAAGCGATCGCCCGGACGCACGAGGATGGAAAAGGTGCGCGGGCAGATTTCCGCCCAGAACGGCCCCGCATAGCCTGCCGGCACATGATCGAACGCGCTGGCGCGATCGACGATGAGGCGGGTGAACACGTCGATCCGCCCGGTGGAGCTTTTCGGGTTCGCAGCACCGTGCAGCGCTTCAGGCAGTGCCGCGCGCTCCATCAGCGGCGCCAGATATACGCAGCCCGTCTCCAGCACCGCGCCGGCGCTGATGTCGATCTCGTGCATCACCAGTTCGCCGTCGAGGCGGTCCTGCACGCACGCGCCCGGCCCGGGCAGAAAACTGGCGCGCAGCCGGTAGGCCTTCGCGCCCAGGCGCAGATCGAGGCTGGCCGGCTGGACCTGATCTTCCGCGAGCGGCGCATCGGCGCTCAGCGCACCCTTCGCCCAGGCCGCGAGAATCTCGCTATCGGGGAGCACGCCGTGGCTTGCCATGCCCGCGTTTGGCGTGCGCCGCACGCTTTGTCGAGGCCCAAGTCTCGCCGCATCCCAGCGCCAATGGTAAAAAACGCGGCCATTAGGCGTCGGGGGAGTAGAATGCCCAATGTGAGCGAAAACGGTCTGGCCTTGGTCAAGGCGTACGAAGGTTTTTCGCCCACGGCCTACAAATGCCCCGCCGGCGTCTGGACGATCGGCTGGGGCGATACGCGCAACGTCAAGAAGGGCGACACCATCACCCCGGCCCAGGCGGAGGAACGTCTGCGCGACACTCTGGGGCGTTATGCCGAAGCCGTCGCCCCGCTGGTCAACCGCCCGCTGAACCAGAACGAAGCCGACGCGCTGGCGAGTTTCGCCTTCAATCTGGGGCTGAAGGCGTTCGAAACCTCGACCTTACGCAAGGATATCAACGCCGCCCGCCCGCGCGGCGACATCGAAGAGCAATTCCTGCGCTGGCGCTACGCCACCGTGAACGGGAAGAAGCAAGAATTCGAAGGTCTGCGCCGCCGCCGCGCCGCCGAGGCCGCCTTGTTCTTCGCGCCGTTGGGCGCGGTCTCCGTCTCGGGCCAAGACGTGATCGTGAAGGCCGCGGCCGCCGCCACTACCGCCCCCGCGCAGGTCAACCAGGGCGCCGGCGGGTTCAACCAGGGCGGCATCGTCTGGCAGCACGCGTCCAATACGCAGCAGCAACAGGGCGCGCCCGCCGGGACGACGCCGATCGCCCAGCAGGGCCCCTGTGACATGCCCCAGGCGCCCGAGCCGCCGCCGCAAAAGCCGATCGCGGCCAGCCGCACGGTGTGGGGCACCGCGCTCGCCGGGCTCTCCGGCGTTTCGGCCTGGATCACGGAGATGCAGGGCCAGGTGCAGGGCATCGGCGGCAAGGTCACCGACCTTCTCGGCAAGCTCAAAATCCCCCCGGGCGTCGAGAAGAATTTGCCGACGATCTTCATCTGCCTATTTCTGGTGGCGCTGGCGCTCGTGGTGTTCGCCCGCGTCGACGATCAGGCTCGCCGCGCGCGCTGACTTGACGGCGCACGCCCTGCTGAATAGAGCGGTTTCCGCGCCGATTTGAGCTCAGCTTGCGGGCGCGGAATAAATGCAGCTAAAGCGACGCGCCGAGGGTGAAGCGTTCGCCCGTCTCCGCCGCTTTTGCCGTTCCGCCTCGCGCGCCGCGTCTGCGCGGAGAAGGATTGTGTCCGATGGCCGAAAAGAAAACGTCCGCCGATTTGCGCCCCGCCACGAAGCTCGTGCGCGGCGGCCTTACGCGCAGCCAGCACAAGGAGACGAGCGAGGCCATCTTCATGACCTCCGGCTTCGTGTATGACAGCGCGGCGGAAGCCGATGCGCGCTTCGCCGGCGCCAGTCCCGGTTATCTCTACGGGCGCTACGCCAATCCCACCGTGCGCATGTTCGAGGAACGCCTCATGGCGCTTGAAGGTGCGGAGGAATGCATCGCCGTGGGCTCGGGCATGGCGGCGGTGAACGCCGCCGTGCTCGCCAACGTGAAAGCGGGCGACCGCGTCATCGGCGCGCGCGCGATGTTCGCCTCGTGCCTGTGGATTCTCGATACGCTGTTGCCGCGACTGGGCGTCGAGGTCATCTGGGTCGATGGCGAGGACCTCGATCAATGGCGCGCGGCGGCGAAAAAGCCTGTGCGCCTAGCGCTGATCGAAACGCCTTCCAATCCGGTGCTGGGCGCCGTTGACATCGCGGCAGTGGCCGAGATCGTCCACGCCGCGGGCGGTTGGCTGATCGCCGACAACGTGTTCGCCAGCCCGGTGCTGCAGAACCCGCTAAAATTCGGCGCCGATCTCGTCACCTACTCAACGACGAAACATATCGACGGCCAGGGCCGCACGCTCGGCGGCGCGATCCTGGGCGACAAAGCGAAGATCGACGAGGCGATCCGCGATTTCCTGCGCCACACGGGGCCGGCGATCTCGCCGTTCAACGCCTGGGTTTTGGTGAAGGGGATGGAGACTATCCAGCTGCGCGTCGATCAGATGTGCCGCAACGCCGCCCACGTGGCCGATGCATTCGCCAAACATCCGAAGATCGAGCGGCTCTATTATCCCGGCCGCGCCGATCACCCCCAGCGCGCCATCCACGCCAAGCAGATGCGCGCCGGCGGCAGCCTCGTGTGCTTCGACGTCGCCGGCGGGCGCGAGGGCGCGTGGAAATTCCTCGACTCGCTGCAGCTGATCGACATTTCGAACAATCTGGGCGACGCGAAATCCCTCGCCACCCATCCCCAGACGACGACGCACCGCCGCATCAGCGAAGAAGCGCGCGCGCACATCGGCGTGAAGCCGGGCACAGTGCGCCTTTCCGTCGGCCTTGAAGACGCCGAAGACCTTGCCGACGATATCCGCGAAGCTCTCGCCCAGGTGTGACGTCCATGTACGAAGCCGAAACCAGCGGTGTGCGCATCCGGGTCGAGCCTGCTTATCTCGATCATGAATCAACGCCGACGGAAAACCGCTATGTCTGGGCGTACACGATCGACATAGAAAACCACCGAACCGGCGCGGTGCGCCTGGTGCATCGCCACTGGCGCATCACCGATGCGAACGGCTTCACCCAGGAGGTGCAGGGCCCGGGCGTCGTCGGCGAGCAGCCGGTGATCGAGCCCAATTCCGCTTACAGCTACACCTCCGCCTGCCCGCTGGGCAGCGCATCCGGCATGATGGTGGGCGCCTACGACATGATCGATCTGGAAAACGGTTCGCGCTTTCAGGTCGATATTCCCGCCTTCGCGCTCGACAGTCCCTATTCGCGCCGCCTGGCGAACTAATCAGCGGAGAACCCTCATGGCCGAAGATATCGCCACGCGCCTGCGCCGCGTTGTCACCGCGAACGATGCGGATGGAAAGTCCTTCATCCTGTTGGATGGTGGGCCCGTCGCACAGGGCGTTTTGTTGGATATTTGGCAAGAGGCCACGACGGGCGCACTCGATTCCACAGCGCAAGAAGACCTAAGGCCAACGCGCGTCACCATGGCCTTGCCGTCTAACAACATGAAGGTGCGTTGGGTGCGCCTGACGCCGCCGCCCGAAGGCGTTTCGCCTGAAGCGCTGCGCACCGCGACGCGCGCGCGTTTCGCTGAACTCGACGGATTGGATCACCTAGCTGATCAGTCTCGCCATCCGGGCATGCACAAGACCGCAACGCTCGACGTGATCTGCGTCCTGGAAGGCGAAATTTTGCTGACGATGGATAAGGGCGAGACGCGCCTCAAGCCGGGCGACGTGGTGATCCAGCGCGGCACGAGCCACGGCTGGACGCCGATCGGCGGTCCGGCCCTTATGCTCGCCGTCATGATTGAGCGGCCACTGAAGAAATAGATTCGCTCCGCCTACGGAACACGCGCCGCCGCCTGCGCCATGGGCGCAACCGGAACCAACCCAGGATCGAGCGCGCGGTCGCGCCATTTGAGCCGCCAGCACAGATGCGGTCCCGTCGCGCGGCCCTTGGCGCCGACGGCGCCCAGCACCTGGCCTTGCGTAACGCGATCGCCCGCCTTCACGTCCACGCGGCTCATGTGCAGATACATTGAGATGAGGCCCTGCCCGTGATCGATGAACACGAGCCCGCCTTCGTAATGCATGTCCGGTTCGGCCAGCGTCACCACGCCCCCTGCGGGCGCGCGGATCGGCGTGCCCACAGGCGCCGCGATATCGAGTCCCATGTGCGGCGAGGCCGGCACGCCGTTCAGCACGCGCTGATTGCCCCATGGGCCCGAGATGCGCCCGTCGAGCGGCCAGATCCACGCCTCGGCGAAGCCGCGCAACGCCGCCCGGCTCGCGAAGCCCACATCCTTCGCCTTGCGCTCGCGCGCGATGCGCGCCAGCAGCGCCGGATCGCGCGGCGTCACCGTATCCTGCGGCAGCCCGTCGACGCGCTGCACCACATAGCTTTGCGGCGCGATCGCGGGATCGTAGGCGCCGATGAGATCGCCGTTCTCCGCACGCGCCTCGATGCGCGCCTGCGCCTTCGCATCGCGATCGAACCCGACGACGGCATAACCGCCGTCGTCGGCGCGGGTCATCTCCGCGCCGTCCACAAAAATCCGCGCGCCTGGCGGCGTGCGGCACACGAGGAAGCCACCCTGCTCGGCGTGGCCGTCGCACGCCAAGGCTGAAACAACCGGCGCGGCGGCGGACGCGGCGGGCGGAGCCGACGCATGGCCGGCGGCCGGCGGCGGGGCGGCGCACGCTGCGGCGAACAAGAAGGAAAGCAGGGCCGCGCGCATGGGCGGCCCCTCAGCCTTGCGTGAGCTGGCGCCAGCGCGCGACGGCTTCTTCCGCGCTGCGATAGGCTTCTTGGCGGTCAGCGTTCCAATAGCGCAGCGCTTCAAGCGGAATTTCCACCCCGCTCACGGCGCACCGCACGAACGCGCCCGGCTTCACGATCGTGTAGTCGAAATCGCTGTACCGGAGGACGGCTTCGCCACTGGCGGGGGTGCTGCGCTGAAGCATGCGTCCTAGATGGACCGCGCCGGGCGCACGGGCAAGATCGCCGGCCAGATCAGAACAGCGAGCCTTGGCCCGGCTTGTCGGTTTTGCCCTTCCGTCGCGCCGGCGCCGCCTCGCCGCCTTCGCCCCCCTCGCCGATGACTGCGCCGGTTTCGCCATCGGCGAAGCGCAGCCGCACCGCATCACCCGCCGCCAGCACGCCCGCTGCGCGCACCAGCGCGCCATCGCCGCGCGTCACCAGTGCGAAGCCGCGCGCCAGCACGCTGCGATGAGACAGCGTCTCGAGCAGCCGGCCGCAGCCTTCGAGCGCGCGGGTTTTCTCCGCGATGCGCCGGGTGAGCGCAGGGGCGAGCCGCTCCGCCAGCTCGCCGATGCGCCGCGCGCGGCGCGCCACGTCCTGGCCTAGCGCGTCCGCGCGCAGCCGCGCGGCCACGCGCGCAAATTTCGCCTCCGCCGCGCGCTCGTTCGCCATCAGCCCACGCGCGAGCTTTTCCGCCGCCCGGTCGAAGCGCTGTTGCGCCATGCCGAGCAGCGCTTCCGGGCGCGGTAGCCGCGCGGCGGCCGCGCGTGTCTCCATGCGCCGGCGCTCCACCCCGCGCACCAGCGCGCCGCCCAGCCTGCCGCCGGCGCCTTCGACGCGCTCGATCAGTTCGGCGCGCACGGGCACGGCCATCTCCGCCGCCGCGGTGGGTGTCGGCGCGCGCCGGTCGGCCGCGAAATCGATCAATGTGGTGTCCGTCTCGTGGCCCACCGCAGAGATCAGAGGGATGGCGCTCGCTGCCGCCGCGCGCGCCACGATCTCTTCGTTGAACGCCCACAAATCCTCGATTGAGCCGCCGCCGCGCGCCACGATCAGCACGTCCGGCCGCATCGCGCCCTCGAGCTTGTTGAAGCCGGCGATCGCGCGCGCCACTTGCTCGGCGGCGTACTCGCCTTGCACCAGCACCGGCCACAGCAGCACGCGCCGCGGAAAGCGGTCGGCCAGGCGGTGCAGGATGTCGCGGATCACCGCGCCCGTGGGCGACGTCACGATCCCGATCGTTTGCGGCAGGAACGGGATCGCCTTCTTGCGTTCCGCAGCGAACAGGCCCTCCGCTGCGAGTTTCGCTTTCAAGCGCTCCAATTGCGCCAGCAGCGCGCCGACGCCGGCGGGGGCCATGCGGTCGGCGATGAGCTGATATTGCGAGCGACCCGGAAAGGTCGAAAGCCGGCCCTCGGCCACCACTTCCAATCCTTCTTCCGGGCGGAAGCGCAAACCGGCGACGCTGGTTTTCCACATCACAGTGGCGATGGAGGCGTCTTTGTCCTTCAGATCGACATAGAGGTGGCCGGATTTGGCGATCAGCACGCGCCCCAGCTCGCCGCGCACCCGCACGCGCTCGAAATCGCGCTCCACCGTCCGGCGGACGGCTTGGGCCAGCT
>JBFWWB010000029.1:0-24564 GCA_050246435.1 Hyphomonadaceae bacterium
AACCGCATCCGCCCGCGGGCCTTGTCCAGCGCGCGGCGGGCGGGCGGGCTTTGCGGCGTATCGCAGCAAAGCGCGCTCTGATGCCGGAACGGCCTTGTCAATCGCCCCGGCGCGGCCCAGCTATCGGGCCTCCATGCCGCTCATTGCAGACACCAAGAGCTTGGCGGCCGTCGCGGCCGAACTGGGCCGCCAACCTTTCATCGCCGTCGACACCGAGTTCATGCGGGAGACGACGTATTACCCCAAGCTCTGCCTGCTGCAGGCCGCAGCCCCCGGCGTCGAGGCGCTGATCGATCCGCTGGCCCCCGGGCTGGATCTCACGCCGTTTCTCGATCTGATGGCCAATCCTGCCGTCACCAAAGTGTTTCACGCCGCTCGCCAGGACGTGGAAATATTCTTCCACCTGACCGGGCGCACGCCTATCCCGCTGTTCGACACGCAGGTGGCGGCCATGGCCGCCGGGCACGGCGATTCCATCGCCTATGACGCGCTGGTTTCCGCGGTGCTGAAGCGCCGGTTGGATAAATCCTCGCGCTTCACGGATTGGAGCCGGCGGCCGCTTTCAGACGATCAGCTCGCCTACGCCCTCGCCGACGTCACCCATCTGCGCGATCTCTATCCGCGCCTGCGCGGAGAACTGGACAAGGCGGGCCGGCTCGACTGGGTGCGCGGCGAGATGGAAGCGCTCGTCGATCCGGCGCTTTACGACGCGACGCCGGAAAACGCCTGGCAGCGCCTCAAGGTGCGCAAGACAGGCCGGGATTATCTGGTGGCGCTGCAGACCGCCGCCGCCTGGCGCGAGCAGACGGCGCAGACGCGCAACGTGCCGCGCGGGCGCATCCTGAAAGACGACGCACTCTATGAAGTGGCTGAGCAACGCCCCCGCAGCGCCGCCGCGTTCGATCGGCTGCGCGCAGCGCCCAAGGGCTTCGGCGGCTCGCGCATGGGCCAGGAGCTGGCCGCCGCACTCGATAAGGCGCTGGGCGATCCGCAGGTGAAGCCGCCGGCGGTGGAACGCGCGCCAGCGCTGCCCGCCGGCATCGGGCCGACGGTTGAGCTGCTCAAGGTGCTGCTGCGCTACGAGGCCGAACGCCACGACGTGGCCCCGCGCCTTATCGCCACCGCCTCCGACCTTGAACTGATCGCCGCTTCCGACGAGGCGGACGTGCCGGCGCTTTCCGGCTGGCGGCGCGACTTGTTCGGCGCGCGCGCGCTCGATCTGAAGCACGGGCGCATCGCGCTGACCCTGAAAGACGGGAAGGTTTCCGTCGCCTAGCGCAGCACGCGGGCATAGACGCCCAGCGCATCGGCCAGCGGATCGAGCCGCTTCGCGGCCTGATCCGTGAGCATGTGCGCGCGCTGGGGCTTCACCGAAAGAGTGAGCATGCCGCCATCGAGGCTCAGGGTGAAATCGTTGAGCAGCGCGCGCGAACGGCCGGAAAGATCGGCCCCGAGGCGCAACGCGAAGCCCAGCGCCAGGGCGGCGCGGCGCTGCTCGTCGTCCAGCAGCTGCAGGAACGAGGGATCGTGCGGTTGCGCCTTGGAATAGCGGTGATGCACAGCGCCGGCGAGGAAGGCGCGCTCGGCATGGCTGATCGCCGCAAACGGCGCGCGCACGACGAGATCGAACATGATCTCGCCGCGCTGATCGGGGTGGAGCGCAGCGCCCAGATCGGCCAGCCGCGCGGCCGCCGCGCGCAGGATCGCATCGCGCTCGGGCCCGAAGGCGGAAGGCAGATCGCGCAACGCCGGGGCGATCCATTTCTCCAGCGCCGCACCGAACGTCCGCGCCCGCTCGCTCGGTGCGCCGAACGCCTCGGCCGCCGCGATGAGGGGATGGGCTGAGCGCGAGCGCGCGGAAAGATGCTCGTAGAGCAGCCCTTCGCGCAGCCCGTGCGAGGACAAGATCACCTTGGAAAACCCACCGCGCTTCATCACGCGCTCGAGCACGACGGCCGCATAGGGCAGCACGTCGGCGCGCTTGGCGGCGGCCTCCTCCATTTTTTCAAGCGATTTGCGGCTCTGCTTCTGCACGAACTCCGCGATGCGCAGCGCGTTGGAACGGCTCATCTCGTGGTGGTGCAGAACGCTGAGGGGATGGCCGCGCTGGATGATGTCGATGCGCCCCAGCGCCCGCCAGGCGCCGCCCACGGCGTAGAACGTCGCGCCGCGCGCGGGCAGCACGCCGCTTTCCGCCAGCGCGTCATCCACAATCGCGGCGATGCGCTCGGCGTTGAAATTCTTCGCCATGAGCGCGAACGGCCCAAGCGGAAAAGTTTCACCCGCGCCTGGCCCGCGCGGGGTGACGCGGATCAGCTCTAGACTGGAGCCGCCCAGATCGCCGACGACGCCTTCAGCCTCCGGCTCCCCGGCGAGCACGCCTAGCGCGGAGAGACGCGCCTCCTCCTCGCCGCTGATCACGCGCAGCCGCACACCCGCTTCACGCTGCGCGCGCGCCACGAAGATTTCGCCGTCCTCGGCCTCGCGCACAGCGGCGGTGGCCACCGCGTCAATCTTGCTTGCATCCAGGTCGAGCGCGTTGAGCAACGTCTTGAAGCGCTTCAGCGCCGCCAACGCCGCATCGACGCCCGCCGGCGACAGCCTGCCCGTGGCCACGATGTCGCGCCCGAGCCCCGCCATCACCTTCTCGTTCAGGAACGGCGCGATGGCCCGGCCGTCGATCCGGTACGCCACTAGGCGCACGGAGTTGGAGCCGACGTCGATGACGGCGGCTTCGCGCGCGCCCAGCGCATCTTCGCGCTGCAGCCATGGCGCGGCCAAGCCGCGATCAGTGCGCGCGGGGACCGACATGATCGAACGCCGGCGGCAAATCCCCTTTGAGCGCCCTGCCGCGGCCGGAGAGCGAAGGATTGCGCATGAAATAAAGGTGGGCGGAGAAAGGTTCGCTCAAGGCGCTCACGTCGACGCGGGTGAAGGTTCCGTCTGCATTCATGTACCAGCTTTGCGCTTCATCGTTGAGGTTGGCCACCATGATCTGATCCAGCACTTGCTGGTGAACGGTGGGATTCTCCACCGGGGCCAACACTTCGACGCGGCGATCGAGATTGCGCGGCATCCAATCCGCCGACGAGATGAACACCTTCGCCTTCGGGTTCGGCAGCGCCGCGCCATCGCCGAACGCGACGATGCGCGAATGTTCCAGGAAGCGGCCGACAATCGATTTCACCTGGATGTTCTCGCTGAAGCCCGCGACGCCAGGGCGCAAGCAGCACACCCCGCGCACGACCAGTTCGATGCGCACGCCGGCCTGCGAGGCGCGGTAGAGCGCGTCGATGATCACCGGATCGACCAGTGAATTGAGCTTCGCCCAAATCACGCCAGGGCGGCCCGCCTCCACATGCGCGATCTCCGTTTCGATCAGCTCCAGCAGCCGCGCCTTGAGCGTGATCGGCGAGATGGCGAGCTTTTCCAGTTCGGCAGGCTTCGCGTAGCCGGTGACGAAGTTGAACAGCCGGCCGGCGTCGCGCCCCAGCGCGGGATCGGCGGTGAAGAGCGAAAGGTCGGTATAGATGCGCGCGGTGATCGGGTGGTAATTCCCGGTGCCGAAATGGGCGTAGGTGCGCAGCCCGTCGGCCTCGCGGCGCACCACCAGGCTCACCTTCGCGTGTGTCTTGTAATCGATGAAACCGTAGACGACCGATGCGCCCGCGCGCTCAAGATCGCGCGCCCATTTGAGATTGGCCTCTTCGTCGAAGCGTGCCTTAATCTCCACCAGCGCGGTCACGTTCTTGCCGGCTTCGGCCGCCTCGATCAGCGCCGCCACGATCGGCGAATTGGCGCTGGTGCGGTACAGTGTCTGCTTGATCGCCACGACGTTCGGATCGGCCGCCGCCTGGCGGAGAAACTGCACCACCGAATCGAAGCTTTCGTAGGGGTGGTGGATCAGCATGTCCTTGGCGCGGATCGCGGCGAAGCAATCGCCGCCGAAATCGCGGATGCGCTCGGGAAAGCGCGGTTCGTACGGCTGGTAGATCAGATCGGTGCGGTCGTCGAAGATGAGCTGCTTCAACTCGGCCATGCCCAGCATGCCCTCGGCGATCACCACGTCATGCGGATCAGCGCGCAATTCGTTGATAATGAAGGCGCGCAGCTCTTCCGGCATCGCGGCTTCGATCTTCAAGCGCACGATATCGCCCAGGCGGCGCTGCTTCAGCAGCGTTTGATATTCGCGCACGAGGTCTTCGGCCTCTTCCTCGATTTCAATGTCGCTGTCGCGCACGATGCGGAAGGCGCCCTTCGCCTCCACCGCATAGCCAGGGAACAACTCGTCGAGGAACAGCATGATCGTATTCTCAAGCGAGATGAGCCGCCGGTTGGCGCGCCCCCCGGCGCCCGCAGCCGGGGCGATCTCGATAAAACGCTGCACCTGGGAGGGCAGCGGCAGCAGCGCTTCGAGGCGCGCATTGTCCTCCTCCCGGCGCAGCTTGAGCGCGATCGCGAAGCCCAGATTGGGGATGAACGGAAACGGGTGCGCGGGGTCTACCGCCAAGGGCGTCAGCAACGGAAACACGCGCTGCATGAACACCGGGCGCAGCCATTCCTGATCCGCCTCGGAAAGCTCTTCCGCGTCGAGTACGGCGACGCCGGCGGCGCGCAATTCCTCGCGCAGCGCCGCCCATCGCGCCTGTTGCGCCGCCATCAGCGCGGTGGCGGCGGCGTGCACCTGCTCCAGTTGCTCGGTGGGGGTGAGGCCGTCGAGGCTCAACGCCTGCACGCCGGTGCGGATCTGGTCGTGCAGGCCGGCCACGCGCACCATGTAGAATTCGTCGAGATTGGCCGCGGAAATGGACAGGAAACGCAGCCGCTCCAGCAGCGGATGCACGGGATTTTCGGACTCCTCCAGCACCCGCGTATTGAACGCCAGCCAGGAAAGCTCGCGGTTGATGAAGCGCCCCGGCATATCCATCGTCAGATGCATCGCCGCGCCGTTTTCCAGCTTCGCGCGCTTACGCCCCTTGATCGTGCTCATGCCGACACCGGCTCCCCCTGGCCGCGCCGGGCGAGGCGCGCCAGCGCTTCCGCCGCCACGTCATAGGGCACAGGTTGGCTTCCCGCCGTCATCAGCTTGTCCACCTCGTCGACCAGCGCATGCAGCGCCGCGTAGGAGCGCTCCATGTTCTGCGACAGATACTTAGCAACGTTTTCTCGCAGTTCGATGAATCGCGCCCGGCAAAGCCGACGCAGCAATTCCGTGCGGAGGTAGTCGTCCGGCTCCTCCAGGCGCGCGGCCAGCAAGGCGGTGAAGCGCGAGCGCAGGTCGCCCAGCCCGGCGCGCCAGCGCTCCGGCGGTTCGCGGCCCACCAGCAGCACCGCGCCGCCTTCCTGGCGCGCCGCGTCCAGCAGGGCGATGAGCGCCTGATCGTCGCGCGGGGCGTCGGCAGGATCGAACGCCAGGCGGCGGTGATGGGCCTCGAAAGCCGCCAGCAATTCGGATGGGCTCGCCGTCGCACTCATCCAGGCGGCGCCCGCTTCACCGGCCCAAAGCCGCGCCAGCCGGGTTTTCCCGGCGCCGGCCGGGCCGGTCAGCGCCAGCGCCCCGCCGGGCCAGGCGCGCCACTGCTCCAGCAGGGCCACGGCGGCGCGATTGCTGTCCGACACGATGAACGCGCCGGCGCCGTCGCCGTGGGCGGCGAAATCGAAGAGCCGCGGCTGAAGCTCCATGCCCTCCGGTCAGCTCCTCCCCGCCGCGCGCAGCACCATGCCCTGCGCCGTCTTCTCGACGGAAACGCCGTAGCGGCCCAGTTCGGCCGCCAATTGCTCGTCCGTGCCCAAATGCGAGAAGGTGAGGGTCGCGCCCTCTTTCGACACCGCCTCGATCTGGATGTCGGACACCAGCGTGGCCGAAGCCTGCGCCAGCGCCTGCTTCACCCGCACCCAATCGGCGAGCCCGCCGAAGGCCGCCACCGCGGCCACCCGCGCGCGCTGGCCTGCGCCGGCAGCCAGCCGCAGCTTCCAATCGTTCTGCACACGGTCGTTCACGGCCTGCGCGAAGGCGGCGAGCGTAGCGGCGGCGTTGGCCGCCGGCGGCGGCGGCGCGGAAAGCCTGCCGCGCTCGGTGCGGGCGCCGTTGGCTGCCACTTCGGTCATTTCGACGGCCCATTCCGCAGGCGTGACGCGCAAAGCGGCGTAGAGCGCGCTGGCGGCTCCTGCAGCTGCGGCCTGGCCCTGCACCGCGGCCCAATCGGGCGCACCAGAGACGGGCGTCGCCGCCACCATCAACGGGGCCAGTTCCTCCGCGAAGCCGCCTTGCGCCCAAGCCTGCTGCCAGGCGGCCGCCAGATCGGCCGGCGCCTCCGCCGTCGGCACGGCGAGGATCGCGGCGCTACGCGTTTCCACGACGGTGAGACCGCGGTCGCGCAGCAGCTTGCGCACGCCCACGGGATCGAAATTCACCGCCAAGCGCGCGAGATAGCGCACGCCGCTGCGGCCTTCCTGCTGGATGTCCACGCCGTCGACCACGGCGTCGAGCTGCTGGGTCGTGACCGGCGGGGCGCCGATGCGCGCCAGTTCTTCCGGCAGCGTGAGGCGCTTCACCAGGCGCGCGAAGGCCTGCGTTTGGGCCGCCGCGAAGCCGACCTCGCGGGCGCGGCTGGAATCCTGGGCGGTCACGTCCACCGACACATCGGACACCGAGTAGACGTCGCCGCGGCCAGCAGCGAAGGCGGCCGGCGCCGCCGCGAGGGCGGCCAAGGCGGCGCAAACAGCGAAAACCTGCGATATGAGACGCATGCGGCGAACTTCCCCGTAAGACCGGCTGTACGAGCCATGCGAATGCGGCGCTAAATGGCCGGGACCGCAGATTCGCAGCAGTAGCAGGCGCCGGACGCCCTCGAAAGCCAGCCATGTTGGAGAACAAGCCCCTCACCTACGCCCAGGCCGGCGTCGATATCGATGAAGGCGCCCGGCTCGTGGAATTGATCGCCCCGGCGGCGAAATCCACCGCCAGGCCGGGCGCGGAGGCCGCCTTGGGCGGATTTGCCGCCGCCTTCGATCTGAAGGCCGCGGGCTTCAAGGATCCATTGATCCTGGCCACGACGGACGGGGTGGGCACCAAACTGAAGATCGCGATCGAGGCGGGACGGCACGATACGGTGGGCGTCGACCTGGTGGCGATGTGCGTCAACGATCTGGTGGCGCAGGGCGGCGAGCCGCTGATTTTCTTGGACTATTACGCCACCGGCAAGCTGAACGCCGAGGAAGGCGTGCGCATCGTGCGCGGCATCGCGGAAGGCTGCCGGCAGGCGGGTTGCGCCTTGGCCGGCGGCGAGACCGCCGAGATGCCCGGCATGTACAAGGACGGCGACTACGATCTGGCGGGCTTCGCGCTGGGCGCCGCGGAACGCGGAACCTTGCTGCCGCGCCTGGACGCGATCCGGGCGGGCGACGCGCTGATCGGGCTTGCTTCCAGCGGCCCGCACTCCAACGGCTATTCGCTGGTGCGCGCGGTCGTCGCGCGCCGTGGGCTTGGCTGGGATGCGCCGGCCCCGTTCGCGCCGGGCGCGACGTTGGGCCAAGCGCTGCTGGCGCCCACGCGCATTTATGTGAAGGCGCTGCTGCCGCTCGTCCGCGCCGGCGCGCTCAAAGGCCTCGCTCACATCACCGGCGGCGGCCTAGTGGAAAACACGCCGCGCGCGTTGCCCAAGACCATGCAGCCCGCGTTTGACTGGGCCGCATGGAAACGCCCTGCCGTGTTTGAATGGCTGGCGGAGGCGGGAAACATCCCCGAAGAGGACATGCGCCGCACCTTCAATCTCGGCGTCGGCATGGTCGCGGTCGCCGCCGCCGAGGATGCCGAAGACGTGATCGCCGCGCTGACCGCGGCCGGCGAAACCGCGTTCGTCATCGGCGCCGTCGCCGGCGCCTGATGGGCCTTAGCCGACGATCTCTTCGTCCTTGAAGAAGAACGCGATCTCGGTCTTCGCGTTTTCCGCGCTGTCGGAGCCGTGCACGGAATTGGCCTCGATATTGGAGGCGAAGCGCCGGCGGATCGTGTTCGGGCCGGCATTGTACGGGTTCGTCGCGCCCATGATCTCGCGATAACGCGCCACGGCGTTATCGGCCTCCAGCACCTGAACCACCACCGGACCGGAGGTCATGAATTTCACGAGGTCCTTGAAGAACGGCCGCTCCTTGTGGACGCCGTAGAAGCCTTCCGCCTGCGCCTGGCTCATCTTGATGCGCTTCTGAGCCACGATGCGAAAGCCGGCGGCTTCGATCATCGCGTTGATTTCGCCGGTGAGATTGCGGGCCGTAGCGTCCGGCTTGATGATGGAGAACGTGCGCTCGGCCATGTGGTCGATCCTCTTGCGGCGGGCCGGCTTCATAGCCGCGCGTCGCGTGCGCGCCAAGCAGCGCGATGCGTCTTGCGCCGCGGCGTTTTAGGATTGCTTCTCCCAGCGCCCTTGCGCGCTTTCCTTCCAATAGGACACCGCAAGGCCCTCCCCCCGCGCCGCTTTCCAGCGCGCGCGCGCCGCGCTCAGGGCCGCTTCGTCGCGCCCATCGAACAGCACGATCGCGCGCTCGAATTGCGCGGCGTCTTCCGTGCCGGCGCCGTCGATCGCGAACAGGGCGGCAGCCCGGTTGGGATTGCCGGCGGCGGGCGTCAGAAACACGGGCTGGCGCTCGGGATCGTCACGCCCTTCCATCCCATGCGGCAGAAAGGCCTCATCGCGATACGTCCAGAGCGCAGCATCGATCGCCTCCAGCCGCTCCGGCAACCCGCCGCGGATCAGCGCACGCCAACCACACGATAAGCAGCGCTCCACCAGCGACGCCAACGTCGCCTCCACGCCGGAGCGCTCGAGATGGTAGAACCAGAGCTCGCCGCTCACCCGCGCTATTCCTCGTAGCGGTTGGCCACCAGCCGGTTGACCAGGCGCACGCCGAAGCCAGTCGCCCAGGATGGCGAGATCGGATCTTCGTAGGGGCCCGGCTTCCAGGCGACGCCGGCGATGTCCACGTGCGCCCACGGCACGCCGGTTTTGACGAAGCGCTGGATGAATTGCGCGCCCACGATCGAACCGGCTGCCGGCTTGCCAGCGATGTTCTTGATGTCGGCGTTGGGCGAGTCGATCATCTTGTCGTAGCCAGGGCCGAGCGGCAGCCGCCACAGCGTTTCGCCTTCCGCAGCGCCTGCGACGGTGAGCTGGTGGGCCAGATCGTCGTCGTTCGAGAACAGGCCTGCATGTTCGTGTCCGAGCGCCACGATCACTGCGCCGGTCAAGGTCGCGAAATCGACGACGGCGTTCGCGTTGAACCTTTCCTGCGCGTACCAGACGGCGTCGGCCAGCACGAGGCGGCCTTCCGCGTCGGTGTTCAGCACTTCGATCGTCTGACCGGACATGGCGGTGACGATGTCGCCCGGGCGCTGTGCGGCGCCGTCGGGCATGTTCTCCACCAGGCCCACCACACCGACGACATTCGCGCGCGCCTTGCGCCCCGCCAGCGCGCGCATCGCGCCGACGACGGCGGCGGCGCCCGCCATATCGCCCTTCATTTCGTCCATGCCGGCGCCCGGCTTCAGCGAGATGCCGCCGGTGTCGAATGTCACGCCCTTGCCGACGAGCGCCAAGGGCGCGGCCGGGCGCGCGCGGGCGCCGGCGCCGTGATAATGGATCGACACGAGGCGGCTGCCGTGGGCGCTGCCCTTGCCGACATTATAGAGCGCATTGAGCCCCTGGGCCTGCAGCGCCTCGTCGTCGAGCACGTCGACTTCGACGTCCATCTTGTCGAACAGCGCGCGGATGCGTTCGGCGAACACCTCCGGGTAAAGCTCGTTCGGCGGCTCGCTCACCAGATCGCGCGCAGCCAGCACGCCAGCCACCACGTGCTCCAGCGGCTCATGGCGGGACTTCGCCGCCGCCAGCCCCTCGGTCACAACATCGACCTCGCGGAGCGAAACCTTCTGATCCGGCTTCAGCCGGGTGCGGTATTTGTCGAAGCGATACGCTGCGAGCTGGGCCCCGGAGGCCGCGCGCGCGGCGGATTCCGCGGCCGGCACGGCCGGATACGCCTCCGGCAGAAGCACCAGCTTCTCCACGCCCGAGGTCAGCAGCCGGCGCACCGCCGCACCCGCCCAGCGCTCGATCCCAAGCGGCTCGATCTTATCGATGGGGCCAAGGCCGATCACAATGAGCCGGCCAGCATCGACCCCGTGCGGGGCCAGAATCTCCAGCACCTGGCCCGCGCCGCCGGTGAACCGCCCCCCGGCCGCCGTGGCGGCGCGCGCGACCAATCCGCCCGCCCGTGTTTCAATTTCCTGCCCACGCGCCCCAAGAGCGCCGCCTTCCGTCGCCATGAGCACGACAGCGTCGCCCCGGCTCTCCTTGACGAAACGGACCTCCATGTTTCCTCGCTTAAGCGTTCAGACGGTCGGCTTCACCGAACGAACCGGCAGTGGTAACGAGCGCTCGTCCGCTTGAAAAGCGATTGTCGCCAAAAGGGTTAGAGGCACAAGCGCAGTGACCGCGCTGCAGAACTATATTTTTCGCCAGATACTGGCGCCGCTGGGAGCGATCCTGGCGGCCTTGACCGTGATCGCGGTGCTGACCCAGGGGCTCGCCCAGATGGAGCTGATCGTGGATCAGCACAGCTCGGCGCTCACCTATCTCTGGGTGACGATGCTGGTGATCCCCCAGCTGCTGTCGCTCATCCTGCCGCTGGCGCTTTTCTTCGCGGTCGCCTACGCGGTGAACCGCCTCTACACGGACAGCGAACTCGTCGTCGCCTACGCCGCAGGCGTCGGCGCCTGGCAAATCACGGCGCCGATTTTCCGCCTTTCCATCATCGCGGGCGTCGTCCAGCTTGCGGTAGCGCTACTGCTGCAGCCGGCGTCCTACCGCGAAATGCGCGAAGTGGTGCATGCGCTGCGCGGCGATCTCGCCAGCATGCTGGTGCGTGACGGGGCATTCACTTCGCCCGCAAAGGGTTTGACCGTCTATGCCGGCGGCACCGGTGCGGGCGGGCGCATCCAAAACCTGCTGATCCATGACGAACGCGGCGGCGGCGCGCCCGTGACCTACACCGCCCGCGAAGGCTCCGCCGCGATCGTGCAGGGCCAGCCGGCGCTTATCCTGCTCGAGGGCCAAATCCAGCAGCCGAAGGCCAACGGCGTCGTCGAACTGCTCGATTTCGATCAGTATGTGTTGGAGTTCGGCGACGACATCTCCACCCAGGACGCCTTCATCCTCAAACCGTCCGATCGGTTCCTTTCCGATCTGCTGGCGCCCAATCTGGCGAATTTCTACGACCAGAAGATGGTCGATAAATTCCTGGCCGAAGCACATTCGCGCATCGCCTCGGCGCTGCTCAATCCGGCCCTTGCGATGATTGCGGTCGCCGGCCTGCTAATCGGCGATTTCAACCGGCGCGGCTATTCGGCGCGGCTGGCGCAGGCCGCAGCCCTGGCGCTCGGCGTGCGGCTGCTGGCGCTCGGCGTGCAGGCCGCGGCGCGCGAAAACCCCCAACTCAATCTCGTGCAATATATCCTGCCGCTGGCGGTCATCGTCATTTGCGCGACTGCGATCATGCTCGACCGCCGCCGGCCCGCGCGCGCCACGCCGCCGCCCGATCGCCCCGCCCACGCGCCCGCCGCGCGGACCGAAAGCGCCCCGGCGTGATCGGCGCGCGTTTCCTGCAGGCGCGCCTGGGACGCTATCTGGCGACCGAGACGATCTTCGGCGTCGGCGTCACGCTCGCGTGCGTCGCCGCCACCGTGCTGCTGGTCGACGTCGTCGAGCAATTGCGCAGCTTCGGCGGACGCCAACAACTGGCGCTGATTTCGGCCATCTATTTGACGATGCTGAAAACGCCGCAGCTGATCGAGCAGACCTTGCCGTTCGTCGTCCTCATGGGCGCGATGATCGCGATGGTCCGCCTCAATCGGCGCAGCGAATTGATCGCCATCCGCGCGGCGGGCGTTTCGGCGTGGCGTTTTCTTGCGCCGACGGCCGCCGTCGCCTTCACGATCGGCGTGTTCGCGATGCTGGCGCTCAATCCGGTCGCCGCGCGGCTGTACGAGGAATTCGAGCACCAGACGGCGACATTCGCCGGCGGCGCGCCGCAGGAAGGCGCCAATATCTGGCTGCGCCAGGGCGATGCGGGCGAGCAGGTCGTCATCCACGCCGACGCCGCCGATCAGCGCACCGGTCGGCTGCACGACGTGACGCTGATGTTCTTCAGCGTGCGGCCCAACGGCGCGCTGCAATTCGAGCGCCGCATGGCCGCCAAGACCGCCGATCTGCGCGACGGCTTCTGGCAACTCCACGACGTCGCCGAAGCCGCACCCGGGACCGCCGTCGAGCGCCACAAGGAGCTTGCCCTGCCCACGACCTTGCGCCCCGCCGCCCTGCTCGACCGGGTGGTTAACCCGACCACGATCTCATTCTGGGAATTGCCGCGGTTTATCGGCGAGGCGCGCCGCGCGGGATCCTCGCCGCTACGTTACGAATTGCGCTGGCAGAGCCTGCTCGCGCTGCCTCTTTTCGTCACGGCGATGGCGACGATCGGGGCCGTGTTCTCGCTGCGGCTGCAGCGTCTGGGCGGGGTGGGCCAGATGGCCGCCGCCGGCCTGGCCATGGGCTTTTTGCTCTATTTCACCAACCAGTTGATTTCCGCCTTCGCCATCAGCGAGACGCTTTCGCCGGCGATCGCGGCCTGGGCCCCGCCGACTGCGGGACTGTTCGGCGCGATGGCCGTCCTCTCCTATGCAGAGGACGGGTGAGGCCGCTGGACCTTTCCCGCGATCCGGCCATAACAGGACCTGTTGGGGATTCGTGAGAGGCCGCGGGGATGGCCGCATGGGATCATAGCGCCGCCGGAAGCGGCGATCGCAGGGGGCTCGGCTGGGCCGCGGCGGTCGCCGTCGCAGTGGCTGCGTGGCCTTCGCCCAGCCGGGCTCAGGACGCCGCGCCTGCGGCTAGCGCGGCGACACCCGCCGCCAGCGCGCCAATTGCGCCCGCCATTCTCCCGGCGACGCCCGCAGCCGCCGCTCCGGGGGCCGCGACGCGGCAGCCTTCCGTCGTGCTCGAAGCCGACGTGCTGGTCGAGGACCGCGACAACCACCAGGTCATCGCCGATGGCAATGTCGAGGCGCGCTACGAAGGGCGCACCATGCGCGCCGACCGCGTGATCTACGATACGCAGAAGCACACGATCCGCGCCCAGGGCCACGTCCAAATCACCGATCAGGACGGTTCCGTCCGCTTCGCCGAAGAGGCCGAGGTCGACGAGCAGATGAACGCTGGCGTCGCCACGCGCTTCAGCATGCGCCTGCCCGGCGGCGGCACAGCGGCAGCGGCCTCCGCGCTGCAGCGGCCCGACGGCGTGAAGATGCTCAATCGCGCGGTCTATTCGGCCTGCCCGATCTGCCGGAACGGCAAAGGCGGCCCGACCTGGACCCTCAAGGCGCGCGAGGCGAAGCAGAATCCGAATTCGAAGATGATGTCGTACCGGAACGTCGTGCTGCAGGTGCGCGGCGCGCCGGTTTTCTATCTGCCCTACTTCACCCACGCCGACCCTTCGAGCGACCGCCGCTCCGGCCTGCTGACGCCAGATTTCGGGCGAGATCAGCGCGTCGGCGCCTTTTACACGCAGCCCTATTATTGGGCGATCTCGCCCTATCAGGATCTCACCGTCAGCCCGCGCTTCAGCGAGAAAGTGAACCCCCTCGTCGGCCTCACCTACCGCAAGCGCTTCTGGTCGGGCGATCTCATCGCCACGGGAAACATCACGGAAGAGCGCGATTTCGGCTCCGACGGGGTGAAATTCGGCGACAACGCCTGGCGCAGCAACCTGTTCGCCAGCGGCGATTTCCGCATCGACGATTATTGGCGCTGGGGCTTCGATGCGGCGCGCGCCTCCGACGATCTGTTTCTGCGCCGCTACAGCGTCAACGCCAACAATGTTGCGCGCAACACGTTCGGCGCGGACCTCACGCGCCTCTTCTCGCAAGTCGATTTGCGCGGGCAGGACGCCAATTCCTACGCCGACCTTGCATTCATCAGCGTCCAGGGTTTGCGCAGCGGCGATGATGAAACCGTGCTGCCGCTGGTGCTGCCGAAGGGCGAGTACACCGTCTCGCTGCGCGATCCGTTGTTCGACGGGCGCCTCAAGCTTGAGGCGACCACCGTCAATCTCGTGCGCAACGCCGGCGTCAACAGCGCACGCGTCAGCGGCGACGCAAAATGGTCTTTGCAGCGCGCATTCGGCCCCGGCATCGTCGTTGAGCCGTATGCAGAAGGGCGCGCCGATTATTACCGCATCACCGATTTCCCCGCGCTCGGCGCGCTGGAAAGCACGTTCGGCCGCGGTCTTGGGCTGGCCGGCGTGGAGATGCGATGGCCGCTGCTGCGCGCCGGCGAGAATTTCAACGTCATCGTCGAGCCGATCGTCAGCGCGTCCTATGCATCCGACGCGATCAGCCAGAACCGCGTGCCCAACGAGGACAGCCTCGCGTTCGAACTCGACGAGTCCAATTTGTTCCGCCCGAACGCGGCGCCAAATTACGATCTCTGGGAAGCGGGCGGCAAAGTCGCCGTCGGCGTGCGCGCCACCGCGCTCACCAATTTCGGTGAAGGCAGCGCGATGTTCGGCCGCCGCTGGAAAAGCGAAGCCGACCCCGCCTTCCGGCCGACGACGAACCTGAACGAGAAGGTCTCCGATTATGTCGGCGCGGTCAGCGTCAATCTGGGCCAGCCGCTGGGCCTGGACCTGCGGATGCGTCTGGACGACGAGACGCTCGACCTCATCCGCCTCGACGCCAGCTTCCGCGCCGCGTTCTGGCGGCTTTCCACCGGGGTCCGGTATTTCAATGTGAACCAGGGTCTGCGCGGGACCGATCCCAGCGAGGAAATGACCGTTGGCGCGGCGTTGCGCCTCAGCCGCCATTGGTCGCTCAGCTATGCAGTGCGGCGCGACCTGGATTCGGCCATAAATCTATCCCAGGACACCGGCCTCACCTATCAGGACGACTGCACCTTCATGTCCTTGGTTTACAGCCGGAGCGAGACGTTTGACCGGGTGCTTGGCCCCAGCGAAGGCTTCCAAATCAAGATCGGGCTCACCTCGCTCGGCGTGTTCGGCGGCTCGTCGCAGTCAATCGCGACCTATCGCTGAACCGGGGATGCGTCGTTTCATGGAGCCTTCGATGGTGCGGAGCATCCTTGCGGCCGGGCTGCTCGCCGCGTTCGGCCTCGCCGGCGCTGCGGCGCAAACGCCGCCCGCGGCCCGCTTGCAGGCCGCGCCCGCAGCCCCTCGCGCAGCCGCCCCGCCCGCTGCGGCGCGCCCCGGCGCGCCTACGCCGCCCGCCGCCCCGCAACAGCAGGGCGAAGGCATCGCCGCAGTGGTGAACGATCAGGTGATCTCCACCTTCGACGTCAGCCAGCGCAGCGCCCTCATCCTCATCAGCGCCGGCATCCCGCCCACGACGGAAGCGCTGCGCCAGGTGCGCCCGCAGGCCCTGCGCGCGCTCGTGGACGATCGCCTGCAGCTGCAGGAAGCCAAGGATCACGACATCAAGGTCGAGGCGCGCGAGATCGACGCCGCCCTGGCCGACATCGCGCGCTCCAACAACACGAGCGTCGATCAGCTGCAACGCCAATTGGGCGCCTCGGGCATCGCGGTGACGACGCTGCGCGGCCAGCTGGAATCGGCGCTCGCCTGGCGGCGGCTGGTGAACGCGCGCTACGCCTCGCGCGTGCGCATCTCCAACCGCCAAGTGCAGGACACGCTGAGCCGCATCGCCGCCAACGCATCCAAGCCGCAGTACAACATCTCGCTCATCCTGCTGCCAGCGGACACGCCCGCCGAAATCGCCGACGCCACCGCCGCGGCGCAGCGGCTGATGGAGGAAATCTCGAAGGGCGCGAACTTCCAGCTCGTGGCGCGGCAATTTTCCGGCGCGCCTTCCGCCGCCGCCGGCGGCGATCTCGGCTGGCTCGCGCAGGGCGAACTGAAGCCCGACGCGCTGCAGGCTGCCGTCGATCGCGGCCGCCCCGGGCAATTGATCGGCCCCGTCGCCGCGCCGGGCGGCGTCTATATCGTGGCGCTGCGCGACAAGCGCGACGGCGTCGACGCCAAGACGGCCACACGCGTCACGCTGAAGCAGATTGCGGCGGCCTCGAACCAGCGCGCGCTGGTGGACCGCGTGCGCCGCAAAGTGCGCGGATGCGACGGCGTGGACGCTGCCGTTTCCGGCGAAGCCGGCGTCACGGCGACCGATCTGGGCGAAGTGAACGAATCCCAACTCGACGACGAAATGCGCCAGCACGTTTCGGAGACCGGCGTCGGCCAGGCGTCGACCGTTTTTGAGGCGGACGGCAAAGCGCGCAGCCTTGTGGTGTGCGCACGCGACACCGCCGGCGGCGCCATTCCCAGCCGCGACGAAATCGAACAACGCCTGTTCGAAGATGAGTTGGCGCTGCAGTCGCAGCGTTATCTGCGCAATCTGCGCCGGGAATCCACCATCCTCACACGATGAGCGCGCCGCTCGCCGTCTCGATGGGCGATCCGGCGGGCATCGCGCCGGAAATCACCCTCAAGGCCTGGGCGGCACTGCGCGGCGGCGGGCGCACCTTTTTCACCATCGGCGACGCATCGCTCTATGCGCGCGCGGCGAGCGCGCTCAGCCTTGCCGCGCCCGTCCGCGTCATCGCCGCGCCGGAGGAAGCGGCCTCCATCTTCGCGCAAGCGCTGCCCGTGCTGCATCAGCCGCTGGCGGCGCGGGAAACGCCCGGCGCAGCCGATCCGCGCAACGCGCCCGCCGTGATCGCCGCGATCGAAACCGGCGTGCGTTTGTGCCGTGAAGGCAGGGCCGCCGCGATCGTCACCTGCCCGATCGCGAAGGCGGCGCTCTACGAGGCGGGCTTCGCCCATCCCGGCCATACCGAATTCGTCGCGGCGCTCACACAGGACATGGCCTGGAGCGGCCCGCGCGGGCCGGTGATGATGCTGGCGGGCGAAGAACTCAAAGTCGCGCTCGCCACCGTGCATGTTTCGCTGCGCGATGCGATCGGGCGGCTGAGCGGCGCCGAGATCGAACGCGTGGCGCGCGTGACGGCTGACGCGCTTGCGCGGGATTTCGCGATCGCCAGGCCGCGCCTGGCGCTGGCTGGGCTCAACCCGCACGCGGGCGAAGCAGGCAGCCTCGGGCGCGAGGAAATCGAAATCATCAATCCCGCCGCCGCGCGGCTGCGCGCGCAGGGGCTAGACGTTTCCGATGCGCGCCCGCCCGACACGCTGTTTCACGCCGAGGCGCGCAAGACCTATGATTGCGTGATCGCGATGTATCACGACCAGGGCCTCATTCCGCTGAAGACGCTGCATTTCTGGGACGGCGTGAATGTGACGCTTGGGCTGCCGGTGGTGCGTGCTTCGCCCGATCACGGCGTGGCCTACGACATCGCGGGAACGGGCCGCGCCCGCGCCGATAGCCTGATCGCCGCACTCGCGATGGCCGGCGCGATCGCCGCGCGGCGCGCAGCGGCGTGAGTGCGCCGCCCACGCTCAAGCAGGCGCTCGTCGCGCACGGGCTATGGGCGCGCAAAAGCCTCGGCCAGCATTTCCTGCTCGATCCCTCCATCAATGCGCGCATCGCGGGCGTGCTGGGACCGCTCACCGGCGCGCCGGTGCTGGAGATCGGTCCCGGTCCCGGCGGGCTGACGCGCGCCCTGCTGGACGCCGGCGCCGATCCGGTGATCGCCATCGAAAAGGATGCGCGGTTCGCGCCGCTGCTCGCGCCGCTGGCGGAGACCGGACGGTTCCGCCTCGTTGAGGCCGATGCGCTGGAGGTCGACGAAGCAACCTTGCTGCGCGCGGCTGGCGCGACGGCGCCGGCCCGCATCGTCGCCAACCTGCCCTACAATGTCGCCACGCCGTTGCTGGTGAAATGGCTGAAGGCGGGCGATTGGCGCGGGCCTATGGCGCTCATGTTCCAGAAGGAAGTGGGCGAACGCATTGTCGCCCAGCCGGGCGACGACGCCTATGGCCGCCTCGCCGTGCTCGCGCAATCGGTTTGCAGCGCGGATATCGCGCTCACCCTGCCGCCCGGCGCCTTCACGCCGCCGCCGAAAGTGGATTCCGCCGTCGTCCGTCTTGAGCCGCTAGCGCAGCCGTTCGGCGATCTCCCAGCGCTCGAGCGCGTGACGGCGGCGGCCTTCGGCCAGCGGCGCAAAATGCTGCGTGCTTCGCTGAAGAACCTGAACCTCGATCTGGCGGCGCTGGGGATCGCGCCGACCGCGCGCGCGGAAGAATTGAGCGTCGCGCAATTCCAGGCGCTCGCTGCGGCTAGCGCCCTTTGAGCAGCGTCTCCACGAAGCCCGCCAGCCCTTGCTGGCGCACGCGCTTCAGCCGCTCGACATGCAGGATTTCGCGCAACACGGCTTCCGTCTCGTCGAGATCGCGGTTCACCAGCACGTAATCGTATTCATCCCAATGGCGGATTTCGTCTGCGGATTTCGCCATGCGCCGCGCGATCACGCCGGCGTCGTCCTGCGCGCGCGCATGCAGGCGGCGCTCCAGCTCCGCCATGTCCGGCGGCAGGATGAAGACGGAGACGACATCGTCGGGCGCCGCCCCGCGCAGCGCGCGCGCGCCCTGCCAATCGACATCGAACAGCACGTCGCGCCCGGCGGCGAGCGCCGCCTCCACCGGCGCGCGCGGCGTGCCGTAGAAATGATCGAACACGCGCGCCCATTCGAGGAGCGCATTTTCCGCCATCATCGTCTCGAACCGCGCACGGTCGACGAAATGATATTCGCGCCCATCGGTTTCGCCGGGGCGCGGCGGGCGCGTCGTGGCCGACACCGAAAGGGCGATTTCCGGAAACGCCGCGACGAGGCGCTTCGCCAGGGTGGATTTGCCCGCGCCAGAAGGGCTCGAAAGCACGAGCATCAGGCCGCGCCGTGCGCCCGCATTCATCGCGTCATTCGACATTCGCCGCCTGCTCGCGCAATTGATCGATCGTCGTCTTGAGATCGAGACCCACCCGCGTCAGCGCCAGATCGCTCGACTTCGAGCACAGGGTGTTAGCCTCGCGGTTGAATTCCTGCGCCAGGAAATCGAGCCGGCGGCCGGCGGCCTCGCCCCCGGCCAGCAGCGCGCGCGCTTCCTGCGCGTGCGCGGCGAGACGATCCAATTCCTCCTGCACGTCGGCGCGGGCGGCGGCGAGAGCTGCTTCCTGCGCCAAGCGCTGGGGGTCGAGGCGCACCTCCGGCGACAGCGCCGCCAGGCGCGTTTCGATGCGGCCGATCATGGCGGCGGGCTGCGCCGCGGCGAGCCCGCGCGCCTGGTCCGCCAGGCTTTCGATCCGATCGAGCAGACCTTCCAGAAGCGCGCGCAGCGCCGCGCCTTCTTGCGCGCGCATGGCGGCCAGCGCGTCGAGCGCAGTGTTCACGCCGGCGAGCAAGGTGCGCTCCAGCGCCGCGCGCGCCTCGGGCGTTTCTTCTTCGGTTTCGCCGCCCGTCAGCACGCCGCGCGTTTGCAGCAGCCCGTCCCAGCGCGGGGGCGCGGCGCGCCCCGCCTCGATGAAGGGGCGCCCCGCCTCCAGCAGTTGCTCCAGCAGCGCAAGATTAACCGCCGCCGCTCCCGCGGCCGCATCACGCCGCACATTCAGGTTGATCTGCACCGCCCCACGCTTGAAGCGCTTCTGGGCTGCTTCCCGCACCGCCTGCTCCAAGCTCTCCAGCCCAAGCGGCAGCCGGGCGCGCACGTCCAGCCCACGGCCGTTGACGCTGCGCGCCTCCCACGCCCACCGGACGGGGCCGGCGGCGCCTTCGGCCCGGCCGAAGCCTGTCATGCTCACAACGCTCATGGGCCTCGCATAGCACGCCGCAGGGTGAGTCCCGAAAGCGCGCCGCTATTGCGAGGCGCGCGCGCGCTCGATCGCCCGCCAGCGCGCCACGTTGCGCTGGTGTTCGGCATAGGTGGCGGCGAAGACATGCCCGCCTGAGCCATCGGCCACGAAATAGAGCTCATTCGTGTTGGGCGGGTTCATCACGGCGGCCAGCGAGGCCTTGCCCGGATTGGCGATCGGCGTCGGCGGCAGGCCGGCGTTGCGGTAGGTGTTGTAAGGCGTGTCCCGGTTGAGCTCGCTTTGCAGGATGCCGCGGCCCAGCGCGCGGCCCTGGCTCACGCCATAGATCACCGTGGGATCGGACTCGAGCTTCATGCCCTTGCGCAGGCGATTGACATAGACCGCGGCCACGCGCGGACGCTCGGCGTCGAGCGCAGTCTCCTTCTCGACGATGGAAGCCAAAGTTACGGCTTCCTGCGGCGTCCGGAACGGCAGATTGGCTGCACGCGAGGGCCACAGCGCGTCCACCGCCTTCACATGCGCATCCCGCATCTGCTTCAACACCGTGGCGCGGTCCGCGCCGCGCTCCACCGAATAGGTCTCGGGCAACAACGAGCCTTCAGCCGGAACTTCCGGCGCCGGCCCATCCAGCACGTCGGACGCGGCCAGCATGTCGACGATCATGCCGCTGGTCCAACCCTCGGGGATGGTGATCGGATGCAGCAGCACTTTGCCCTGCGCCAGCATCTCGATGATCTGGCCGACGCTGGCGCGCGCAGGCACGGCGTACTCGCCCGCCTTCAGGCTGCGCCCATGGCCGTAAAGCAGCGTCGCGCCGCGAAACGCGATCGCGCTGCGCACCACGCCTTCGGCCTGCAGATGCTCCCCGATCGCGCCAAGGCCCGCCCCGCGCGGCACCACCACGACGGTGGCGGCGGCATTCCCCGCCGCCGCGGGCCCTGGGCGCTGCGTATCGACGATCAGGAAGAAGGCGCCCACCAGGCCCACCGCGATCAGCGAAAAGGCCCAGGAGGAGAAATTGACGAGCGTTGACCAGAAGCCTTCGCGCGGAGGCTCCTCGTCATACTCGTCCCAGCGGCTCATGGCGGCGCCGTAAGTATCACTGCTGCGTTCGTTCCCCCGAAACCGAACGAATTCGACATCGCGGCCCGGATGGGCTTCCGTTTCGCCGTAAGCGGCGTCAAATCGATCGGCGTCTCCACCGAAGGATTGTCGAGATTGAGGGTGGGAGGAACCACCCCGTCGCGAATCGCCAGAACGCAAAACACCGCCTCCACCGCCCCCGCGGCCCCAAGCAGATGTCCGATCGCTGATTTAGTCGACGAAAGCGATAAGCCTCCCGCCGCATTGCCGAAAACGCGCTCCACCGCCTTGAGCTCTATCTCATCGCCCAATGGCGTGGATGTGCCATGCGCATTCACATAGTCGATATCGGCAGGCGTAAGGCCGGAATCGCGCAGAGCGGCCTGCATTGCCCGATACCCGCCGTCGCCGGTCTCTTCCGGGGCCGTGATGTGGAAGGCGTCTCCGGAAAGGCCGTAGCCCTTCACTTCGGCGTAGATCTTCGCGCCGCGGGCGCGCGCGTGCTCCAGCTCTTCGAGCACCACCACGCCGGATCCCTCGCCCATGACGAAGCCGTCGCGGTCCTTGTCGTACGGCCGCGAGGCCTTTTCCGGCGTGTCGTTGAAGCCGGTGGAAAGCGCGCGCAGCGCGGCGAAGCCCGCCATGCCGATACGGCAGATCGCGCCTTCCGCGCCCCCCGCCACCATCACGTCGGCATCGCCGTAGCGGATGAGGCGCGCGGCGTCGCCAATCGCGTGCGCGCCGGTGGCGCAGGCGGTGACGACCGCGTGGTTCGGTCCCTTGAAGCCGTAGCGGATCGAAACCTGGCCCGAGGCCAGGTTGATGAGCGCGCTGGGGATAAAGAAGGGACTTACCCGGCGCGGGCCTTCGCGCTCAATCTGCAGCGCGGTCTGCGCGATGGAATCGAGCCCGCCGATGCCAGAGCCGATCATCACGCCGGTGCGGTAGCGCTCATCGTCGGTTTCCGGCTTCCAGCCGGAATCCGCCACCGCCTCATCGGCGGCGGCCATCGCATAGAGGATGAATTCATCGACGCGGCGCTGTTCTTTCGCCGACATCGTTTTGTCCGGATCGAACACGCCCTCCATGTCGCGCGAACCGCCGGCGCGGCCGTCCACGCGCGGGATCGAAGCCGCGATCCGGCAGGTGATGTCCTCGACCTTGAAATGCTCGATGCGGCGCGCGCCGGATTGCCCGGCGATCAGCCGCTTCCACGAGATTTCCCGGCCCGCGCCCAACGGCGTGATCAGGCCTACGCCGGTGATCACGACGCGGCGCGAGGAATCCCGATCGCGCATCAGAACGCGCTAACTCAGCCGAGCTTGCTTTGAATGAAGCTCACCGCGTCGCCGACGGTTTGAATCGTTTCGGCCGCGTCGTCCGGGATCTCGACGTTGAATTCTTCTTCGAACGCCATGACCAGTTCGACATTGTCGAGGCTGTCGGCGCCCAGATCGTCGATGAAGCTGGCCTTCTCGGTCACCTTTTCGGGCGGGGCCTCCAGGTGCTTCACCACGATGGCCTTCACACGATCGAACACGTCGGACATCAAACGCCTCACACGACGAAAAGTTATTGAAACCAGATGCGTCGCCTTCGAGGCGAACACGAAATTCCACTAGCCGGTTCGCGCCTACCATATCCTTTCCGGCTTGGCCAGCAAGCCGCACGAGCCAGGGGAAAGCCTCCTCATATCATCGCCATTCCGCCGTTCACGTGCAGCGTCTGACCGGTGACATAGGCCGCCTCCTCGCTCGCCAGATAGACGCACGCCGCCGCCACGTCCGCGCCCTCGCCCAGCCGGCCGGCGGGAATCCGGCCCAAAAGCACATCTTTTTGCGCATCGTTCAGCGCGTCCGTCATGGGCGAGCGGATGAAGCCGGGCGCGACGCAATTGGCCGTCACGTTGCGGCTCGCCACCTCCTGCGCCAGCGCCTTGGTGAAGCCGATGAGTCCCGCTTTCGAGGCAGCGTAATTCGCCTGCCCCGGATTGCCGGTGACGCCGACGACGGAGGTGATCGCGATGATCCGCCCCCAGCGTTTACGCATCATCGTTTTGAGAGCGGCGCGCGAGAGGCGGAAATAGGCCTCCAGATTCACCTGCATCACCTGCGCCCAATCGGCATCCTTCATGCGCAGCAGCAGACCATCCTTCGTGATCCCCGCGTTGGAGACGAGGATGTCGAGCCCGCCCAGCGCCTCTTCCGCGCGCCCGGCCAAAGCGTCCACCGCGGCGGGATCGGCCAGGCTGCACGCCAAGGTCACGCTGCCGGGGATCTCCGCCTGCAGCGCCGCCAGCGCATCCTCGCGCGTGCCGGACAGCGCCACCTTCGCGCCCTGGGCGGCGAGCGCCTTCGCGATCGCCGCGCCGATGCCGCCCGATGCGCCGGTGACCAGGGCGGTTTTTCCGGCAAGATCGAACATTCAATTCACCGTCTTCGCGAAGGCTTCCAGATCGCCGGGCTCGTTGAGCGCGACCGCGTCAGCGTCGGGCGCGTTGCGTTTCACCATGCCGGAAAGCTGCTTGCCCGCGCCGACTTCGACGAAACGGGTCACCCCGCCTTCTTGGGCCATCCATTCTACGCTTTCGCGCCAGCGCACCCGGCCGGTCACCTGCTCCACCAGCAATCTGCGGATCGCGGAAGGTTCGCTGACGGGGCGCGCCGTCACGTTCGCCACCAGGGGCGCCGCGAGCACGCGGAGTTCGGCCTTTTCGAGCGCTTCGGCCATGGCCTCGGCGGCGGGCTGCATCAGCGGCGAATGGAACGGCGCGGAAACCGAAAGCGGCACGGCGCGCACGCCCTTCGCCTTCGCCGCCGCAATCGCCGCATCGACGCCAGCCTTCGATCCGGAGATTACGACATTGCCGACGTTGTTGTCGTTCGCGACGACAACGACGCCCGCAGCGGCGCCTTCCGCTGCGATCGCCTCGGCGAGGCCGACATCCACCTTGCCGATCAGCGCGGCCATCGCGCCTTCGCCCACCGCAACCGCCGCCTGCATCGCCTGCCCGCGCAGGCGCAACAGCCGGGCTGCGTCCGCGATCGAAAGCGCGCCAGCGGCCGCCAGCGCGGAATATTCGCCCAGCGAATGCCCGGCGAAAAACGCCGCCTTCGCGGGCGTGACGGCGAACTCACCCTCCAGCGCCCGCATCGCCGCCAGGCTCACCGCCATCAGCGCCGGCTGGGCGTTCGCCGTCAGCGTCAGTTCAGCCTCTTCACCCTGCCAGATGAGGCGCGAAAGCCGCTCCTTGAGCGCTTCGTCCACCTCTTCGAACACGCGCCGCGCGGTTGGGAACGCTTCCGCGAGGGACTTGCCCATGCCGACCGCCTGCGCGCCCTGGCCGGGAAATATGAACGCTAGAGACATATTCGGCGGGGTATAGAAGGGCGCGCGGGCTCGCAAGTAGGCGGCTTCCGCTTGCGTTGGCCGCGGCTTTCCCGTATCTGCCCGCGCTTCATCGACGGCTTGCGGTCCCCGGGCGCCTCGCCCATCCGGGATCCATCGCCGGGGTCGGACCTTCCCCGATCCCCAGCGCCGCGGGCCAGGAGAAGGGATCAGAGCCGATGGCGCTCTACGAACACGTGCTTATCGCGCGGCAGGATATCTCGCCGCAGCAGGTCGATGCTCTCGTCGAAGACATCACCCAT
>JBFWWB010000030.1:0-24312 GCA_050246435.1 Hyphomonadaceae bacterium
CCGATCTGGCCTTCCTCGCGCAGGTGACCGCTACGCACGCGGCGGCACACCCCGCAAAGCATCCTTGAAAGCCGTCGCGCGCGCAGGCAAGCGGTGGCGGCGAAGCGAAACGAAGGAGACAGCGATGGCGGGCGCAATCGAAGCGCGGCTCGAACAATTGGGCGTGGCGCTGCCCGATCCGCCTGCGCCAGTGGCCTCTTATGTGCCGGCGGTGACCGCGGCGGGCCTGACGCACATCTCCGGCCAGGTTTCGATCGATGCGGCCGGCGGCATCAAGGGCAAGCTGGGCGCCGGCCTCGATCTCACGGCCGGCCAGCGCGCCGCCCGGCTGTGCGGGCTCAACCTCATCGCGCAAATGCGCCGCGCCTGCGGCGGCGATCTCGACCGCGTCGCGCGCATCGTGAAGGTCAACGGGTTCGTCAATGTCGCGCCGGATTTCGATCCAATCCCAGCGGTGATCAACGGCGCCTCCGATCTGCTGGTCGAGGTGTTCGGCGACGCGGGCCGGCATGCGCGCTCGGCCGTCGGGGTGGCCAACCTGCCGCTCGGCTTCGCCGTCGAGGTCGATTGCGTGATCGAAATCCGCGCCTGACGCGCGCGGCGGCGGCAAACGCCGCAGCGGGACTCGCGCTCAGGCGGCCGGCAGAGCTAGGATGGCGCATGGACGGATCAGCCGGGGGCTTGTCAGTCTCGATCGCACAGGCGCTCGCGGAGGTTCCGCGCGCCGAATGGGATGCGGTGGCGAACCCGCCAGGCAGGCCCTACGACCCATTTCTCTCATGGGACTTTCTGGAGGCGCTTGAATCCTCCGGCTGCGTCACCGCGCGCACCGGCTGGGCGCCGCACCATGTGCTGGTCAAGGATTCCAGCGGGCGGCTCATCGGCGCAGCGCCGCTCTATCTCAAATCTCATTCGATGGGCGAATACGTGTTCGACCGCGGCTGGGCGGACGCGCTCAACCGCGCGGGCGGGCGCTATTATCCGAAACTGCAGGGCGCCGTGCCCTTCACCCCGGCGACCGGGCGACGGCTGCTGCAGGCGGGGGACGATCCCGGGATCGAACGCGCGCTGGCCGGCGGCGCGCTGGAACTGATGCGCCTGGCGAAGGCCTCTTCCATCCACTTCACCTTCCTCACGCAGCCCGAGGCCGCGCGCCTAGGCGATCTGGGTTTCCTCACCCGCACCGGCGTGCAATTCCACTGGGAGAACGCTGGCTACGCCACATTCCAGGATTTCCTGGCGAGCCTCTCCTCGATCAAGCGCAAGAATATCCGCCGCGAGCGCGCGCGCGGCAGCGAAGGGCTGGACATCCGCGCACTCAGCGGCGGCGACCTCACCGAACGCGCGTGGGACGTGTTCTTCGCCTGCTATCAGGATACGGGCGCGCGCAAATGGGGCTCGCCGTATTTGAACCGACGCTTCTTCTCGATGATCGGCGAACGCATGGCCGACCGCATCATCCTGTTCCTGGCCGCCGAGCCGGACGGACGCCCGGTGGCGACCGCGCTCAATTTCATCGGCGGCGACACGCTCTATGGCCGCTATTGGGGCCGCCTCGCCGACCGCGACTTCCTGCATTTCGAGCTCTGCTATTACCGCGCGATCGACGAGGCGCTGGCGCGCGGCCTCAAGCGCGTGGAGGCCGGCGCGCAGGGCGAGCACAAGCTGGCGCGCGGCTATGCGCCGGTGGCCACCTATTCCTCACATTGGATCGCGCATGCGGGCTTGCGCAACGCGGTGGCGGATTTCCTCGAACACGAGCAGCCCGCCGTGGCCGAGGAGATCGAAATCCTCGCCGAGCACACGCCCTTCAAGAAGGACATCGCATGACTGGGCTCGACGGCGCGTACGATCCGGCCAACATTTTCGCCAAGATGCTGCGCAGCGAGATGGCGTGCGTGAAGGCGTTCGAAGACGAGGTGGCGCTGGCCATCATGGACATCTTCCCGCAGACGCCCGGCCACACGCTCGTGCTGCCGAAGGCGCCGGCGCGCAATTTCTTGGATTTCCCGAACGAGGCGCTCGGCCCCTACATGCAGCGCGTGCAGAAGGTGGCGCTGGCGGTGCGCAAGGCGCTGGAGCCGGACGGCGTCACCATCATGCAGTTCAACGGCGCCGCCGCCGGACAGACGGTGTTCCATCTGCACTTCCACATCCTGCCGCGCTGGGAAGGCGTGCCGCTCAAGAGCCACGCCCACGACAAGGTGACGGATATGAACGTGCTAGAAGCGCAGGCCCGCAGGATCGCCGCGGCGCTCTAGCCGCTGCTCCGCCCGCTACTGGCCGCCCTTGCGGTTCAGGTAGCGAAAGAATTCGCCTTCCGGCGGGATCACCATCTGCGTGCCGCGCGGCATGGCTTTTTCATACGCCTGCAGCGAGCGGTAGAAGGCGGCGAACTCCGCGTCGCGCCCGTAGGCCTGCGCGAAGATCGCGGCGCGCTTGGCGTCGCCGTCGCCGCGGATCTTCTCCGATTGCTCGCGCGCGACGGCCAGCGCCACGGTGGCGTCGCGATCGGCCTTGGCGCGGATTTCCGCCGCTTCCTCGTCGCCCTCGGCGCGCAATTGCGCGGCCACCTGCTGGCGCTCAGTGCGCATGCGCTCATACACGCGCGTGCTGGTTTCGGCCGGGAAATCGGCCTGGCGGATACGGATGTCGACGATGGCGATGCCCCATTTCGAAGCCTCGACATTCATCTGGCGGCGGATTTCCTGCATCAACTCGGCGCGGCGACCGGAGATGATGTCGTTCAGTTGCGCCGAGCCCAGCACACGGCGCAGCGCGCCGCGCATGACGGTGCCCATGCGGTCTGTGGCGACCTGCTCGCTCTGCACTGCGCGATAGAACGTCACCGGATCGGTGATGCGCCAGCGCGCATATGCATCGACCACAAGCTGCTCTTGATCGGCGGCGATGATCGTTTGCGGCGGCTTCAGATCGAGGCCCAGATTCCGCGCGTCATAAACGACAACGCTCTGCACGAAGGGCGCCTTCACATAGAGGCCCGGTTCGGTGATCACGCGGGTGATCCGGCCGAACTCCACCACCAGCGCCTGGCGCTTCGTCGGCACGATGAAGAAGACGTTGTAGATGAGGATCAGAACGGCGATCGCGAGGATGGCCAGCGGCGCGAGGGTGCGTCTCATTGGCCGCCCTGCCTTTGCGGCGCCACGGCCGCCGATGGCGCCGCCGCCGCAGGCTGGCGGCGCAGCTGATCCAGCGGCAGATACGGCTGAACGCCGGCGCCCCTGTCGATGATGAGCTTGTCCGCGCCGCCGTACACACGCTCCATCGTTTCGAGATAGAGCCGCTCGCGCGTGACGCGCGGGGCCTTGCGGTATTCGTTGAGCACGGCGGTGAAGCGCTGCGCTTCGCCTTCCGCTTCGCGCACAGAGCGCTCGCGATAGGCTTCCGCCTCCTGGATCGCGGCGGCGGCCTGGCCGCGCGCCTGGGGGACGACCTCATTGGCGTAGCGCGTTGCTTCGTTGCGCTTGGTGATCTGATCCTGGCCGGCCTTGATCACATCGCGGAAGGCTTCGGCCACTTCCGCCGGCGCGCGCGCCTGATCGACCTGCACGGTCGTGACGCGGATGCCGGCCTGATAATAATCCAGCATGCGCTGCATGAGATCGAGCGTGGACTGCTCCACTTCCGAACGGCTGCGCGTGATCACATCGTCGAAGTCCCGCCGACCGACGACCTCGCGCACGGCGCTTTCCGCGACAGCCTTCACCGTCTCGCGCGGATCGCGCACGTTGAAGGCGTAATCGCGGATGTTCGCGATCGTCCAGAGCACGGTGAAGTTGATTTCAATGATGCTCTTGTCGCCGGTGAGCATCTGGCTTTCTTCCGGCACGTCGCCGCCGCCCTGATCCACGCCGATCTTGGTTTCGCGCGGCTGGGTGACATTTTCGATCTGCACCTGTTCGAACGGCAGCGGCATATGCGCGTGCAGGCCCGGCCCCGTGACGCGGTCATACACGCCGAAGCGCGTCACCACCGCCTGCGAGCCAGCGCCGACCACGTACACGCCCGAAGCCAGCCACGCCGTCGCCACCAGCGCCGCGATCAGCGCCAACGTGTTGGGGCCGCGCCGCTCGCCGCCGATGTCGGGCCGGCGGCCGCCGCGGCCGAACGCGCCGCGGATGCGCTCGCGAAAATCGCGGAGGATGTCTTCGAGGTCGGGGCCTTGGCCGCGTTGCGGGCGCTGCGGCTGACCCCAGGGCGTGCGCGGGCCCGAGCCCCAAGGGCCGCCGGGCGATGGCCCTTGGCCATTGTTGGACTGGTCATTCCACGGCATGGAAAGCTTCTCTTCCCGCTTAACCCTTTTGGGGCGCTCCGCACGGCGTTCAGCCGGCTTGAACCTTTGGTTCGCGCGCCGGATATGTGGCGCAAATTCTTAGGGATCAACCATGAACAACCGCTTGACGGCGCTTCAAGACGCGATTTCGCGCGTTCTCGATACCGTGATCGACCCGATAAGCGGAAAAGGCTTGCACGCGGCCGGCCGCGTCAAGGGCTTGAGCGTACGCGACGGCGGGCGCGTGGGATTCACCATCGAAGCGCCGCCCGGCGCCGGGGAAGCCTATGAGGCGGTGCGCGAGGCGGCGGAAAAAGCGGCGCGCGCGGCGCCCGGCGTTTCCAAGGTGCTGGCGGTTTTGACCGCCGAACGCGCGCCCGCGCAGCGCCCTGCCGCGCCGCGCCCGCCCGCGCCGCAGCACGCGCACGCAGCGCCGGCGCCCGCCGCGGAGCAGACCGGGCCGCGCAACGTGCGCGCGGTGATCGCGGTGGCGAGCGCGAAAGGCGGCGTCGGCAAATCCACCGTGGCGGTCAATCTGGCGTGCGCGCTCGCAGCCCTAGGCCAGCGCGTGGGCCTGCTGGACGCCGACGTCTACGGTCCGTCGCTGCCGACGCTTGTCGGCGCGATCGGGCGCAAGCCTTCGGCCTCGCCCGACAAGAAGCTGCATCCGATCGAACGCTGGGGACTGGCCACGATGTCGATCGGCTATCTCGTCGATCCCGATACACCGATGGTGTGGCGCGGCGCGATGGCGACCGGCGCGGTGCGTCAACTGCTGGAGGATGTGGCCTGGGCCGAGGAAGCAGCCCCGCTCGACGTGCTGGTGATCGACATGCCGCCCGGCACCGGCGACGTGCAGCTGACCCTGGCGCAGCGGGTCTCGTTTTCCGGCGCGGTGATCGTGTCGACGCCGCAGGAGATCGCGCTCGCCGACGTGCGCCGCGGCATCGCGATGTTCGAGAAAATGCACGTGCCGCTGCTCGGCGTGATCGAGAACATGGCCTATTTCGAACTGCCCGACGGTTCGCGCGCGCAGATTTTTGGCGAAGGCGGCGCGCGGCGTACGGCGGAGGCGTTCGGCGCGCCCTTCCTGGGGGAAATCCCGCTCGATCCGGCGTTGCGCGAAAGTGGCGACGAAGGCGCCCCGCTAGCGGCGGCGCAGCCTGGCCATCCCGTGTCGCAACGCTTTCTCGAAATCGCGCGCGCGACCTTGGCCAATCTGGCGGCGGGAAACAAACCCGCCCCGGCGATCCGGTTCAGCTAGCGCCGCGCGAGCGTGCGCAGCGCGAAGGCGTGATCGTTCTTCGCGTCGGCCGGAAAGTCCTCGCGCGCGATCTCGCGGAACGCCGCTTCATCGAAATCGGGAAAATGCGCATCACCATCGGGGGTCGCGTCCACTTCGGTGATGTAGAGCCGATCGGCCAAGGGCAGAGCCAGCGCATAGAGCGCCGCCCCGCCGATCACGCACACCTCTTCCGCGGTCATCGCGCGCGCGGCGGCGAGCGCTGCGGGAAAATCCGAAAACGTCCAGCCGCCTGCCGCGCGGAAGCCCGCGTCACGTGTGAGCACGAGATTGGCGCGGCCGGGCAGCGGGCGCTTGGGGAAGCTGTCCCATGTTTTGCGGCCCATGAGCACGGGCTTGCCCATCGTCGCCTGGCGGAAATGCGCCATATCCCCGGCGAGACGCCAGGGCAGCGCGCCCTCCCGCCCGATCACGCCGTTTCGCGCGCGGGCGACCACGAGGGAGAGCCGCGCGCTCATTTCCCCGCGAGGCGCTGGAGCGCTTCGCCGCTCACGCGCGCGGGCAGCCATTCGCGCAGGATTTTCGCGCCGAGCGATTCATAGAAGGCGATCGAAGGGGCGTTCCAATCCAGCACCTGCCAATCGAGGCGGGCGAGATTCTCCGCCACGCAGCGCTGCGCCAGCCGCACGAGGAATTCCTTGCCGAGCCCCTGCCCGCGGAACGCCGGCTGCACGTAAAGGTCTTCCAGATAGATGCCGTGGCGGCCCGCGAAGGTGGAGAAGGTGTAGTACCAGATCGCCTGGCCGACGATGCGCCCCTCCGCCTCCGCCACCTCGCAGAACACGCGCGGGACGTCGCAGAACAGGGCTTCACGCACCATCGCCTCGTCCGCGTGCGATTCATGTAGCAGATGTTCGTATTCGGCTAGTTCGCGGATCAGGCCGAGGATCGCCGGCGCATCCTCAGGCCACGCGGGACGAAAGTGAAAGCTCATGCTTCTTTGCTGCTCAGTTTGCGAAGAGCGATTTCAGCAAGTGAAACTTGCATCTCAAACCACTCTTTAATGACGTGCGTGAGTTCTGCGGGGATGGTGGTGTGATCTGCTGTGGCACCGGGGCTTCTGGACAACAACGAGCCCCTAGCACCAATCACTTCCATCCAAGAATAGCACTTGATAACCGCCCGGATTTGCTCGGGTGTCAGTAAGTCAATCTTTGATCGCAGCGAAGCGAACGCGTAAAACGGCATTTGCTTGGGCAGCAGAAAGCTCTCGTTTGGGGAAATGTGCCGCAACGCCGTTTCGGCGTACCGCACAACGTCGGCCAATTCGGTGCAGAGAGCAGCAATAAAGCGTTCCCGCTCGCGATCTTCTTTAGCTATTTCCAGCGTTAGATCGTTATGTCGTTGAATGACTAGGGTTAAAATGATGCCGCCGAATCCAGCTAAGGCCGCTATCAACGTCGCCCACACTTGGTAGTCTGCGAAGAAGCCGCGCAACCAGCCAAGGAACTGCACGGTCACACCGCGATCGGCGCGGAAATCTTCGGGTGCGCCTGGTAGTTTTCGAGTTTGAAGTCTTCGTACTCGAACGCGAAAATGTCCGTCCGCGCGGGATTGAGGCGCATCGCCGGCAGCGGATAGGGCGCGCGCTCCAGCTGCCAGCGCGCCTGCTCGATATGATTCAAGTAAAGGTGCGCGTCGCCCAGGGTGTGCACGAACTCGCCCGGCTCAAGCCCGGTCGCCTGCGCCATCATCTGCGTGAGCAGCGCGTAGGAGGCGATGTTGAACGGCACGCCGAGGAACACGTCCGCCGAGCGCTGATAGAGTTGGCAGGACAGCTTTCCCTCGGACACATGAAACTGGAACAGGCAGTGGCACGGCGGCAGCGCCATCTGATCGACGTCTTCCGGGTTCCAGGCTGAAACGACATGCCGGCGCGAGTACGGATTCTTCCGGATCGCGGCGACGACATTGGCGATCTGATCGATCTCGCCGCCGTCCCGCCGCTCCCAGGAGCGCCATTGCTTGCCATAGACGGGGCCAAGCTCGCCGCGCTCATCGGCCCATTCGTCCCAGATCGTCACGCCGCGCTCGCGCAGCCAGGAGACGTTCGTTTCCCCACGCAGAAACCAGAGCAGCTCCACGATGATCGACTTGAGGTGAACTCTCTTCGTCGTCAGCAGCGGGAAGCCCTGGGCCAGATCGAAGCGCATCTGCCGCCCGAACAGGCCTAAGGTGCCCACGCCCGTGCGGTCTTCCCGCTTCACGCCGTGCGCCAGCAGCTCGTCCAGGAGGTCGAGATACTGGCGCTCCGGGTGCGGTGCGGCGGGCGCGGCGGGTTGGCGGAGGGCTGCTGGCATTATTCACAAGATGTAGCGCCGCGCCGCCGATTCGGGGAGGCCGCGGGCTTAGTCGTTCAACAGCTTCAGCCGGAAGGCGAGCCCCGCCAGCGCAGCGCCGGCCAGCGGCGCCACGATGAACAGCCAGAGCTGGCTGATCGCCTGCCCGCCGACCAGCAGCGCCGGCCCCAGGCTGCGCGCCGGGTTCACCGAAACGCCCGTCACCTGGATGCCGACGATATGGATCACCGCCAGGGTCAGGCCGATCGCCAACCCGGCGAACGGCGCTTGCCCCGCAGGCCCGGTGACGCCGAGGATCACGACCAGGAACAGGAAGGTAGCGGCGACCTCAAAGATCGCCGCCGCCTGCAGCGAATACTCCCCGAGATAGCCGGGGCCGAATCCGTTCTGCCCCAAGCCATTGGCGGCGAGATCGTATCCCTGCGCGCCGCTGGCGATGGCGTAGAGCAGCCCCGCCCCGGCGGTCGCGCCCAGCGCCTGCGCCACAACGTATAGCGCGAGATCGCCTGCGCCCATGCGCCCGGCCACGAAGGCGCCAAAGCTGACAGCGGGATACACATGGCAGCCGGAGACCGGCCCGATCCCGTAGGCCATCGCCACGATCGCCAAGCCGAAGGCGAAGGCAATGCCCAACTGGCCGACATGGCCCATGCCCGCCAGAACGGCGGCGCCGCAGCCGAAGAAGACGAGCGTCAGCGTGCCGAGGAACTCGGCGGCGAATTTCCTAGTCATGGCGATCCTCCCTCGCCTGTTCTGTGACCGGAAGCGTACGCTGCGCCGCAGCGATCCCGAACGCCGCGAGCCCGCTAGGTGTGGATGACGCACGCGGCTTCCCCGCAGGGGCGACGCGCCCTATATTCCATCCGCCGGGGCTTGCTCCGGCTATGGCGATAAACGCGCGGAGTTAGACGGATCGGACCCGGGTGCGATGCCCGGCGGCTCCACCAAGAGGCGCTTGAAAGGTCGGGCGCTTGTTGATGGGGCCGAAATAGGATCGACGGACGTTGAAGGACGTTGCTTTTGCCCGCTTTGGCCCCGTCAAAGGCCAAATCAACGTAGTTGCCAATGACAACCACGCTGAAGGGTATGCTCTCGCCGCGTAAGCGGTGCGGGTTATCCGCATTAAAGCCCTAACGGTTCAGCACCGTTAGGCGGGGCTCGGGAGGCGGCCTGGCAACAGAACGCCTCCCATTCATTTCCGCATCCTGGGGCGCCTGGCGACAGAAGCCGGGGACTTATTCCTTGTCGCGCAGGCGCCGGGGTTCTTGCAAAAGTTTGGAGGCGGCCTGGCGCACGCCTCCCTTTCATGTTCACGTGTCGCGCGCGACTTATTTCGATTTCCGCAAAAGCCGTTTCGCGCGGCGTATCGCGACGCGGCGTCATCGTTCTTCTGGACTACGCCGTCACGCATTCGCAGACGGGCGCCCGCTTCTTCCCCACGCCGTTGCGCAGTGCTGAGGCATACCGCCATCGCGCGACCGATTTCGCGCTTCACGTCTTGATCGCCCATGCGCACTCGCTTGGAGTGCGGCCCGCATTGACGCGAGCGGCCGATTGGGCCAAGGCTCCGCGCGGGGTCTCCGGAGAGAAACGTGGCTGAGGATTTGATCGGATACGATCAACTCACGCAGGATGCGATGCGCGAGGTCGTGCGCGCCGCGCTCAACCGCGCGACGGGTCCGCGTGGCTTGCCCGGGCGGCACCATTTCTACATCACCTTCCGCACGAAGGCGCCCGGCGTGATTCTGCCGGATCAATTGCTCGGCCGATATCCGGACGAGATGACGATCGTGCTGGAGCACCAATTCTGGGATCTCGAAGTCTATGCGGACAAGTTCCGCGTGATCCTGAAATTCGCGGGCCAGCCCCACCCAATCGTGATCCCGTTCAATGCGGTATCGCGCTTCTACGATCCTTCGGTGCGCTTCGGCCTGCAATTCGATCAGGCGGTGGATGGCGCCGCCGCCGCGCCCGCCGTCGTGACGGACGAAAACTCGCCGCCGGCCGCAACGCCGGAAGGCCAGAACGCCAACGGCGCCGTTGTCAGCCTCGACGCTTTCCGCAAGAAATAGCTGTTCAGCCCGCGCGCGGCGCGACGCGCACGGTGATGCGCTCGCCGGCGGCCGTGCGCCGCTCCACCAGCAACCGCGCGACTTGCACGTCATCGAAGAATAGCGCGCCCTTCACGCCGTCGAGGATCGCCTTGGCGAGGTTGTCGAGATCGACCGGGGGCAGGCCTTCGCGCACCTCCAGCAGGATCTCGACGCTGAAATCGCCCCAGCGGGGGCGCCAGTCGCGGCACTCGTGGCGAAAGAAGTGATCGAGCCGCTGCTTGTAGACGCGCGATTGCGTCGTCACCTCGTCGAGCCGCAACAGAAAGGCTGCGCCCTCGCGCGCCCATCGCACCTTGGCGCCGCCGCGCCACTCCAACTCGTCCACGCCGTCGAACACGCCCAAGCCTAGCGCCGGCGGCGGGGGCTTCGCCAGCGCTTTGGGCGAAAGCGGCTTCCCCTTTCGCGCGCCGCGCTCTAGGACCAGCGCGCTCAGAAACCGGGATGACCCGCATGGCCGCCACGCGCACCGAAACCGACACCTTTGGCCCCATCGAAGTCGACAGCTCGAAATATTGGGGCGCCCAGGCCCAACGCAGCTTGGGCAATTTCAAGATCGGTGAAGAGAAGATGCCGAAGCCGGTGATCCGGGCGCTGGGGATCATCAAGCGCGCCGCAGCGGAGACGAACATCGCGCTGGGCCGGCTCGATCCGAAGCTGGGCGAGGCGATCATCGCAGCGGCCCAAGAGGTGATCGAAGGCAAGCTCGACGCGCACTTCCCGCTGAGCGTCTGGCAGACCGGCTCGGGCACGCAATCGAACATGAACGCCAATGAGGTGATCTCGAACCGGGCGATCGAGATGCTGGGCGGCGAGTTGGGCTCGAAGAAGCCGGTCCACCCGAATGATCACGTGAACATGAGCCAGTCGTCGAACGATACGTTCCCGACGGCGATGCACGTCGCCAGCGCCGAGGAGATCGAGCACCGGCTGATCCCGGCGCTGCAGAAGCTGCGCAATGCGCTGAACGATAAGGCGCAGGCCTGGAAGCACATCATCAAGATCGGCCGCACCCATACGCAGGATGCGACGCCCCTCACCCTGGGCCAGGAATTCTCCGGCTACACCCAGCAGGTGGAGAACGGCATCGCGCGCATCGCGCAGACGATGCCGGCGCTGATGCAATTGGCGCAGGGCGGCACGGCAGTGGGCACCGGGCTGAACGCGCCGGTGGGCTTCGCGGAAAAGGTGGCGGAACGGATCGCGGCGATCACGCAGATGCCGTTCACCAGCGCGCCGAACAAGTTCGAGGCGCTGGCCGCGCACGACGCGATGGTGATGAGCCACGGCGCGATCAACACGGTGGCCGCCGCCCTCTTCAAGATCGCCAATGACATTCGTTTCCTGGGCAGCGGCCCACGTTCGGGCTTGGGCGAATTGTTGCTGCCGGAGAATGAGCCCGGCTCCTCGATCATGCCGGGCAAGGTGAACCCCACCCAGTGCGAGGCGCTGACGCAAGTGTGCGCGCAGGTGTTCGGCAATCACGCGACGATCACCTTCGCCGGCGCCAGCGGCCATTTTGAGCTAAACGTGTTCAACCCGGTGATGGCGTATAATTTCTGGCAATCGGTGCGGCTGGTGGCGGATGCGGCGGTGAGCTTCACCGACAATTGCGTCGTCGGCATCGAGCCGCGGGAAGACAACATCAAGGCGGCGATGGAACGCTCGCTGATGCTTGTCACCGCTTTGGCGCCGAAGATCGGCTACGACAACGCCGCGAAGATCGCCAAGACGGCGCACAAGAACGGCACGACGTTGCGCGAAGAGGCGGTAGGGGGCGGCTACGTCACGGATGCGGAATTCGACGCGCTGGTGCGGCCAGAGAAGATGATCAGCCCAGGCTGAGGCGACGGCAATGTTGAAATTCGCCCTCATCATCGGCAGCACCCGCATCGGGCGCTTCGCGGACAAGGCGGCCGAGTGGATCGTCGCCGGCGCGCAGGCGCGCAGCGACTTCGCGCTCGACGTGCTGGACCTGCGCGAGCACGCGCTGCCGATGTTCAGCGAACGCACCATGCCAACCTATGGCGGGGGAAGCGATCCCGAGCCGCTGGGCGAAGCCTGGCGCGCGCTGCTTTCGGGCTATGATGGCTTCATCGCCACGGCCGCGGAATATAATCACGGACCGACCGCGGTGCTGAAGAACGCGCTGGATAGCGGCTATCGCGGCTGGCGGCGCAAACCGATCGCGTTCGTGGGCTATGGCGGCGTGGGCGCGGCGCGCGCGATCGAGCATCTGCGCGGGATCGCGATCGAACTGCAGATGGCGCCCGTGAAACAAGAGGTGAGCATCACCCGCGACGTGTTCGTGCCCGTGCGCCAGCAGGGCAAGACGCTGGACGATTTCCCTCATCTCGCCCAGGCGCGCACTGCGACGTTCGACGATCTCGTCTGGTGGGGTAAGGCGCTGAAAGCGGCGCGCGACGCGGGCTAATCCTTTTCGCGCTTGTGCGCGGCGAGATCGCGCGCGACCTTTTCCTTCTGCGCCGCGGAGAGCTTCTTCTCCGTCTTCGCGCGGCCGTGGTGCAGGCGCGCGGCCTCCGCCGCGCGATCTTTCTCGGCGCGCGCCTTCTGCTTGCGGGCCTGGCGCAGATTGATCGGCTCAGCCATCAGGCGGGTTTCTCATCTTTCGCCTGCGCGCGGGCGCGCGCCGGGCGGCCCACGCAGCGGGCGACATATTCATCCAATTGCTTCGTTTTCTTGTCCGCGAGCAAGGGCGACCTTCCGAAAAGATCGAACGCGCCGGCATAGAGCACATCGGCCGCGGTGAAGGATGCGCCGGCGATGTAGGGCTGGCGCGCCAACAGCGCGTTGACGAAATCCATGCATTCGTCGCTATCGACCCAGCCGGCCGTGCCGCGCGGCGGCGTGAAATTCATGACCTTCGACACGAAGGCGGGCTCGATCACGCCGGAATAATAGGACAGCATGGTGAGAAACGGCCCCCGCGCCGGCGCGCCCGGCGGCGGGCCCAGTTCGGCCGCGCGGAATTTATCGGCCAGATAAAGCGTGATCGCGCTCTGCTCGAAAATAACCACGCCGTCGTCCTCGATCACCGGCGTCTTGCCATGGGGATGCGGATTGGCCGGATCGGCGGCGCCGGACCCATCGCCGCGGCGAATGTCGACATAGCGGATATCGTAGGCGGCGCCCGCCTCCTCCAGCAGCCAGAGAATGCCGGACGAGCGCGAACGCGGCGCATGCACGAGCGTAAGCATGACATTCTCCCAGGATCGCGGCGAGCATAGCGAACGGCAGCGCACGGTGAAACCGCGAAGCGCGAGCGGCGTTCAATCCACAGAAGGCGGTAAACAGCTTCCCCGGAGGACGTCATATGATCGAGAGCACGCAGATCCGCGAGCACATGGAAGTGGTGGGTTCGGACGACAAGCATATCGGCAAGGTCGATCACGTCGTCGGCAACGAGATTCAGCTCACCAAATCCATGGGAATCGGCAAGCACCATTTCCTGCCGCTGAACTTGGTGGCGCGCGTGGACGACAAGGTGCGCCTCAGCGTCACGGAAGATATGGCCAAGCGCCAATGGCGCGAGATGAACTGACGCGTGCGCACGCCTGCACGCGCGCAAGAGCGGCCCCGCGGGGCCGCTCTTTTTGTCTTCAGGCCGCGCTGGCGGGGATGACGAACGTATCGATCACGCGCTTTTCTCCGGCCTTGTCGAAATCGACCGTCAGCTTGTTGCCTTCCACCGCGCGCACGCGGCCATAGCCGAACTTGTCGTGGAACACGCGCGCGCCGAGATCGAAGCGCGAATCTTCCGCACCGGACTTGGCGACCAGGCGGGCCTCGCCGTCGATCGTAGGCGGTCGCTTGCCGGCCCCGGCGCCGAAACCGCCGCGCGCCTGCGCGCGCTGCCAGCCTGGGCTCGAATACCCTGATTTGAACCCGCCCGCCGGCTCGAACGCGTCGAAGCGGCTCACGCCGCTGTCTCGCGCGCCGCCGCCGACATAGCCCGTCTCCGACACCGCATCGACGTTCGCCTCAGGCAATTCGTCGATGAAACGCGATGGCAGCACACTTTGCCAGCGGCCATAGATCTGGCGGTTCGCAGCGAAGGAAATGCGCGCGCTTTCCCGCGCCCGTGTGATTCCCACATAAGCGAGCCGGCGCTCCTCCTCCAACGCCTTCTGGCCGCTTTCGTCGATCGCGCGCTTGGAGGGGAACACCTCCTCCTCCCAGCCGGGCAGGAACACAAGCGGCCATTCGAGGCCCTTCGCGGCGTGCAACGTGGAGAGATGCACCTGATCGCCGCTTTCGCCGGTTTCGATGTCGAGCACGAGGGCGACATGTTCAAGATAGGCTTCGAGGCTGTCGAACTGGCTCATGCTCTGGACAAGCTCTTTCAGGTTTTCGAGCTTGGTCTGCGCTTGCGGGCTTTTGTCGGCGCGCAGCGCGTCGGTGTAACCGCTCTCATCAAGCACGATCTCGGCCAGCTCGATATGGCTGATGTGGCGCGCGCGCTCGCGCCAGCGATCCATGTCGCCCAGGAACGCGCGCAGCGCCGTGCGGGCCTTCAGCGGCAGATCATCGGTCAGCGCCAATTCGCGCGCGGCGGCGGTAAGCGTGCGGAACCGCGCAGCGCCGCCTGCCGGCGGCGGCTCCTCCGGCGCAAGCTCCCCCGTCAAACCGTCGAACAGGGGGCCATTGAACAGCGGGCCGCTCTCGTTCACCCAGCGTGGCGGCGGTGCGGCGGCCGCTTCGTGCAAGCGTTGGATCGTGGCTTCGCCCAGGCCGCGCTTCGGCGTGTTGACGATGCGCTCGAACGCCAGATCGTCGTCCTCGGAGCGGATGAGGCGCAGATAGGCGTGCGCGTCGCGCACCTCCGCGCGCTCGAAGAAGCGCGGGCCGCCGATCACCTTGTAGGGAATCTTCAGCATCAGGAAGCGTTCTTCGAACGCCCGCATCTGCCATGCCGCGCGCACGAGCACGGCGCATTGCGCGTAGCGGTGCGGCCCTCTTTCCGCGTGGACAAACTCGCTCTGGTCAGGCGCCGCTCTCGGGCCGCCGATCATCGGCAGCGCCTTCTGCTCGCTCACCCACATTTCGATATCGTCGGCGATGAGACGCGCTTCGGCCTCCGCGTCCCACACGCCGCGCACCTTCACGCGCTCGCCGCCTTCGGCCTCGGTCCACAGCGTCTTGCCGAGGCGCGCCTGGTTCGACGCGATCAAACCAGAAGCCGCCGCGAGAATATGCTCGGTCGAGCGGTAGTTGCGCTCCAGACGGATAATTTTCGCGCCGGGGAAATCGCGCTCGAAGCGCAGGATATTGTCCACCTCGGCGCCGCGCCATCCATAGATGCTCTGATCGTCGTCGCCCACGACGCAAAGATTGTTCGAGCCCTGCGCCAACAAGCGCAGCCACAAATACTGCGCGACGTTCGTATCCTGATATTCGTCGACCAGCAGATATTTGAGGCGGCGGTGATAATCGCCCAGCAGATCGGGATGGCCCTGGAAGATCGCGATCATGTGCATCAGCAGATCGCCGAAATCGCACGCGTTCAGAATCTTGAGCCGCTGCTGATAGGCCGCATAGAGCATCGCGCCCTTGCCGTCGGCGAAGGCGTAAGCCTCGTTGCCCGGCACGCGCTCGGGCGCGAGCGCGCGGTTCTTCCAGCCATCGATCAGGCCCGCCAGCGCGCGCGGCGGCCAGCGCTTCTCATCGATCTTCTCGGCCTCGATGATCTGCTTCAGGAGGCGGATCTGGTCGTCCGTGTCGAGGATCGTGAAATTGGATTTCAAGCCGACGAGTTCGGCGTGGCGGCGCAACATCTGCGCCGAGATCGAATGGAACGTGCCCAGCCATCTCAGTCCGCCCGCGCCGGGGCCGAGCAGGCGCTCCACCCGCTCGCGCATTTCCCGCGCCGCCTTGTTAGTGAAGGTGACGGCGAGGATCTGCCAGGGCTGGGCGCGCCCGATGGAGAGCAGGTGCGCCAGCCGCGTCGTCAGCGCGCGCGTCTTCCCCGTTCCGGCGCCGGCGAGCACCAGCACAGGCCCCTCGAGCGCCTCGACCGCAGCGCGCTGCTCCGGGTTCAGCCCGTGCAGATACGGCGGCTCCGCGCCGTGCGGCGCGGATGCTCCCAAAACGGACGCGCCCAAAACAGACGCTCTCTGGGAGATGGGGAGATGAGGCTCGTCGGTCATTCTGATTCGGCGTGAACCCTATAGATAGCACGAACCGCGAACGCAGCCAGAAGGCCCGATCAGAGGCGCGATCAGAAGGCGCGCTGCCACCTGGGCCCTCGGGACGCTATGGTGGCCGCCTTCCCGCACCCGCAGGCGCTCATGACCCAGGTTTCCGATTTCGACATCCTCCGCAAGCTGCGCGACCGCGCCCAGGCGCGCCGCCAAAGCGAGGCCGCCGGCGAAGGCGCGCCGCGCACCTTGGGCGAGCACTGCGCCGATAGCGTGGCGGCGACCATGGGCTCGTGGAAATTCATCATCGTCCAGTCGGCGGTGCTCATCTCTTGGATCGTTTGGAACGAGATTTCCGGCCAGAAATTCGACCCCTACCCGTTCATCCTGCTGAATCTCGCGCTGTCCTTCCAGGCAGCCTATTCGGCCCCCATCATCATGATGAGCCAGAACCGCCAGGCCGATGTCGACCGTCGCCGCGCGATTGAGGATTTCGAAGTGAACCGGAAGGCCGAACTCGAAATCGAGACGCTGCACGAGAAGATTGACTTGCTGAAGGAGCAGGAGATCGCGCGCCTCACGGCGGCGGTGGACCGGCTCACCGAAATGCTCGAGCGGCGCGGCGGCTAGCGCGCCGCGGAATTGTCGCGCAGCCACTCGGCCAACGCGTCGTCCGTCAGATCACCGGCCGCGAGCTTAGCGCGCCGCGAGCGCGAAGACGCGGCACGCCGAAGCAAGCGAGCGTGGTGCTTCGCGGCCGGCGTCGATCTCTTCGATCAGGCGCGCGAGCGCTGCGCCGCGCGCAGCCGCCGCAGCATCCAGCGCGGCCCAGAATTCCGGCTCCAGCGCCAGCGACGTGCGATGGCCGGCGAGCACGAGCGAGCGTTTCTCCAGGGCAGGCATGAGCGGCCATGTAGCGCGGGGGACATGACGGCGCGAGGCCGCCTCGTTAGATGAACGCGATGCAGCTTCTCACCACCGTCGGCCCCCTGCCCGATATCAAGGCCGCCGCCGCCGCGTTCGACGGGCTCGATCCCTCGCCGGCGGACGCCGTTTCCTGGTTCGAAGAGGAGCCAAGCCGATTCCGCCTCGAAATCTACGTCTCCACCGATCAGGACGAAGACAGCGCCCGTGCGGTGATCGCCCATGTCGCGCCCGCCCTGCACGTGCACGCACACGCAATCGACGACGCCGATTGGGTAGCGATGGCGTTGGACGGCCTGCCCCCGGTGCGCGCCGGGCGCTTCTTCGTGGCCGGCGCGCATGCGCTGGCCCACGCGGCGCCGGGACCGAAGCGCGTCTGGATTGAGGCGAGCGAGGCGTTCGGGACCGGCCATCACGGCACGACGAAAGGCTGCCTGCTGGCGCTGGAGCATGTGCTGCGCCGCCGCCGCGTGCGCCGGGTGCTGGACTTGGGCGCAGGCTCCGGTGTGCTGGCGATGGCGGCGGCGATGACCGGCGCACGGGCGCTCGGCGTTGAGCTCGATCCCCGGCCCGCCGCGATCGCTCGCGTCAACGTGGCGAACAATCATCTCGGCGCGCGGGTGGCGATCCGCACCGGTGACGCCGGGATCGCGGCGCTGGAATTCGGCCCCGTCCACGATGTGGCGTTCGCCAACATCCTGATGCGGCCGCTGATCCGTCTCGCGCCGATGATCTCGCGCGCCGTGACCCCGCGCGGGGCGCTGATCCTTTCGGGCCTGCTCAACGCGCAGGCCCCGCTGGTGCTGGCGGCCTATGCGCGCTTCTTCACCTTGGAGCGGCGCATCCGGCTGGAGGGCTGGTCGACCTTGCTGTTGCGCCGACGCGCGGCGGCGCCTTGACCGCGCGGGCCTGCCGCCCCCACCTTCACTCCCATGTTTCAGACTTTCGAAGACGCCGGCGGGCCGGCGCTCGGCCGGGCGCATCTGCCGCTGCTGCGTGCGGAAATCGCGCGCCGCGGGCTCGATGGATTCATCGTTCCCCACGAGGACGAATATCAGAACGAATACGTGCCTCCGGCATTCGACCGGTTGGCCTGGGCCACCGGCTTCACCGGCTCGGCCGGGGCGGCGGTGGTGTTCAAGGACGAAGCGGCCGTGTTCGTTGACGGGCGCTACACCTTGCAGGTGCGCGATCAGGTGGATGGCGCGCTCTACGCCTATCGCGATCTCGTAGAGGGCGGGCCCGCCGCCTACATCCAGGAACGCGCGAAGACCGGCTGGCGCATCGGCTACGATCCGAAGTTGGTGAGCCCCGACGCGCTCGACAAACTGGCGGCTGCGGCGAAGGCTGCCGGCGCCAGCCTCGTTCCGGTGGAAAGCAATCCAATCGACGCGGTTTGGGAGGATCGCCCCGCGATCCCCGCCGCGCGCGTGGAGCCCTATCCGCTGGAGCATGCGGGCGAGGACTCCGCCGCCAAACGCCGACGGCTCGGCGAGAGCCTGACGAAGGATGGCGCGAGCGCCGCGCTCATCACCTCGCCCGCGTCCTTAGCCTGGCTGTTCAACATCCGCGGCGGCGACGTGAAGGCGACGCCCCTGCCGCTGGGCGCGGCGATCCTGCGCGCGGACGGCGCGGCCGATCTCTTTCTCGCACCGGAAAAAACGACGGACGACTTGCGCGCCTGGCTCGGCAACGAGGTGGCGTTGAAGCGGCCGGAGGAATTGGCCGCAGCGCTCGCAGCGCTGAAGGGCGCCGCCGTGCGCGTCGATCCGCAGACGGCTTCGGCCTATTATTTCGACCAATTGACCGCCATCGGCGCGCAGATCGTGCGCGGGCCCGATCCGGTGACGACGCCGCGCGCGGCGAAGAACGACACGGAAATCGAAGGCGCGCGCCGCGCGCACGCACGCGACGGCGCGGCGCTGACGCGCTTCCTGCATTGGCTGGGCACGTACGCGCAAACGCACGACGTGACCGAGATCGAAGCGTGCGAGAAGCTGGAAGGCTTCCGCGCGGCCACCGGCTTGCTGAAGGATCTTTCGTTCGATTCCATCTCCGGCGCCGGCGATCACGGCGCCATCGTGCACTACCGGGTGACGCAGCGGACGAACAAGACGCTCGACCGTGGCTCGCTGTTCCTCATCGATTCCGGCGGCCAATATCTCGACGGCACGACCGACGTGACGCGCACTGTAGCAATCGGCACTCCGAGCGCGGAAATGCGCGACCGCTTCACCCGGGTGCTCAAAGGTCATATCGCGCTGGCGCGCGTGCGCTTCCCCGCCGGCACCAGCGGCCATCAGCTCGATGCGCTGGCGCGGCTTTCGCTGTGGGGCGCGGGCCTCGACTACGATCACGGCACCGGCCACGGCGTCGGCGCCTATCTGGGCGTTCACGAAGGGCCGCACCGCATCTCGAAGGGCGTGAACGCGGTGGCGCTGCTGCCAGGGATGATCGTCTCCAACGAGCCCGGCTATTACAAGGAAGGCGGCTACGGGATCCGCATCGAGAACCTGCAGGTGGTGACGCCGGCCCAGGAGATCGCCGGCGGCGAACGCGCGATGCTGGGTTTCGAAACGCTGACTCTCGCCCCGATCGACCGCCGCCTCATCGCCGCCGACCTGCTCGACGCAGGCGAGCGAGACTGGCTCAACGGCTATCATGCGCGCGTGCTGGCGCAGATTGCCCCGCAGCTGGATCCCGAAGCGCGCGCCTGGCTTGCGGAGGCGTGCGCGCCGCTGTAACGCTGGCCTGGCCTTTTCCCCATGCGCGTGCATCCGCCGGCGCGATCGGCTAGATACATCCCATGAATCAAGTAGTGAGCCGCGTCGGGCGCTGGTCGGCGACGGGAGGATTGAAGACTGTTGCGTTCAGCGCCGACAAGCCGCTGCCGCTGGCCAGCGGCGAAGCGCTCTCGCCGTTCACGATCGCCTATGAAACCTATGGCGCGCTCAACGCCGAGAAGACGAACGCCGTGCTCGTCTGCCATGCGCTGACGGGCGATCAATTCGTGGCCTCGCCCAATCCGGTCACCGGCAGGCCCGCCTGGTGGCCGCGGATCGTCGGCCCCGGCAAACCAATCGACACCAATCGCTTCTTCGTCATCTGCGCCAACGTGCTGGGCGGCTGCATGGGCACCACCGGCCCCGCCTCCACCGCGCCGGACGGCCAGCCCTACGGCTTACGCTTCCCGATGATCACTGTGGCCGACATGGTGCGCGCGCAAGCCATGCTGATCGACGCGCTGGGCATCGAAAGCCTGTTCTGTGTGCTTGGCGGCTCGATCGGGGGCATGCAGGCGCTTCAATGGGCGGCGGCCTATCCCCATCGCGTATTCGCGTGCGCGCCGATCGCCACCGCCGCGCGCCATTCCGCGCAGAACATCGCCTTCTACGAAGTCGGCCGCCAGGCGATCATGGCCGATCCCGAATGGCGCGGCGGCGATTATCTGCGCCACGCCACCGCGCCCTCGAAGGGGCTCGCGGTGGCGCGCATGGCCGCGCACATCACCTATCTTTCCGAGCAGGCGCTGCACCGCAAGTTCGACCGCGGCCTGCAGGAGCGCGAGGATCTATCCTTCGGCTTCGACGCGGACTTCCAGGTGGAATCCTATCTGCGCCACCAGGGCCAAAGTTTCGTCGACCGGTTCGACGCCAACTCCTACCTCTACATCACGCGCGCGATCGATTATTTCGATCTGGCGCTGGATTATGGCGGCGCGCTGGCCAACGCGTTCAAAGATTCGCCCACCCGCTTTTGCGTGTTCGGATTCACCAGCGATTGGCATTACCCGCCCGAAGGCAACAAGGCGGTGGCGCGCGCGCTGATCGCGGCGGGGGCGGAAGCCTCGTATGTCGAGGTCAAGACCGAAAAGGGCCACGACGCCTTCCTGCTTGAGGAACCCGTGTTCGAGGCGGGCCTCACCGGCTTCATCGACGCCGCCGCCGCCCAGCGCGGCCTGGCGCTGAAGGTCGCCTGATGCAGCACGGCGCGAACGGGGAGCGTGCCGACTACGGCGTGATCGCCGATATGGTCGGCGACAGCGCGCGCGTGCTCGACGTCGGCTGCGGCGACGGCGCGCTGATGCAGCTGCTGATCCGCACGCGCCACGCGAAAGCGCGCGGAATCGAGCTCAGCCAGGAAGGCGTGAACGCCTGCGTGACGAAGGGGCTTTCCGTCGTCCAGGGCGACGCCGACGAGGATCTCGCCGAATATCCCGAAGGCGCGTTCGACTACGTGATCCTCTCGAAGACGATCCAAGCCGTGCACCGCCCGCGCGCAGTGTTGGCGGAGTTGCTGCGCGTCGGCCGCCACGCCATCGTCTCGTTTCCGAATTTCGGCCATTGGCGGATGCGCATGGCGCTCGCCGCAGGGGGCAAGATGCCCAACACGCCGGCGCTGCCGGCCGCGTGGCACGATACCGAGAACATCCACCTGTGCACTGTGCGCGATTTCGCCGAGCTCTGCCGGTCGCTGGGCTTGCGGATCGTGCGCGCTGTGCCGATCACCGGCGGTGTGGCCGGCGCGCCGTTCGCGCAGACGCTGTGGCGGGCGAATTGGTTCGCGGAAGACGCGGTGTTCCTGCTGACGAAGGCCTGAAACGAAACGGGCGGCCCCATGGACCGCCCGTTCGCGAAAATCCTGCGCCTTCGGGTTACGGCGTCGTCGACGTCGTGGTCGTGGAGGTCGTCGTGCTGGACGCCGGCGGCAGCGCGCTCATCGCATCGGTGGACATGTCCGCCGGCGGCTCCGTCGTCGTCGTGGTTTCGGTGGTCGTGGTGGTGGTTTCAGGCGCAGGCGGGCTGCAGGCGCCCAGCGCTGCGAGCGCGGCGATCGCCGCCGCGAAACCAAGCTTGCGAATGCTCATGGAGAAGCTCCGTCGTCCAGAATCCACCGCCTGCCCGATCGGATAAGCGGCAGGGCGGACCGGCGCAACCCCCAGCGTGCGCGCCGCACTAGCTGGAGACGGCCTGCAGATCGCGTTCGCCGGTGCGGATGCGCACGGCGGATTCCAGATCGTAGACCCAAATCTTGCCATCACCGATCTTGCCGGTGCGGGCCGCCGCCGTGATCGCCTCGGAGAGCATGTCCACCTGCTCCGGGGCGGCGACGATCTCGATCTTCACCTTCGGCAGCAGCTTCACCTCATATTCGGCGCCGCGATAGACTTCCGTTTTGCCCTTCTGGCGGCCATAGCCGCGCACCTCCGTGACGGTCATGCCGGTGGCGCCCGCTTCCTTCATGGCGTCGAGAACGGCGTCGAGGCGGGAAGGCTTGATGATGGCCGTGATGAGTTTCATGACAGCAGCATAACGCACAACATGGCGTAAGTGAATGCGCGTCATTTAATCGGCGCGCTCGGCGCGGCGCGCGGGCTTCGCCGGCGCGCGCGCCATCAGGATGCGGCGCTCGGCGCGGGCGGCGCTCACGTACAGCCGCTTCACCGCTTCCATCAGCACCACGCCGCCGAACGCGGGGGCCGCAGTTTCGCCCAGGCGCTCCCAGCCTTCCGCCAAGCCGATGGCGAGCGGCGTATCGAACGGCGGCAGGTACAGCGCCCGCGCGCTGGCCATCGGCTCGAACAGGCAATCCGCCATCAGCGCGCTGAGCTGCGCGCGGCTGAAAGGCCGGCCGTGACCGAAGGGCGTGGCGTCCGCCCGGGCCCAGACGCCAGCGCGGTTGGCCGCGACCACCAGCAGCCGGCCCTCCGGCGCCATCACCCGCCAGATTTCGCGCAGCACCGCGCGCGGGGCTTCGGCCTCCTCCAGCGCGTGGACCAGCAGCACGCGGTCGAACACGGAATCCATGAAGGGCAAGCGCGCCTCATCGCCCAAGGCCGCGAGCGTACGCCCCTCGCCCGGCCAGCGCTCCACGCCCTGCCCCGCCGGCATCAGCGCCACCACCCGGCGCGCGCTGGCGCGATAGGGTTCGAGATAGGGAATGGCGTAGCCCAGTCCCAGCAGATCGAGCCCCTCGGCCATCGGCCACAGCGCCGCGATCCGCCGCGCCGTCATGCGCCGCGCCGTTTCACCGAGGCGGGAGCCGTAGAAACGCTGCAGAGCCAGCACGTCGACGCGCATCAGCGCCCTCTCCTGTCATTTGCGGCGGCGCTTGCTATGTGAAGGGGACGCGGCGCAGCCACAGGCGATCTCATGCTCCAGATTCACCAATTCCCCTGCCTCAAGGACAATTACGGCTTCCTTGTCCATGACGACGAAAGCGGCGAGACCGCCTCGATAGATACGCCGGAAGCGGCCCGCATCCTCAGCGAAGCGGACGCCAAAGGCTGGAAGATCACGCAGATTTGGAACACGCACTGGCATAACGATCACGCTGGCGGCAACGCCGACATCCGCGCCAGAACCGGCGCCGTCGTCAGCGGCCCGGCGGAGGTGGAGCGCCTCGGAACTGCGCCCGACCGCGTGGTGCGCGAGGGGGATGTCGTACGCCTCGGCCGCCATCAGGCGCGCGTGCTGGCGGTGGGCGGGCACACCTTGGGCCATGTCGCCTACGTGCTGGACGCGGAGAAGACCGCCTTCGTCGGCGACACTCTGTTTGCGCTCGGCTGCGGGCGGCTGTTCGAGGGCACGCCGCAGCAGATGTGGGAGAGCCTCTCCAAGCTCGCCGGCCTGCCGGACGACACCACCCTGTACTGCGCGCACGAATACACCCAGGCGAACGCGCGCTTTGCGCTTTCCGTGGACGCTGACAATCCCGCGCTTCAGAAGCGCAGCGCTGAGATCGACGCGTTGCGCGCGGCGGGCAAGCCCACCGTGCCAATGACCCTGGCGCAGGAGAAAGCGGCCAACCCGTTCCTGCGCGCGCCCGCGCTAAAGGCGAAGATCGGCCTTGCCGGCGCGCCGGATTGGGAGGCCTTCGGCGCCATCCGCAAGCTGAAGGACGACTTCAAATAGAAGCGGCGAATGAAATCATCACGCGGCTGGGCTTGCGGGCGCACCCCGAGGGCGGGTGGTACGCCGAAACCTTCCGCGACGCCGCCGGGCCGGACGGGCGGGCGCGCTGCACCGCGATCCATTTCCTGCTGGCGGCGGGCGAGCGCTCGCATTGGCATCGCGTGGATGCGGTGGAGATCTGGCTTTGGCACGCCGGCGCGCCACTGGCGCTATCGATCTCTGCGGATGCGCCGGCGCAAACCGTGACCTTGGGCGGCGACGTCGCCGCCGGGGAGTCGCCGCAAGCGGTCGTGCCCGCTCACGCC
>JBFWWB010000031.1:0-24008 GCA_050246435.1 Hyphomonadaceae bacterium
TCGGTCGCGGTGGCGATCGCCGGCTACGCACTGACGCCAGTCATCCTGGGGGCGATGGGCACGCCGCCGGCGGCGCGCGCGGAGGCGGTCGCCTATCTGCGCATGATCTTCTTCGCACTGCCCTTCATGTATTTCTTCAATTACGTGCAGATGGCCCAGCGCGGCGCCGGCGACGCGCGCACGCCGCTGTATTTCAGCATGCTGGCGGTGGGCCTCGATATCGCGCTCAACCCGCTGCTGATCATCGGCGTCGGTCCGTTTCCGAAAATGGGCATCGAAGGCTCTGCCGCCGCCACCCTGGTCGCGCAGGCGACGAGCCTCGCGCTCCTGATGGCGCATCTTTACCGCCGGCGCAGCATCTTGGTGCTGGAGCGCGAAGAGCTCAGCTATCTGCGGCCCGATCCGGCGATCCTGCGCACGCTGATCATGCGCGGCCTGCCGATGGGACTCCAGATGATCGTGATCTCCAGCGCGGCGATTGCGATGATCAGCGTCGTCAACCGCTACGGTGTGGACACCGCGGCGGGCTATGCGGCGGCTTCGCAGCTGTGGACCTATGTGCAGATGCCGGCGATGGCGGTGGCGGCCGCGGTTTCCTCGATGGCGGCGCAGAATATCGGCGCGCGGCGATGGGACCGCGTCGATCAGATCGCGCGGCGCGGCGTGCCGCTGGGCCTCATCGCCACCGCGACGCCAGTGGCGATCATCTATGTGTTCAACCGCCAATTCCTGCATCTCTTCCTGCCGGAAGGCGCAGCGCTGGCCATCGCTCAGCACATCAATTTCCACGTAATGTGGGGCTTCGTCGCGTTCAGCGTGACGTTCGTGCTGTTCGGCGTGGTGCGCGCGAACGGCGCCGTGGTGGTGCCGCTCGCGATGCTGATCTGTTCGATCTGGCTGCTGCGCGTGCCGCTGGCGAGCATCGGTTCGCTTTATTTCGGGCCGGACGCGATCTGGTGGAGCTTCCCGACGGGGACGTGCTTTTCCGCGGTGCTGGCGACGCTTTACTACAAGTTCGGCGGCTGGCGGAAGGCGCGGCTGATGGCCGAGACCGCGGGCGGCGAAGCCGCCGACACTGGGCTTTCACCGCCCGCGATCGCCGACGAGGCCATCGCCGAAAACGCCGAGGAACGCCCGGCGGCGCGCTAGGCGTCGGTCTTCTTGGCCGCCTGTTCGTGCAAGTCGTCGATGAGCTTGGCGAGCTTCTTGAGGGACTTCGGCCGATAGGGCGGGCTCATGTCGCCCGAGCGCCACCGCGCCAGCGCCGCATCCGACAGATAGAGCGAAACGTCCGCCGCGTCCGGCTTCACCTTGCGCGTATAGGCCTTGAGCTTGCGGTACGATTTGAAGCCCATGCTCAGCAAGCCGGTGTTCGGCAGCAGCGCATAATAGGGATCGAGATTCTCCGGCAGCAGCGATGTCGCGAGCGGGCATTTCTCCGCCGTGAAGGACAGCCCCGCGCGCGCAGCGCCCTCCGCGATCCATTGCATCGCGATGTTGGGAAGCTTCGAGTCCACGCCGCCGCCGATCTCGCCATGGCTGCCGGGAAACCAGCGCTGCTGATAGGGCGCCTTGGGATCGGCCGGGGAGAAGCCCTGCTCGGCGTTGCGCTCGTCCAGATTTTCCCACGGCGTCACCGGGAAGACGCCGCGCACCTCGTCGAGCGCACAGGCGTGGCGCGCGGCGCGCACGAGCGAGGAAAGCTTGGTGTCGTGGAACTGCCAGCGGCGGTTCCAGAGATTGGCGAGCGGTCCGAAATTGGAGGGCACGCCGCGCTGGCCCACAGTGTCGAACACGCCAAGATAAGTGATCGGCACGGGATCGTGGCTGTAGTCCTTGCGGAATTGCTGCGCCTTTTCGACATCGGGATGCTGGCGCTCGCGATACAGCTGGAACGCGCCGCGCGCCTGATCGGCGTTGACGCGGTGCAGCGAACCCGCGTTGCGGATGAGGCCGCAGAGCGAGCGCGCGGTGAACGCGCCGCGCGAAAAGCCGAAGATGTAAATCTGATCGCCCGGAACGTAGTTCCAGCACAGGAACAGGTACGCGTTGAGCAGCGTGTCCTCGAGGCCGGCGCCTGTCACGCCGCTGATGACGTGATTGCTCCACGATTTCGACGCGACCGCACCGGCGCCGACGCCTTTATCGTAGTAAATGAGCTGCTCGACGCCGTCCTTGTCGGAGTGCGCGACGCTTTCAGCCAGTCTGGCGATATTGGTGGGGACGAGCTGGTAGAGATTCTGCCACGTCCCATCCATGAAGATGCACAAGCGCTTCATCGCTTGAGAGCCCTCTGCGTGCCGTGGCGTCATGCTAGCAAACGCAGGCGATGCTGCGCCAGAGATGCGCGCAGGCGGCCGGGCCGGCGCGCTTTTGGCGTGCGCGGCTTTGACGCGGCCACCGGCTTGGTACAGGCTGGGCGCCGCAAACGAGGAGCGCCGCGATGACCGCGATGGACGGGCTCGAGACCTCGGAGGCGCCGGTTCGCCCGACGCTCAGCTACCCCTTCGCCGAACCTCCGGCCGCGGGGGAGACGATGGAAGTCGCGCCCGGCGTGCTGTGGGTGCGGATGCCGCTGCCCTTCGTGCTGCGCTGGATCAATCTGTGGCTGATCGAGGATGGCGACGGCTGGGCCCTGGTCGACACCGGCATCGGCACGGACGAAACGCGCGCCCATTGGCGCACCATCCTGGCCAACCAGTTGGGCGGGCGGCCGATCACGCGCGTCATCGTCACGCACATGCATCCCGATCATATCGGCCTCGCCGGATGGATGACGCGGAAATTCCAATGCCCGCTCTGGATCAGCCGGTTGGAATATCTGACGTGCCGTGCGCTCGCGGCGGACACCGGCCATGAGGCGCCGGAAGACGGCGTGCGCTTCTACCGCGCGGCGGGCTGGAATGAGGAGGCGCTGGATTCGTACCGCGTGCGCTTCGGCGGCTTCGGCAAGGGGCTCTCTCGGCTGCCGGATTCTTATCATCGCATTCGCGACGGCGAGGAGATCGAGATCGGCGGGCGCATCTGGCGCGTGATCGCCGGTTCGGGCCATTCGCCGGAGCATGCGTGCCTGTTCCAGCCCGATCTCAACCTTTTCATCTCCGGCGATCAATTGCTGCCGCGCATCTCCTCCAACGTCTCCGTGTTCCCGACGGAGCCGGACGCCGATCCGCTCAGCGAATGGATCGCTTCGTGCGCGAAGCTACGCGACGCGCTGCCGCAAGACGTGCTGGTCTTGCCGGCGCACAACGAGCCGTTCCGCGGCGCGAAGGAGCGGCTCGCCTATCTGATCGACGGGCACGAGCGGAGCATGGACCGGGTGGAGAAGCGCTTGCGCGAAAAGCCCCGCCGCGCGGTGGATCTGTTCGGAGCGCTGTTCGCGCGCGCGATCGATTCCGATCTGCTGTCGATGGCGACCGGCGAAACGCTGGCGCACCTGAATTGCATGGTCGGCCGCGGCCGCGCGCGCCGTACGCTGGGGGCCGACGGCGTGGCGCTATACGATGCCGTCTGAAGCGGCCCGCCATCGGCCGAACCCCGAGCGGCGCTCGGATTCGGCGGTGCTATGCCTGTGCATCGGGGTGGGGCTGCTGGCGGCGGCGTGGTTTCTCGGCGTCGGCGGCGTACTGACGGCGGCGCTGGCGGGCGATGCGACGGCGGCGGCCGGCGGCTTCGCCGCGATGCTGCTGTTGCCGCTGGCGGGCGCTAGCGGGGCGATCCTCATCGTGGTGGGCGCGATCTGGCTGGTGGTGCGCGTGGTGATCGATCAGCGCGAAGATCACGCGCGCGAGCGTTACAGCCGCGACGTCGAACGCTAGCGCGAACCCCGCGCAACACTTTTCCGAAGGCGCGCTGGACGCGCGGCGCGAATATCTACAGGAAAACGGCATGATTCTTTCGACGACGTTCGACGTGCCGGGCCGCACGGTCGCCGCCAATCTGGGCATTGCGCGCGGCAATGTCGTGCGCTCGCGCTTTTTCGGGCGCGACATCGTCGCCGGGCTGCGGATGCTCGTCGGTGGCGAAATCCACGAATACACGAAGCTGCTGGCGGAAAGCCGTGAGCAGGCGATCGATCGGCTCGTCGCGCACGCCGAGGCGCTGGGCGCGGACGCCGTGATCGGTCTCAGGATGGACACGACGGAAGCCGGCCAGGGCCAAGCGATCGAAGTGCTGGCCTACGGCACGGCGGTGAAGCTCGCCTGAGACGCATCTGAGGCGATGCGCGCGGGCTGACGGCGAGCGCATCCGCACCCGCCGCACGCGCCGTGTAGTTAGTCTTTCTTCTTCTTACCCTTGTCGCCCTTTTCCGCCTCTGCGGCGGCAGCCGCTGCGGCGGCGGCTTTCGCCGCTTCAACCTGGGCCTTGTATTCGGCGTCCTTCGCCGTCGTCAGCGAGGTCGAAATCTCCTGCAACGCGGCCTTGCGCGCTGCGGCGTTTTCATAAGCCGTGCAGAACGTCCAGAATTCGACGCCCGGACGCGCTTGCAGCGCGGCGTAGACTTCCTGTTCCTTGCCTTGCAGCACGGCCGTCTGGATCGGGAAATCGCCCGCCGTGTTGACGGCGCTTTCCTTCACGGTCGACACGCCGCCCATCAGGCGGTTGTCTTTCGTGAGCAGCACCCATTTGTCGGGCGCGAGCGGCGACGTCCACGAATGGTTGATGTCCATGATCGTATTCGCGGCGGTTTGCGCGCGCGGAATCTCGCGGATCCAGCATTCTTCCGAGCCCGGCCCCACGACGTATTCGCGGTACTGCGCGCCGGGAATCTTCTGCTCTTCGATGTTCGGCCACTTGGCGGGCTTTTGAATGGTGAACGTCTTATCCGCATTGCTCGCCGCCACTTGCGCGAGCGCTGCGCCGGACGTTGCCAGGGCCGCCGCCGCAGCAACGGCCGCCATGAACTTTTTCATGCGGTCCTCCTCCCGATTGCGCGCTGCTTTACGGCGTCGCCGGGCGGGGCGCAATCACCCGCTTCAATGCGGCTTTTTCGCGACCGCCAGGTAGCCGTCCGGCTGCAGCCGGCGAGAGAGAATTCTGAACGCCTGGGCGAGATCGGCGGCGGTCGTCGCCTTGCACTCCGAGCCGCTTTCGCTGCGCGTGATATGCGCGGCGGCGGCCTCGGCGTCCGTCAAGTCGCTGCAGGACACGGGATAGCTTTCCAGCCGCCCGCCGCGCTTGCGGTAGAGCATGTAAATATAGCCGCCGCCCTTTTCTCCGGATTGCGCGACATACCAGGGCGAAAACCAGCCCGAGCCGGGCAGGTGGTGGAAGCTCGTGCGGTCGGCGTCTTTGTCTTCGGGATCGATGTAGCCGTCCGGCGACCATTCGAGCTGATTGGTCTCGGCGTCCTGATCCTTCTGCTGGGAAACGACCGACACGACGCCCTTGCCGAATACCGCCTCGCCGCGGCGTGGATCGAACAAGGGCGCGTCGGAGACGAAGCATCCCGCGAGCGCCAGGCACGCCGCCAGCGCCAAGCCCGCCAGCATCGCCCGCACGCCGCCGCCCTGCGTCAGAGTTGTCATGGACGCTCCCCCGTTCCGGCGCGCATGTTCCGCGGCGGTTGCGGCGAAAACGCGGCCCGGCGCGGGGGAGAATCGCATGCGCGCGTGTTTCGTCGCTTTGACCTGGATCATGCTGTCCGCGGGCGCCGTTGCGCAAGCGCCGCCGCTTTCGACCGGTCGCCCGGGCGCCACGGAAAGCCCGATGGCCGTGCCAAAGGGATACCTGCAGATCGAAACCGAGATCGCCGCGCAAGCGCGCAGCCGCGACGGCGACGTGCGTGAGACGGAAACCCGCGCCGCGGCCACGGCGCTGCGCTACGGCCTCGCGCGCGGAACGGACGTGGAGTTGATCGCCGCGCCCTATGCGCGCGTGCGCGTGCGCGATCGGGCGACAGGCGCGGAAACAACGCGGGAAGGCTTCGGCGATGTGACGCTGCGGCTGCGGCGCATGGTTGCGGGCGCGGACGGCGAAGGCCCCGCCGTCGCGCTGATCGGCTTCGCGACGCTGCCGACGGCGGGCGAGGGCCTCGGCGCCGACAGGCTGGAAGGCGGGCTGATCGCCACCGCTTCCGGCGCGCTGACCGGGAAGCTCGGCTGGACTCTCACCGGCGGGATCGCGGCGATCCATGCCGGCGGCTATCGCGGCGACGCCACGGCCGCGGTCAATCTCTCCTACGCGCTGACGGAGCATTTCGGGCTCTATGTCGAAGCGGCGGCGGAGCGCGCGGCCGGCGCGGGCGAAGCCGCGGCGACGGCGAACGCCGGCGTCACCTGGTTGACCGGGGCGACGACGCAGCTCGACGCAGGCGTGAATGTCGGCGTCGCCGGGGCGGCCCCCGACGCCGAATTGTTCCTCGGCTGGTCGCATCGCTTCTAGACTGGGTTCGCCGCCGCCCGCGGGCTAACATGGCCGGCGATGCTGCTTGTCACGCACCCCGCGATGCTGGCGCACGAGCCCCCGCAGGGCCATCCGGAGCGGTCGGCGCGGCTGGCCGCCGTGCTGCAGGCGCTGGAGGGGATGGCGCTGCAGCGGGTGGAGGCGCCGCCGGCGCCGCGCGCCGCACTCGCGCGCGTGCATGACGCGGCTTATCTCGATTGGCTCGATACGCAGTTTCCGGAGGTTGGCGTCGCCGCGCTCGACGCCGACACGTATCTTTCGCCGGGGAGCCGGGAGGCGGCTTCGCGCGCCGCCGGCGGCGTGCTGGCGGCAGTGGATGCCGTGTTGGCCGGGCGCGACGACATGGCGTTCTGCGCGGTGCGCCCGCCGGGCCATCACGCCGAGCCCAATTCCGCGATGGGATTTTGTATTTACAACAACATCGCGATCGGCGCGCTGCACGCGCGCGCCGCGCACGGGCTGGATCGTGTCGCCGTGGTGGATTTCGACGTCCACCACGGCAACGGCACCCAGACGATCGCCGAGCGCGAACCGGCGCTGTTCTTCGCCTCCACGCACCAAAGCCCGTTTTACCCCGGCACCGGTGCGGCGCAGGAGCGCGGCCCCGCCGGCAATATCGTCAACGCGCCGCTGCCGGCGGGAACGGATGGGTCGGCGTGGCGGCGGGCGATGACCGCGCTGGTGTTGCCGGCGCTGGCGGCGTTCGGCCCAGAACTGATTCTCGTTTCCGCCGGGTTCGACGCCCACCGCGACGATCCCCTCGCGCAGCTGGCGCTTGACGCTACGGATTTCGCCTGGGCTGGGGCGGCGCTGCGGGAAGTCGCTCAAAGCTCGGCCCGCGGACGTGTTGTCTCGACTCTGGAGGGCGGTTACGACTTGGCCGCGCTGGGGCGTTCCGCAGCCGCTTTCATCGGCGGCTTGGGGGTGCGCTAGCGGGGGAAGCGACCGTCCAGAAAGGGGGCCGCAAGGCGGGGATGGATCAGCCGCGGTTGAACTCCAGCGAGCCCGCCGCGGCTGTGAAGCCTGGCGTGATCGTGCTCGCCCGCCACGGCAAACCCGTGGGCGATCGGCGCACGCGCATCGATTGGCGCGCCTATGAGGATTGGTGGGCGGAGTATGACCGCTCCGGCCTCGCCGATGGCGAAACCGCGCCCGAAGACCTGGTGGCCGAGGCCCGCGGAGCGGACGTGATCTTCGCCTCGCCCCTGCCGCGCGCCTTGGCGACGGCGGAGGCGGTGGCCGGCGGGCGGCCTGTGGTGCAAGATCCGATCTTCGTGGAAGCCGCGCTTCCGCCGCCGCCGATCTGGGGCAAGCGCACGCCGCGCACTTGGGGCGTCTGGGCGCGGATGGCTTGGTGGCTCGGCCGCGCCGCCGGGCGCGAAACGCGCGAAGCCGCCGAATTGCGCGCCGAGGCCGCCGCCGCCACGCTGACCGCGCGGGCGCTGCGCGGAGACAACGTGCTGCTGCTCGGCCATGGTTGGTTCAACCGCATGATCCGCCCGGTGCTGAAGCGGCAAGGCTGGCGCTGCGTGCGCGACGGCGGCGACGATTACTGGTCTTTCCGCCGCTACGAGCACGGCCGGCGCAAATGAGCTGGCTCGCCGGCCTCGGTTTCGAGCAATGGCTGGCCATCGGATCGGCGGCGCTGGCGCTGGCCTCCTTCGCGTTCAACTGGGCGGTGGTGAAGCGGCAAACGGCGATGCAGTTCGAGAGCCTGCGCGCCGCGCGCGACAGCGACCTCATCGCCTGGGCCGATCAGGTGATCGAGGCGATGGCGGACGCGCAGAAGCTGTGCCGCGACCGCGGCAAGCTGCTCTCCGACGACGAATTCCTCCGTGCGCAAAGCGAAACGCGCACGCGCATCTCCGCACTGCTGGATCGCGGGCGGCTGTTCTTCCCGAACCTGCCTGGAGCGGCGGAGGGGGCGGCGCCCGAGGCCGCCTATCAGGGCAAGCGCCAGCCCGCGCTGGACGCGGTCTTCCTGTGCTACCGCATCGTCGCCGATCTCGGGCGCGAGGGCGAGGTGAGCGAGCCGGTGCGCGCGGTGGTGGCGCAGCGGCGCGCATTCGTTTCGGAAATCTTCAACACGGTGGACCCGCGCCGCCGCCAGGCGAGCCTCACGGCGCTTGATTACGCCGCCGGGCGCGGCGACAAGAACGCCTCCTGATCCGCCGATAACGCCAGAGAACATCATGCCGCCGCAAGATGCGCCCATCGAACGCCGCACGCTCGCCGTGATGGTCGACAACGAGCCCGGCGTGCTGGCGCGCGTCGTCGGCATGTTTTCCGGGCGCGGCTACAACATCGAAAGCCTGACGGTGGCCGAAACGGACCACGCCGCGCGCACCTCGCGCATCACCATCGTCACCTCCGGCGCGCCGCCGGTGATCGATCAGATCAAGGCGCAGCTGGAGCGCATCGTCTCGGTGCACAAGGTGATCGACGTGACGCGCGATCCCGCCGGCGTCGAACGCGAACTGGCGTTGATAAAAGTGCGCGGCAAGGGCGGCGACCGCATCGAGGCGCTGCGCGTTTCCGAGATTTTCCGCGCCAAGGTGATCGACACCACGCTTGAAAGCCTGATTTTCGAATTGACCGGTTCGTCGGACAAGATCGACGGCTTCCTGGAATTGATGCGACCGCTGGGCCTGGTGGAGGTGAGCCGCACCGGCGTGCTTTCCATCCGCCGCGGGCCGGACAAGACTTAGCGCGCGGCGGCGATCACCTGCCGCTGCGCATCGAGGCGCAGTACAATATCGGCGCGGCGGCCGCCGGCGAGCATATGGCGCGTGATCCGCTCGTAATGCGCGATGAAGCGCGCGATGCGCGTGCGTCCTACTGCGTCGAGCGGGCGGCCAAGCAAGCCTTCCTCCTGCTCGCAGCGCCAATCGAGCACGACGGAGAAATCCGGCGCATCGAGCGCGAGAATCGCATCGAGGCGCGCGAACGCCTCCCGATACGGACCGGCGAGCTGCGCGTTGACGAATGTGCGCCATGCGCCGCCGGAATCTTCTTCCGCTTCGAGCGCGTTGATGGGCGCTGCTAATTCCGCCGCGCTCTGCGCCAGGGCGCCGACACACCAGCCGTCAAGCAGGATGGCGCAAGGCGCGCCCTCGTGCGTGCGCCAGGTCTCGCGCGGGAAGGGCGCGTCGGCCAGTTTGTCGAAGCGCGGCAGCGGCGTCGGCGCGCCGGCGATCAGCCCGTCGAACACGGCGTGCAGCAGCGCAAGATCATGCGTGCCCGGCGGCCCGCGTGTGGCGAGCAGGGGATGCACGCGCGCGGCCAAGTCGAGGCGGGCGGCGGGCGGCAGATAGACGTCGTCGATCGAAAGGACGACCGCATCGGGATGGCTGGCCGCATAAGCCGCGAGCAGGGTGGACTTGCCGGAGCCCTGCGCGCCCGCCACGCCGATCAGTGGCGCCCGGCCGCGGGCGCGGGCGCGGGCCAGCGCCGCGACGTTCTCCAGGGCGGTCAACGCGGCGGGATCGGCAGGAGGCGAAGCGGGCATGGGCGGCCACGCTAGCCCGGCGCGCGCCGGCGCGCAGCAGGCACTTGACCTCGCGTTCGCCTCTCGTTAAGAGAACCGAACGGTACGGTACTGTCTCTGTCATGCTGCAACGCCTGCAAGAACCGGAAAGCGAAGAGCTGAGCGCGCGCCAGCGCGAAGTGCTCGCCGCCGCCCTACGGCTGCTGATCAAGGACGGGGCGGGGCTCACCATGAGCGCCGTGGCGGCGGCCGCCAATTGCTCGAAAGAGACGCTCTACAAATGGTTCGGCGACCGCGACGGGCTGTTGAGCGCCATCGTGCGTTTCCAGGCTTCGCAGGTGCGTGTCGCGGCGGCGCCCGAAGGCGGGCTCACGCGCGCCGCGCTGATCGAACGCCTGCGGGGCTTCGCGCACGATTGGCTGCGCGTGGTGGCGAGCGAAAGCTCGCTCGCGCTCAATCGGCTGGCTATCGGCCATGCGGGAGAAGAGAAGGCCGAGTTGGGCGCGATCGTGCTCGACAATGGCCGCTTTGCGCTGGGCCGCCGGCTGAAACCGGTGCTGGAGGCGGCGCGCAAGGCCGGCCTGGTCGCGTATGACAACGCGGAAGAAGCATTCCGCACGTTTTTCGGCCTCGTCGCGCGCGATGCGCATATCCGGCTGCTGCTGGGCGAGAAACTGAAGCTCGACCGCGCGGCGCTGGCGAAGGAAGCCGCGCGCGCGGCGGATCAATTCATGGCGCTTTACGGCGCGCCGAGTACGGGAAATTAGGAGGAGGAAACCCATGCGCGTGTATTACGATCGAGACGCCGATCTCGGCCTGATCCTCGATAAGAAGATCGCCGTCGTCGGTTATGGCAGCCAAGGCCACGCCCATGCGCTCAATCTGCGCGACAGCGGCGTGAAGGACGTGACCGTTGCGCTGAAGGCGGGCTCGCCCAGCGCGAAGAAGGCGGAAGCGGAAAAGCTCAAAGTGGCGAGCGTGGCGGATGCGGCGAAGTACGCCGACATCATCATGCTGCTCGCGCCCGATGAATTGCAGGCCGACATTTACAACGCTGACATCGCGCCTGCGATGAAGGCCGGCAAGACCCTGCTGTTCGGCCACGGCTTCAACGTGCATTTCAACCTGATCGCGCCGCCGGCCGCGGTGGATGTCGGCATGGTGGCGCCGAAGGGGCCGGGGCACACCGTGCGCAGCGAATATCTGCGCGGCGGCGGCGTGCCGTGCCTCGTGGCGATCGCGCAGAACGGCTCGGGCAAGGCGCTGGAAACATCGCTCGCTTATGCCTCCGCGATCGGCGGCGGACGCGCCGGCGTGATCGAGACGACCTTCCGCGACGAATGCGAAACCGATTTGTTCGGCGAGCAGACGGTGCTGTGCGGCGGCCTCGTGGAGCTGATCCGCGCCGGCTATGAAACGCTGACCGAGGCGGGCTATCCGCCGGAAATGGCGTATTTCGAATGCCTGCACGAAGTGAAGCTGATCGTCGACCTCATCTATGAGGGCGGCATCGCCAACATGAATTACTCGATCTCCAACACGGCGGAATACGGCGAATACGTCACCGGCCCGCGCATCGTGACGGCCGAGACGAAGGCCGAGATGAAGCGTGTGCTGAACGACATCCAGACCGGCAAATTCGCGCGCGACTGGGTGCTCGAAAACCGCGCTGGGCAGACGAGCTTCAAGGCGACGCGCCGGCGCGTCAGCGAACATCCGATCGAAAAGGTGGGCGCGGAGTTGCGCGCGATGATGCCGTGGATCGGCAAGAACGCGCTGGTGGACAAGAGCCGGAACTAGAACGAGACGGCAGGCCGCGCGCGTTCCTAGGCCGGAGCGCGCGCGGCGCTGGCGGCGCACGCGGCGGCGCGCTACCAGGGCGCATGAGTCGGCGCCCATCCCATGACTGAGCGGCCGCCGCTGCGGCTGGGCTTCCTGGCCTCGCACGGCGCCTCGGGCGCGCGCGCGATCCTGGAGGCGGCGCGGACGGGCGGGCTGCGCGCCGAGGGCCGGCTGCTGATCTCCAACAATGAAAGCGCCGCCGCGCATGACGTCGCGCGCGAATACGGCCTGGCGAGCCTGACGCTGAACGCGCGCCGCTGCGGCGGGGAAGAGGCCTGCGACGCCGCGATCGCCGAAGCGCTGGACGCCGCCGGCTGCGACTGGATCGTGCTGTCCGGCTATATGCGCCTGCTGGGCCCGCAGACCCTGGCGGCGTTTCCCCGGCGCATCCTGAACATCCATCCCGCGCTGCTGCCCGCCTTCGGCGGCCAGGGCATGTATGGCGATCACGTTCACCGCGCGGTGCTGGCGGCGGGGGCGGCGCGCTCGGGCGCCAGCGTGCATCTGGCGGATGCGCAATACGATCACGGCGCGGTGCTGGCGCAGCGCGAAGCGCCGGTGCTCCCGGGCGATACGCTGGAAACCCTGCGCGAGCGCGTGCGCGCGCTGGAGGGGCCGCTGCTGGTGGAGACGCTGGCGGCGATCCAAGCCGGCCGGCTGGACCCGGGCCGGCTGCCGCCGGGGTGAACCCCCCGCGCGCGCCGCGCCGCAGGCGTAGCGGCTTGGCGCTTTCCCCTTTTGACTGTTAGCGTTTGTTCAGAGCCGCTGCGGCGCGGAGCATCCCGCCGAAGGGGCCCCGTGGCGCGTCTCGGGGGATGACAGCATGAAGAAGATCATGGCGGCGATGATCGCGGTCGCGGCGGTGGCCGGATGCGGTTCGCTGCAACGCGTGTTTCCGTCGAACAATGCGGGCGGCTCGACGGTGACGTCCGCGCCGCTGCCGCCGCCGCCGGCCCCCTACGGATCGAGCGGGAGCACGACCGGTTATTCCGCCTCCGCGACGGCCACCGCGCCGCCGACTTCGCCCTCGACCTATGCGGCCCCTGCCGCGCCGACCCTGCAGGGTCCGCTGGCCGACGCCGAGCGCCGCCTGGCGATCGCCGCTCAGGAGCGAGGCCTCGCCGTCGGCCTGGCCGAACTGGCCGATCCCGACACGATCATCCTCACGGTGATGGGCACCCTGCGCGGGCCCGACGAAATCCGCAAAGGCCTGGCCCCGCCGGCGGCCTACGGCCCCATCTTCATGCAGCCGAGCGGCAATGGGGTGATGTCCGGCTATGGCGATCTGGGCTCCACCACGGGCAGCTATCTGCAGTGGATCAAGGGGCAGGAAGCGGGCTTCGGGCGCTATCTGCTGGTCTGGCGGAAGGACGCCCTGAACCGCTGGCGCATCCATTCCGGCGTGATCATCCGCGAGACCGCCCAGGCCGCCGCGCGGAAGAAATAGGTTCACGCCTGCCGGTTGACGCGGAGGCCGCGCCTTTCTAGCGAGGGGCGAAACGGAGCCCGCGCGTGACCCGACGCCTCAGCCTCACCATCGACGGGCGCAACATCGCCGTGCTGCTGCATCGTGGCGATCTGCCGGCTGATGCAGCGCAAGGCCCCGAAATCGCGATCGATACCGAAACGCTCGGCCTGTCGCTCACACGCGACCGGTTGTGCCTGGTGCAGCTGAGCGACGGCGGCGACGAAATCCACCTCGTGCAGCTCGACCGCGCCACCTATGACGCGCCCAATCTGAAGCGCCTGCTGACCGACGAGGCGAAGGTCAAGATTTTCCATTTCGCGCGCTTCGACGTGGCGATGATCATGCGCGATCTGGGCGTCGTGTGCGGGCCGCTTTACTGCACCAAAATCGCCTCGCGCCTGGTGCGCACCTACACCGACCGCCATGGGCTGAAGGATCTGGTGAAGGAGCTCATTGGCAAGGACATCTCGAAGGACCAGCAAAGCTCCGATTGGGGCGCCGGCGAACTGAGCGACGCGCAACTGGCCTACGCCGCGATGGACGTGGTGCACTTGCATGCGCTGCGACGCCGCCTGGACGCCATGCTGATCCGGGAAAACCGCGCCGCGCTGGCCGAGGCGTGCTTCGCGTTCCTGCCCACGCGCGCCGCGCTCGACCTCTCCGGCTGGGCGGAAGAGGACATCTTCGCCCATTCTTGAGGCGATCGGCCGGCCGCAGCCGCAACGCCGCCTTGCTTACGCCCCGGATCGCGTCCTATGAGCGCCGTTCGCCTTGAGCGGAAACGGGGTCATGTCCAGCGCCGCCTTCGCCGATCCGAGACAGCCCGTTTTGGGCTGGGAGCCGCGCCGTGAGCTTTCGCTGCAGCAGGCGCGCCGGCGCACGCGTCTCATCCGCGTGTGGCGGGCGTTCTGCATCGGCGTCTGCATCGCGATGGGCCTGCTGGTGGTGGGATCGGGCGTTTACAACTCGATCGGCCAGCGCCTCGGCATGGCGGCGGCGCCGCCGGTGGCTGATAGCGTCAGGATGATCAATCCGCGATTCACCGGGCGGACCGCGAATGGCGTCACCTATGTGCTGACCGCGAAGAGCGCCACGCGCCGCGGCACGGGCGCCGCCGTCGATTTGGAGGCGCCGTCCTATCGCAACGGGCAGGGCCGCACGATGACGGCGCCGCGCGGCGTTTACGATCCCGATCGCGCGCTGCTGGATCTGCTGGGCGGCGTCGTGCTGTTCGACAACGGCGGCAACAGCTTCCGCACCGCAAAGATGGCGGTGAACACCGCCACCGGCACGGCCAGCGGCGGGGGCGCAGTGCAGGGCGGCGGACCCATGGGCTCGGTTTCCGCTGGCGACTACGAGCTGGACGGCGAGAAGGGCGTTATTCGGATGTCGGGCGGCGTCAAAGGCATGTTACAGAGTGCGAAGCCGTGACATTACGCATCCTCGCCATCCTTTCCGCCGCAGCCATTTCCTGCGCTTTCGCCGCCGGCGCGCAGGCGCAGCTCGCCTCCAAGGGCGGGCCGATCGCTTACAGCGCTGACAACCTCGAATACCAGGACGGCGCCCGCCAGATGGTGCTCACGGGCAATGTCGATCTGGTGCAGAATTGCGCGCGGCTGCAATCCAACCGGTTGACCTTGTTCTTCGCCCCGGTCGCGGCCGGCGCGCAGGCGACGAACGAGGGCCTCTCCAGCGGCGACGTGGAGCGCATCGTCGCCGAGGGCGACGTGCATTATGTGCGCCCGCTGCAGAAGGCGCGCGGCGACAGCGCCGTTTACGATGCGAAAACCGATACGGTGACGTTCCGCGGCAATGTCGTGATCACCAGCGCGGAAAACGTACTGCGCGGGGAAACGCTGGTGCTGCAGGTGGGCAGCGGACGCTCGACGCTGTCTCCCGCGCGCAAGCCCGGTGAGCGCGTGCAGGGCGTCTACCATCCGAAGCAATCCACCCCGCCGGCGCCCGATCCCGCCGCCGTCGCCGGATGCTGAGCGGGCTTCACCAAATCTTAGCGCGACCGAGCGAATGATGGACGACGAGGGCGCGGTAAGCCGCATGGCGACGACAGAGACCGGAATCACCGAATCCGGACTCGTGGCCGTCAAGATCGGCAAGTCGTATCGCCGCCGCGAAGTGGTGCGTGGGGTGAACCTCGCACTGCGCCGGGGCGAGGTGGTGGGATTGTTGGGCCCCAACGGAGCAGGGAAGACGACCTGCTTCTACATGATGACGGGGCTCATTCGCGTGGATTACGGGCAGATCCTCATCGACGGCCAGGACGTCACCAGCCTGCCCATGTATCAGCGGGCGCGGCTGGGCGTGGGCTATCTGCCGCAAGAGCCCTCGATCTTCCGCGACATGACAGTCGAGCAGAACGTCCATTGCATCGCCGAGCTGACGGAGCGCGACAAGACGCGCCGCGCTGCGCTCGTCGACAATCTGCTGCACGAGCTGCGCATCGACCATCTGCGCGATCAATCCGCGATAGCGCTTTCGGGCGGCGAGCGCCGCCGCGTGGAGATCGCGCGCGCGCTGGCTTCGCGCCCCTCCTTCATGCTTCTGGATGAGCCGTTCGCCGGCATCGATCCGCTGGCGATCAACGATATCCGCGAACTGATCATGTTCCTGAAGCAGCGCGGCATCGGCATCCTGATCACCGATCACAATGTCCGTGAAACGCTGGAGATCGTCGACCGCGCGGCGATCATCTATGACGGCGCAGTGCTGTTTGAGGGCGCGCCGGAGGCCGTGCTGGCCAACGAGGACGTGCGCAAGGTCTATCTCGGCGAACGGTTCGCGAGCTAGCCCGCGATGGCCCTGAGCCCCCGCCTCGAGCTGCGCCAGGGCCAGGCCCTGGTGATGACGCCGCAATTGCAGCAGGCGATCAAGCTGCTGCAGCTTTCCTCCGTGGAGCTGGCGCAATTCATCGAGGCCGAGCTGGAGCGCAATCCGCTGCTGGAGCGCGCCGAGGCCGAGCCGGAAGCGCCCGCCGCCGAGCCGCGCGCCGAAAACGGCGAGGAAGCGGTGACGTTGCGCGAGGATGCTCCGCCCGCGGAAATGGATTCCGGCCTCGACGCCGACGTCGAAAGCCTGCACCCCGACATGTCCGCCGCGGAGCGCGCGGAATCGGCCCCGGCGACGGATTGGTCGAAAGCTTCCTCCGGCAAGGCCGGGGAGGACATGCCCGAGTTTGAGGATTCCGCCAGCAGCGAACTCACGCTCGCCCAACACCTCGACGCCCAGCTTTCCGCCGCCGCACTGACGCCGAAGGAGCGCCTGATCGGGGCGGCTCTGATCGATCAGATGGACGATTGGGGTTACTTCCGCGGCGATGCAGGGGAACTTGCGCGCACGCTCGGCTGCGCCGCCGCGGAAGTCGAACGCGTGCTTACGCGGATGCAAGGCTTCGAGCCGACCGGCGTGATGGCGCGCAGCCTGGCGGAATGTCTGGCGCTACAGCTGAAAGATCGCGGCCGCTTCGATCCCGCGATGGAAACGCTGCTCGCGCATCTCGACCTGCTGGGGCGGGGCGATCTCGCGCGGTTGGAGGTGATCTGCCGCGTCGACCGCGAAGACCTCGAAGAGATGATCGCCGAAATCCGCGCGCTGACCCCGAAGCCGGGCGCCGCGTTCGGCGGCGGGCCGGTGCAAGTCGTGGTGCCGGACATCTACGTGCGCGCCGGGCCGGACGGGATGTGGGCGGTGGAGCTCAATTCCGACACCCTGCCCCGCGTTCTGATGAACGCACGCTATTACGGCGAGGTAAGCCGCCAGGCCAAGCGCGAGACCGACAAGGTGTTCCTCGCCGAATGCGCGGCGAACGCCTCCTGGCTCATCAAGACCCTGGATCAGCGCGCCCGCACGATCCTGAAGGTGGCGCGCGAGATCGTGCGCCAGCAGGACGCCTTCCTCGCCCACGGTGTGGAGCATCTGCGCCCGCTCAACCTGAAGACCGTGGCCGCCGCGATCGAGATGCACGAATCGACTGTGAGCCGCGTGACGGCGAACAAATACATGGCCACGCCGCGCGGCGTGTTCGAACTCAAATATTTCTTCACCGCTTCGATCCCGGCCGCCGGGGGCGGCGAGGCGCATTCCGCGGAGGCCGTGCGCCACCGCATCCGCAGCCTGATTGACGCTGAAAAGCCGGAGGAAGTGCTTTCCGACGACCGCATCGTGGAAATCCTCCGCGACGCTGGTATCGAGATCGCCCGGCGTACGGTCGCGAAATATCGCGAAAGCCTGCGCATCCCCTCGTCGGTCGAGCGAAAGCGCCGTCACAGTTTCGCCAGCTGAGGCCCCACCTGCATTGACTCTGCGGCGTTCGCGCCTAGCCTGATCCGTGCAGGCGCGGGGGGCCAACGCTCCAGCGCCGCACAGCGCTGCAGGAGGAATCCATGCGCGTTCAGATTGCCGGCCGGCACGTTGAATTGGGCGAAGCGCTCAAGGCCCGCATCACAGAAGATCTCGAACGATCCGTCGAAAAATATTTCTCCCGATCGGGCGAGGCGGTGGTCACCGTCGCGCGTGACGGCGCGGGATTCGGCGTCGATTGCTCGCTGCATCTCGCGTCGGGCATTGCGCTGCAGGCGGAAGGGCGCGGCGGCGATGCGCACGCCGCGTTTTCCGACGCGCTGGAGAAGATTGAGAAGCGTGTGCGGCGCTACAAACGGCGCCTAAAGAATCATCACAACACGCAAAAGTCGCCGTTGCCGGCGGAAATCGCATCCGCCTATGTGCTGCAAGCCGCGCAGGATGACGATCAAGATCTTGATGCAGCAGATGATTCGTTCGTGAATGGCGCGAACGGCGCGGATTCCGGGGCGCGTGCGCCCTTGGTGATCGCGGAGACGAAGGTCGCGGTGCGGACGATGGCCGTGTCGATGGCGGTGCTGCAGCTGGAGCTTTCCGACGGCCCCGCCTTGCTGTTTCGCAATGCCGCTCACGGGGGTTTGAATCTCGTGTACCGGCGCGGTGATGGCAATGTCGGCTGGGTCGATCCGGAACGCGCCGACGGGGTAGGCGTACGTCACTGACTAGGCGCGCGACTTGCTGACGCCTGCTGGAGTGTAGGCAGCGTATGAGCGAGTTGCGGTCCCTGATCCTTCCCGAAGCGGTTTTCACCCGGCTGCCGGCGGCGACGCGCAAGCAGGCGATCCAGATGCTGTGCGCGCCGCTGGCGCGCGCCGCGCGGCTCGATGCGCAGGCGGTGTGCGAGGCGGTGCTGCGCCGCGAGCGGCTGGGACCTTCGGGCCTGGGCGAGGGGGTGGCGCTGCCGCACGCGCAGATCGCCGGTCTCGATCGGCCGTTGGCGGCGTTCGGCCGGCTGGAGCAGCCGGCCGATTTCCGCGCGCTCGACGGGCGCCCCGCCGATCTGGTCTTTCTGCTCATCTCGCCAGGCGGGCCGGGGCACCTGAAGGCGTTGGCGGCGTTGGCGCGCTTCGCCCGGCGGGCGCCGGCGCGCGAGGCGCTGCGCGCCGCGCCCGACAGTGAGGCGCTGGCCGAGCTTTTGGCGCTGGACCGCGCCGCCGCCTGAGGCGTTAAGCCTTCCCTTAACCCGGCGTTGGCGGGTTCGTGGGCATGGTGGCCTCTCGTGGCGATCACGCCCATCTCCGCCGACCTGCTGCTCAGCTGGGCGATGGTCAAAAGCGGCGCCGCCGCTTCCTCCGCCGCGTCCGGCGGCGGCAACGCCGCGGGCGCGGTCAAGGCGCCGTGGGAGGATGTCGGCAATCTGACGCCGGCGAGCCAGCTCGTTTCCAACGCGCTTTCGGGCCGGGCCTTCTTCGATGCCTCCGCGAAGTCGTTCGCGATGCCGGGCGCCGCCGGCGATGACAAAAAATTGTTCGCGCTGCACGCCGGGCTGAATCAGCTTGCGGCGCTCGCCGGGCGGTTCGATCAGAAGGGCGTGAGCACGGCGGAACAGCAGCGGCTGACCGCGGCGTTCAATTCCGGCCTGCGCCAGCTGGACAGCTTCCTGACGGCGACGAAGTTCGATGCGCTGTCGATCGTGCGCGGAGCGAAAGTTTCGGAAGCAAAATCGCAAGCCGCCGTGCCGCAGACGCAGCGCGACTACGTGACCGGCGTGATCGCGCGAGGTTCTCGCGAAACGGCGAACGCCGCGTTCGCGGGCGACATCCGCTTTTCGATCGACGTGACCGATGTTCATGACAATGCGCAGACGCTGAACGTCGATCTCGCGGACTTGGGGAACAACGCCCGCTCGCTCGACAATGTGCTCGCCTATCTGAACGGCAAGCTGCGCGGCGCCGGGCTCACCAGCGGCTTCACGGCGGTGAAGCAGCCGGCGGTGAACGGGCAGGACGGCTGGTCGCTGAAACTCACCACGGTGGCGGGTGAGAAGGTTTCCTTCACGGCGGCCGATGCGGCGCCGTCGCTTTATCTTGCAGGCGACGGAATGCTGTCCAAGGTTGCCGATCCCGCGGGCGGCATGACAACGCCCGCGGCGAACGCCGCGAACGTCGCGTTCAGCAAGGCTCTGACGGGGGCCGGCGCGCTGGGCGCGGTGCGCGCCAGCGCGGTCGGAGCGGACGGCTCGATCTATGTGCTGGCGGACGCAACCGGCGCGGTGAACGGCCAGCCGATCAAGGGCGCGAGCGATGTCGCGCTGTTCAAATACGATACCGCCGGCAACCTTGAGTACACGCGCACCTTAGGCGCCGCGGACGCGGCGAGCGGCTATGCGCTGGCGGTTTCGGCGGATGGGCGCGTGGCGGTGGCCGGTGCGCTCTCCGGCGGGTTCGCGCAATCCAACACGACAAGCGGCGTGACCACCACGAGCGTGGGCTCGGCGGCGACGGGGCGTGATTCCTTTGTCGCGCTGTATGACGCCGACGGCGTGGAGCAATGGGTGCGCCGCAGCGACGGCGCGGCCGATGAAGAAGCCCGTTCCGTGGCGTTCGGCGCCGATGGCGAACTTTATGTCGGCTCGCGCGCGAAGGACGCGGCCGGCCTCTGGCAGGGCGCGCTCAGCGTCTATGACGATGCCGGCGTACAAACTTCCAACCAGGCGCTCGGCGCGCAGGATGCGGCGGCGAACCAGGCGATCGTCGTGCAGGACATCGGCGGCGGCGCTTCGCGCGTGACGATCGGCGCGGTGGAGACGGGCCGGCTTGTGTTGCGGCAGTTCTCGTCCGACGGCGCGGCGCTGGCGGCGGGCGCTACGCGCGATCTGGGCGCGCTTGCGGGCGGATCGCTGGCGGGGCTCGCGCTCGACGGGAGCGATATTTACGTCGCCGGCGCGGCGAAGGCGCCGCTCGCGGTGTCCAACGTGGCGCGCGCCTATAGCGGCGGCCAGGACGGCTTCGTGCTGAAGCTGGCCGACGATCTCACCGCCGGCGCGAGTGACCGCGCCACCTATATCGGCGGCGCCGGCGACGAGGCGGTCGCGGGTTTCGCGGTGAAGAACGGCGAAGTCTGGCTTGGCGGCGATTCGAGCGCGGCGTTCGCCGGGCAAAGCGCGCTCAAAGACCGCGACGGCTTCGTCGGGCGTCTGGACGCGGGCGGCGCGCTCGCCTGGAGCCAACGTTTCGCCGGGCCGGACAAGGATTATGCGGCCTCGGCATTCGCGTTCGATGACGGCGGCATGAGCGCGTTGGATCGCCTCGGCCTGCCGCAAGGCGCGCCGCTGCAGAAGGGCGCGAGCGATCTCGTCTCCGCCACGGCGCTGCGCGCGGGGGATGAGTTCTATGTCGCGGTGAACGGGCGCACGCCGCAGAAGATCACCATCCAGGCCGATGATACGCTGCAGAAGCTGGCCGACCGCGTCGAGCGTGTGCTGCTTTCGGCGGGCGCCTCCGCCGTGGCGCTCAGCATGACCGACGGCGACAAGCTCAAGATCACTGCGTCGCCGGGCGCGCGGATCGAGTTGCGCGCCGGAGCCGCGGGCAAGGATGCGCTCGCCGGGCTGGGCCTGGCCGAAGGCGTGGTGATCGCAGACCCGACAAGCGACGCGGCGAAGAAGAAGGCGACGCCGATCTACGGCCTCGGCCTTTCAAGCACGCTCTCACTCGCAGACAAGGCGAGCCGCAAGGAAGCGGTGGATCAGCTGGGCGCGGCGCTGAGCGCGGTGCAAAAGGCGTTCGCCGATTTATCGAAGCCGCAAACCGCAGCGACCCCCGCGGGCGACGTGCCGCAATACATGAAGGATCAGCTGTCGAACTATCAGGCCGCCCTCGCGCGCCTGCAATCGATGACCTCCAGCGACAGCCTGTTCTAGCTATGCCGCGGTCGGCTGGCGCTTCTTGCGGCGCAGCTTGATGGAGCGCAGGCGGATCGAGCGCAGCCGGCGCCAGAAGCGTTTCTTCTCCGGCTTCGGCAGTGGCTGCAGATTGCGCCGGAAATCCTCCGCGCAGGCGCGCCAGGAAAAGGTCTCGGCATAGGCGCGCGCATCCTCGCGGCTGAGCTTCAGCGCTTCGAGGCAGGCGGTGCGCAGATCGTCGTCGCAGACGCCGGCCTTGCTGCCGGGCAGCAGATCCTTCGGGCCCGGCGCCCAGAAGGCGGCGGCCGGCGTGCCTGCGGCCATCGCCTCAAGCAGCACGAGGCCGAACGTATCGGTGAAGCTGGGGAATACGAACACGTCCGCGTCGGCGTAATAGCGGGCGAGGTCCTCGCCGAATTTCGGACCCGGGAAATGCGCGTCGGGATATTTCGTGATCAGCTCGGCGCGCGCCGGCCCATCGCCGACCACCACCTTCGTGCCCGGCAGATCGGCTTCGAGGAACGCCTCGATATTCTTTTCCACCGAAACCCGCCCGACATAGGCGAACACGGGGCGCGGCAAATCCTTGTAGACGCCGCCCTCCAGGTTGCGCTTGGCGGGATGGAACAAGGCGGTGTCAACGCCGCGGCTCCAAGCCGTGATGTTCTTGAAGCCCTTGCGCTGCAGCAGCTCCATCATCGTCGGCGTGGCCACCATGATGCGCCCGCTTTTGTCGTGGAAGGCGTGCATGAAGCGATAGCCGGCCCACAGCGGAATCCAGGCGAAGCGCGCCGTGACATATTCCGGGAATTGCGTGTGATAGCTCGTGGTGAACGGAAACTTGTGCTTGAGGCAGATCGCGCGCGCATCCCAGCCGAGCGTGCCTTCGGTGGCGATGTGCACCGCATCCGGCGCGAAAGCGAGGAAGCGCTCCTCCACGTCGTCGCGCGCGCCGAGCGCCAGGCGGATTTCGGAATAGGTGATGAGCGGCACCGTGCGTGGATAATCGCTCGGCGCCACAACCTCGACTTCGCAGCCCATCGCGCGCAGTTCCGCCACCACGCGCGAGAGCGTGCGCACCACCCCGTTCACCTGAGGCTCCCAGGCGTCGGTCACGAGCATGATGCGCTTGGCTTCTTCTTCGCCGGCGCCCGCCGCCGCGGCGAGCGCGGGATCGGACTCCGCGGGCGCCCCTGCGGCCGCCTGAGCTGAACTCGTCATGGGCGGGATGTAGCCAGTTTCGCGGCGCTCTCCAAGCCGCCGGCGGCTTCCAGCCCGGCGCTTGTGAGCGGCTGGGCGCGGCCCCATCCTGCGCGCGGGAGGCCCGCGATGACCGATTGGGACGCGCTGGACGCGCTGAAATACACCCCGGAGGAGGCGGCGGTCGCCGCCTTGCTGGCGGCCCACCCGCTTACGCCCAGCGCGCGCATGGCGGTGCAGGCGGAGGCCCGCGCGCTGGTGGTCGCCGCGCGCGCGCTCAAGCGGCGCAAGGGCGTGATGGAGGGCTTCCTCGAGGAATTCAGCCTCTCCAACGCCGAGGGCTTGGCGCTCATGTGCCTGGCGGAGGCGCTGCTGCGCACGCCCGACGCCGAAACCGCCGACCGGCTGATCGCGGAGAAGATCGCCGACGGGCGCTGGGAGGAGCATCTCGGGCGCTCGGATTCCTGGGCGGTGAACGCCTCCACCTGGGGCCTCATGCTCACTGGGCAGGTGCTGGCGTTGCAGGACGACGTACGCCGCGACGCGGCGGGCTTCGTGCGCCGCCTCGTTTCGCGCGCGGGTGAGCCGGTGGTGCGCGCGGGCCTGATGCAGGCGATGCGGATCATGAGCGAGCAATTCGTGCTCGGCCGCACCACCGGGGAAGCGCTGCGCCGCGGCGCAGGCCGCGTGCGCGCGGGCGAAGCGTCGTTCTTCTCGTTCGACATGCTGGGCGAGAGCGCGCGCACGGCGGCGGACGCGGAGGCGTACGCGCGCGCTTACGCGGAGGCGATCGCGGCGGTGGCGGGCGAAGCGGGCGGGCGCGCGCCGGAGCATTGCTCCGGCGTTTCGGTGAAACTCTCGGCGCTGCATCCGCGCTACGAAGCGCGCCAGGAGGCGCGCGTGATGGCGGAGCTGTATCCGCGCGTGCTGGCGCTCGCGCAGCGCGCCGCGGAGGGCGGCGTGAGCCTGACGCTCGATGCGGAAGAGGCGGACCGCCTGGTGCTGTCGCTGAAAATCCTGGAGCGCCTGGCTTACGAGCCGGCGCTGGCGGGATGGACGGGACTCGGCCTGGCGATCCAGGCGTATCAGAAGCGCGCGCGCGGCGCGATCGCCGGCGTCGCCGCGCTGGCGCGCGCGAGCGGGCGGCGGCTGATGGCGCGGCTGGTGAAGGGCGCCTATTGGGACGGCGAGATCAAGCGCGCGCAAGCCCGCGGCCTGCCGGATTTTCCGGTGTTCACCACCAAGGCCGCGACGGATGTTTCCTATCTTGCGTGCGCGCACGATTTGCTCGCGGCGTCTCCCGCGCTCTATCCGCAGTTCGCCACGCACAACGCGCACACTGCAGCGGCGGTGCGCGCGATGGCGGCGGAAGCCGGCGTCGCGGACTA
>JBFWWB010000032.1:0-23837 GCA_050246435.1 Hyphomonadaceae bacterium
GAGACGCGCTCGCGGGCGATCTGATCGCGGCTTTGCGCGCGCGTGATGCGGGCCTTGCGTTCGCCGGCGTCGGCGGGCCGGCGATGGCCGCGCAGGGCGTGGCGAGCGCGATCGACATCGCGCCGCTCTCGGTACTGGGCATCGTCGAGGGGTTGAGGGCGTATGGCGATGTCGTGCGCGCAGCGGACGCCGCCGCTGAAGCCGCGGCGCGTTTCCAGCCGGACGCCGTGGTGCTGGTGGATTCATGGGGGTTCACGTTGCGCGTGGCGCAGCGGCTACGCCGGCTCACGCCGAAGGCTAAGCTGATCAAGTATGTAGGCCCTCAGGTGTGGGCCACGCGCGCCGGGCGCGCCAAGACCTTGGCGGCCACGGTCGATCACTTGATCTGCATCCACGATTTCGAGAAGCCCTATTACGCACCCTACGGGCTCGCGTGCACGGTGGCCGGCAATCCCGCGTTGGGCCGCGTGCGCACGGGCGATGGCGCAGCGTTTCGCGGGAGGCATGGTCTGGCCCCAGGCCAGCCAGTGCTATTGCTGGCGCCCGGCAGCCGCCGCAGCGAGATCGCACGCATCGCGCCGGTGTTCGAAACCACGGCGGCGCGCCTGGCGGCCGCGCGGCCGGATCTGCAGATCGTCGCGGTGCTCGCACGCGGCGTGGCCGACGCTGCGCGCGCGCGCGCGGCGCGATGGCGCTTTCCCCATCTGCTGGTGGAGGAAGGCGAGAAGGAGGACGCCTTCGCGGCGGCGACCGCGGCGCTGGCCGCCTCCGGCACCGTCACCACCGAAATCGCGATGCAGGGAACGCCCGTCGTCGTCGGCTACAAGATCGGCTGGATCACCTGGGCGATCGCCCGATTATTCCTGCTGAAGACGCGCTACATCACCTTGATGAATGTCGCCGCCGGGCGCGAGGCCGCGCCGGAATTCGTGCAGACGCGGATGACGCCGCAGCGCCTGGCCGCCGCGTTGCGGCCGCTGCTGGAGGATGGCGCCGCGCGGGCGGCGCAAAGCGCTGCGCAGAACGCCGCGCTCGCCGCCATGGGGCGCGGCGGGCGGCCGGCGGCTGAAATCGCCGCCGGCGCCGTGCTCGATCTTATTTCCGCTGGCCGATAGGCGCGTAGTCGCGCAAGCCCGGGCCCGTATACAGCTGGCGCGGGCGGCTGATCTTCTGCGCCGGATCCTCGATCATCTCGGTCCATTGCGCGATCCAGCCGACCGTGCGCGCCACCGCGAAGAGCACAGTGAACATCGAGGTCGGGATGCCCATCGCCTTCAGCGTGATGCCCGAATAGAAATCGATGTTCGGATAGAGCTTGCGGCGGACGAAATATTCGTCGTTCAGCGCGATCTTTTCGAGCTCCATCGCCACCTTCAGCAGCGGGTCGTCCTTGTGGCCGACTTCGCCCAGCACCTGATGGCAGAGCTTCATCATCGCTTTGGCGCGCGGATCGTAGTTTTTGTAGACCCGGTGGCCGAAGCCCATCAGACGCACGTCGTCGCTTGGATCCTTCACGCGCTTGATGAATTCCGGGATCTTATCGACCGTCCCGATCTCCTGCAGCATTTGCAGCGCCGCCTCGTTCGCGCCGCCATGGGCGGGGCCCCAGAGGCAGGCGATGCCAGCGGCGATGCAGGCGAACGGATTGGCCCCGGAAGACCCCGCGCTGCGCACGGTGGAGGTGGAGGCGTTCTGCTCGTGATCGGCGTGCAGGATGAAGAACACGTCAATGGCGCGCGCCAGCACCGGGTTCACCTTGTAGCCCTCGGCCGGCACGGCGAACAGCATGTGCAGGAAGTTCGATGAATAATCGAGATCATTGCGCGGGCTGATGAAGGGCTGGCCGACGCTGTACTTGTAGGCCCGCGCGGCGATCGTCGGCATCTTGGCGATCATACGGTGGCTGGCGACGACGCGCTGATGGGCGTCGTTGATGTCGGTGCTGTCGTGATAAAACGCCGAAAGCGCGCCCACCGCGCCGGTCATTACCGCCATCGGGTGTGCGTCGCGGCGGAAGCCTTCGAAGAAGCGGTCGAACTGGGCGTGCAGCATGGTGTGCCGCGTGATCGCCGTGTTGAAACGCTCAAGCTCGGCCGCACTCGGCAGTTCGCCGTGCAGCAGCAGATAGCAGACCTCGATGAAGCTCGAATGCTCCGCCAGCTGATCGATCGGATAGCCGCGATAGAGCAGCACGCCCTCGTCGCCGTCGATATAGGTGATCTGGGATTCGCAGCTGGCGGTCGACGTGAAGCCCGGATCGTAAGTGAACATCCCGGTCTCGCCGTAGAGCTTGCGGATATCCACGACATCGGGTCCGACTGCGCCGCCATAGACGGGCAGTTCCAGCTTCTTGTTGTCGACCGTCAGCGTCGCCGGCGGTTTTGGTTGCGCTTTGCTTTGCATGCCGAACCCTTCCGAAAATCCCTGGCCCCGGGGAGGGCCCTCACGTCCGATCGTCTATTCGCGCTAACGCTTCTTCCCGGCCCAGGAACGCAAGGATTTGGGCCAAGTCTGGCGAAGGCGCGCCGCCGGTCAACGCCGCGCGCAAGCCGGGCCCGAACTGGCCCATGCCTAGGCCTTCGTCCCGTGCGAAGCCTGCAAGCGCTGCGGCGATCGAGTCGGCGTCCCATACGGGAAGCGTTTCGAGCCGCGGCCTGAGCATTCGCAACCGCAACACGACATCATCCTTCATCGCCTTTTCGGCCGCTGCGTCAAGCGTCAAGGGCCTCGGGCGGACGAGGAAATAGATTTGGTCGGCCAGTTCGGCGACCGTCTTCGCGCGTTGCTTGAGCAGCGGCAGCGCCGCGCGCGCGCGCTGACGCGCCTCGGCGCCAAGCGGCCAGCCGCGCTGGCCGGCGATGAAATCTTCCAGCACGCTGAACAAACGATCATCGTCGGCCTGGCGCAGATAATGTGCGTTGACGGAGGCGAGCTTCGCGAAATCCAGCCGCGCCGGCGCGCGGTTCACATCCTTGATGTCGAACCAGGCGGCCGCCTGGGTCAGCGAGAATATTTCGTCGTCGCCGTGGCTCCAGCCCAGGCGCGCCAGATAGTTGAGCAGAGCCTCGGGCAGATAGCCCATGTCGCGATATTCATGCACCGCCTGCGCGCCGTGGCGTTTGGAAAGCTTCGCTCCATCGGGCCCATGGATCAGCGAGACGTGCGCATAGGCCGGCGGCGTCCATCCCAGCGCCAGGAAGATCGGAATCTGCCGCGCCGCATTGGTGAGATGATCGTCGCCGCGGATAACATGGGTGACGCCCATGTCGTGGTCGTCGACGACGACGGAGAGCATGTAGGTCGGCGCGCCGTCGCGGCGCAGCAGGATCATATCGTCGATATCGCGGGCGGCGGTGCGCACCAAGCCTTGCACCAGATCGTCGTTGACGACCTCTCCCGAATCCGGCGCGCGCAGGCGCACGACGTAAGGAGCGTGGGGCGAGGGCGGCTTCCCGCCGTCGCGATAGGGCGAGCGAAACGCCGCCGTCAGCTTGGCGGCGTTGGCGTAGGCGGCTTCAATGGCATGCGCGGGCGCTTGCTCTTTTTTGAGCGCGGCGAGTTCTTGGCGAGCGGTTTCGCCGGCCTGCCGGCGCGCCTCCAATTCCTCTTGCGTCACATAGCAGCGGAACGCCGCGCCGCGCGCGATCATCGCTTCCGCAGCTTCGCGATGACGGCCGGCGCGGGCGAACTGGTACGTGATTTCGCCGTCGTGCTCGAGGCCTAGCCAGGACAGGCCGTCCAGGATTGCGGCTGTCGCTTCCGGGGTTGAGCGGGCGCGGTCGGTGTCTTCGATGCGCAAAAGGTAGCGTCCGGCGCAATGGCGCGCGTAGAGCCAATTGAACAAAGCGGTGCGGGCGCCTCCAATGTGGAGGAAGCCGGTGGGCGAGGGGGCGAAGCGCGTAACGACGGTCATGGGGGAAGCGTCGCGGCATAGCACGATGCGTCTGGCGGCGCCGAGGCCTTCGCGCGCACGGGCGCGTTTCGATTGGCCGGCGCTTTTCGCCGCGCAGCGCGAGCGCGCGATCCTCTGGACGCCGGTGGCCGTGATGCTGGGCGCGGCGCACTACTTCCTCTCCGGCTGGGCGCCGGATTGGCGCGCGCCGCCGGCGGCCTGCCTCGCCGCCGCGCTCTTCGCCGTGGCCGCGCGCGCATTGCCCTTCGCCGCCGCAGAGGGCTGGCCGGCGCGCATCGCGCGGGGTTTCTCCGCGCTCGGCGTGCTCGCTGCGGCGGCCGCCCTTGGCTTCGCCGCCGCGCAAACACAAACGGCGCTGCTCGCCGCGCCGCGCCTTGCCGCCGCGAGCGGCGAACCCGTCCGCGTCGAGGGTTGGGTCGTGGATGCGACGATGGGCGCGTCGCGGCCGCGGTTGAAGCTGCTGGTGCGCGCGATCGAGGGCGTGGCGGCGCCGCCGCGCTATGTGGAGCTGTCGACGACGGCGAGCGGCGCGCTGCCGCCAGGGCGTTCGGCGCACTGTCTGGCGCTGCTGCGCCCGCCCGAGGGGCCGCTGGCGCCCGGCGCCTACGACGCCGCGTTCGCCGCCTATTTCGAGCGCGTCGGCGCGACAGGCTTTTCGCTGGGCCCGTGCCGCGCGGCGCTGTTCGGCCCGCCGGAAGACCGGTGGGATGCGGCGGCGCTGCGGATCAATGCGCTGCGCCGCGCCGTCACCGAAACCATCGCGGCGCATGCGCCAGGCCGCGGCGGAGCGGTGGCGGCAGCGCTCGTCACCGGCGACCGCAGCCTCATCGATCCCGACACCGCCCGCATCTTCCGCGATTCCGGGCTCGGCCATCTGCTGTCCGTGTCCGGCCTGCATCTGGGCCTGATCGCCGGGCTCATCTTCGCGGGCGTGCATGGCGGGCTTGCGCTCATCGCGCCGCTGGCGCTGCGGTTTCCGATCCGCAAATGGGCGGCGCTCGCCGCACTGCTGGTCGCCGGCTTCTATCTCGTGCTCTCAGGCTCGAGCGTGCCGGCCATCCGCTCCTACGTGATGATCGCGGTAGCGATGGGCGCGATCCTGATCGACCGCCCGGCGATCACCATGCGCGGTCTGGGCGTCGCCGCGCTGATCGTCACGCTCGGCGCGCCCAATGCGGTGGTGACGCCCGGCTTTCAGATGTCGTTCGCGGCCTCCGCGGCGTTGGTGGCGGCGTTCGAGATCTATGCGGCGCGCCGGCGCGGCGAGGTGCTGGGCGCGCCGGGGGTGCTGGTGGGCGGATTGCAAATGGCGGGACGCTGGCTTGCCGGCGGCCTGCTGGCGAGCGTGGTGGCCGGCCTCGCGACAGACCCGTTCGCCCTGATGCATTTCCAGCGCGTCGCCATCTATGGGCTGCCGACCAATCTGGTCGCGACGCCGGTGGTTTCGTTTCTCGTGGCGCCGGCGGCGATCGTGGCCGCCGTGTTGTCGCCGTTCGGGCTGAGCGAGCCGGCGTGGGCGGCGATGGGCGGCGCGCTGGATTTCCTGATCGCGGCGTCGGCGGTGTTCGCCGACCGGCCGGAAGCCGGTGCGGCACCTGCCGCAGCCGCCGGTGCTGGCGTTCGCGCTTTGGGTGGCGGCGATGTTGTGGGCGTGCCTTTGGCGCGGCGCGCTGCGTTGGGGCGCGGCGGCGCCTTTGCTGGCGGGCGTGGCGCTCTACGCGCTGGCGCCCAGGCCGATTGTGCTCATCGACGGCGGCGGGCAGGCGCTGCTCGCTCACGTCCGCGCCGAGGGCGAAACGCGCGCGCACTGGGCGGCGCTGCAGAAACCTGGCGGCGCGTTCGAGCGCGCCCGGCTGGGCGATCTGGCGGGTCTGTCGCCGGCGGCCGCGCGCGCCGCGCCGTCGCCGGAAGGTTGCGCCGCCGCACTGTGCGCCTGGCGCACGCCGCAGGGCCGCCCAGTTTTTTTTGTGCGCGACGCAAGCGGCTGGCCAGCGGCGTGCGCGCGCGGCGCGCTGGTGCTGGGCGACGTTCAGGCGTTACCCGGGTGGCGCACACGCTGCCAGCCCAGCGTGCTGCTGGATACGGCCGCGCGCGCCGCACGCGGCGGCGCCATTGTCACGGAAGGCGCGGGTTTATACGTCCGCTATGCGCGCAGCGCACGGGCGCGGCAGGCGTGGAACTAGCGACGGCCGGAATCGAGGGCGATCAGGAGTAGCGGCGCACGAGCGCCACCAGCTTGCCCTGGATGCGTACGCGGTCCGGCCCGAAAATCCGTGTTTCATACGCCGGGTTGGCCGCCTCCAGCGCGATGGAGTTGCCGCGCCGGCGCAGCCGCTTCAGCGTGGCCTCTTCCTCATCCACCAGCGCCACGACAATGTCGCCGGTGTTGGCGGAGTCGAGCTTGCGCAGGATCACGATATCCCCGTCGAGGATGCCGGCCTGGATCATCGAGTCGCCTTTTACCTCCAGCGCGAAATGTTCGCTGGCCTCGCCGAGTTCCGGCGGCAGCGCCACGCGTCCGATTTCATTCTGCAGCGCCTCGGCCGGCACGCCGGCGGCGATCTTGCCCAGGATCGGAATGTCGCCGCCTTCGCCCGCGCCCTTGCCGCCGGGCGAACCGCCAAGCGGGCTGGTCGCCACCACGCTCGGGCGGAAATGCGAACGCCCGCGCGGCGGTGCGCTGGGGGCGGCGGAATCCGGCAACTTCAGCACTTCGAGGGCGCGCGCGCGATGGGGCAGGCGGCGGAGAAAGCCCCGTTCCTCCAGCGCGGTGATCAGCCGGTGGATGCCGGATTTGGAGGCCAAATCCAGCGCGTCCTTCATCTCATCGAAGGAGGGCGAAACGCCGCCTTCCTTGATCCGCTGATGGATGAAGAGCAGCAATTCCCGCTGTTTCGACGTCAGCATCTAATCCTCGGCGTCCGATTGGATCACAGGAACAAATGATCACGCGTTGTTCTACGTGCGTTCCTGATTCGCGTCAACCTGGCGTGGCGTCTCCGCCCAGCAGCGCGCGCGTCGCCGCGGCGACGTCGCTTTGCTTCATCAGCGCTTCGCCGACGAGAAAGGCGCGCGCGCCGCAGCGCGCCAAGCGTTGCAGATGCGCGTGGGTGAAGATGCCGGATTCCGCCACGAGCAGACGGTCGAACGGGATGAGCGGGGCCAGCCGCTCGGTGGTTTCGAGGTGGGTGTCGAAGGTTCGCAGATCGCGATTGTTGACGCCGATCAGCCGCGCGGAAAGGCGCAGCGCGCGCGCCATTTCGGCTTCGTCATGGCATTCCACAAGCGCCGTCATGCCCCATTGCGCGGCCGCATCCGCAAGCTCGCGCGCCTGCCCATCCGATACCGCAGCCATGATGATGAGGATCGCGTCGGCGCCCAGCGCGCGGGATTCCGCGATTTGCCAGGGATCGATCATGAAATCCTTGCGCAACACCGGCAGCGTGCAGGCCGCGCGCGCGGCGGCGAGGTAAGAGGCCTCACCCTGGAAGCTCGGCGCGTCGGTCAGCACGGAGAGGGCGGCCGCTCCGCCGCGCATATAGGCCTCAGCCAGGCTCGCAGGATCGAAATCGGCGCGGATCAGCCCGCGCGACGGGCTTGCCTTCTTGATCTCGCCGATCAGCGCGAAGCCGGTCTGCGCCCTTTGCCCCAGCGCATCGGCGAACGGGCGCACTGCGGGCGCGGCGCGCGCGGCGTCCTCGACCGCGGCGAGCGGGCGGGCGCGCTTACCGGCGGCGACCTCTTCGGCCTTGTAGGCGAGGATGTGCTGAAGCGTATCGCTCATACCGTATCGCTCATGGCGCATTCTTGGTCAGCGCGATCAGCGTGTCGAGCGCTTCGCGCGCGGCGCCGCTGTCGATCGATTCCTCCGCCATCTCGCAGCCCAAGTGCAAGTCCGCGACGCCGGCTGCCGCAAGCGCATGCGCGGCGTTCCACACTACCGCCGTGCGGTAGAGGTCGTGGCTTTCCCCGTCGAGCAGCGCGCGCAGGGCGTGCGCATTGGCGGGGGCGTCCCCGCCGCGCAGGCCCGCCAGGACGCTCGCTGCGTCATCGGAAAAGTCACGCGCCAGCGGCGGCGGCTCGAGCGCGCCGGGGTCGAGGGATATCGGCAGCACGTGGGCCGCGCCGCGGATCGGCGTCAACTCATCGAGCCCGCCCGCGCCGTGCACGACGCATACCGCCTCCGCGCCCAGATGGTCGTGCAGCGCCTGCGCCATCGGGCGGACGAATTCCGGCGCGAACACGCCGACGAGCTGACGCTTCACATTGGCTGGATTAGCCAGCGGCCCCAGCAGATTGAAGATCGTCCGCTGGCCCAGTTCACGGCGCGCCGCCGCGACATGGCGCATCGCGGGATGATGGTTCTGCGCGAAGAGGAACGCCACGCCTGCCTCATCGAGGCAGCGCTCGAGGGTGGAGACGTGCGCGGTGAGCTTCACGCCCAGCGCTTCGAGCACGTCGGCCGCGCCGGATTTGGAGCTCATGGCGCGGTTGCCGTGTTTCGCTACGGGCACGCCGGCGCCGGCGGCGACGAACGCCACCGCCGTGGAGATGTTGAGCGTATGCGCGCCGTCGCCGCCGGTGCCGCACACGTCGATCGCGCCTTCCGGCGCGCGCACGGCGATCATGCGCGCCCGCATGGCGCGCGCGCCGGCGGCGAGCGCCTGGGCGTCGCCCATCAGCGGGATGCTCGCCAACAGAAACGGCTTCACCTGCTCGGGCGCCGCTTCGCCGTCCATGACGATGGCGAAGAGGCGATCCAGCTCGGCGCCGGTGAAATCCTTCGCATCGAGGCGCTGCAGCAGAGCGGCGAGTTCGGCGCTCATCCGCGCGCCGCGCGGGCTTCGTTCAGAAAGGCCTGCAGCAGATCGCGCCCATGTTCAGAGGCGATCGATTCCGGATGAAATTGCACGCCGAACACGGGGCGTTCGGCATGATGCATACCCATGATCTCGCCGTCTTCGGTCTCCGCATCGACAATCAGAGCGGGCGGCAGCGTTTCGCGCCGCACCGCGAGGCTGTGATAGCGCGTGGCCTGGAATGTTTTCGGCAGCCCGGCGAACAAACCGCCGCCGCGGTTGCGGATCTCGGAAATCTTGCCGTGCATGATCTGCTTGGCGGGAACCACTTCGCCGCCGAGCGCCTGGCCGATCGCCTGATGCCCGAGGCAAACGCCCAGCAGCGGCATCGTCGGCGGCGCCTGACGGATCAGCTCGAGGCAGATGCCCGCTTCGTTAGGCGTGCAAGGGCCGGGCGATAGGATGATGGCTTCGGGCGTGAGATCGAGCGCTTCGCGCACGCTCAGCGCATCGTTGCGGCGCACATCCGTCTTGGCGTCGAGCGCTTCGATATAGTGCACCAGATTGTAGACGAAGCTGTCGTAATTATCGATGACGAGGATCATGGGGCGTTCTGCATGGTCATGAAGGAAGAGGCGGCGATCATGGATCAGGCGTATCGCCACGCCTCCGCAGCGGCGCGGAACAGCGCGCGCGATTTGTGCTGGGTTTCCTCGAATTCCGCCTGCGGATCGCTGTCGAGCACGACGCCGCCGCCGGCCTGCACATAGAGCACGCCGTCCTTCACGACAGCGGTGCGCAGCGCGATGCAGGTGTCCATCTCGCCGCCGGCAGAGAAATAGCCCACGCCTCCCGCGTAAACGCCGCGCTTGGATTTCTCCAGTTCGTCGATGATCTCCATGGCGCGCACCTTCGGCGCGCCCGAGACGGTGCCGGCGGGAAAGCCCGCGAAGAGCGCGTCGATCGCGTCGTGCTCGGGCGCCAGACGGCCTTCCACGTTGGAGACGATGTGCATCACATGGCTGTAGCGCTCGATCGTGAAACTCTGCGTCACGCGCACGCCCGGGGCGCGCTTGGCGTCGTTGCCGCCGCGCCCGCGCAGCGCCACGCGGCCTACATCGTTGCGCCCCAGATCGAGCAGCATCAGGTGCTCCGCGCGCTCTTTCGGATCGGCGAGCAATTCTTCCTCAAGCTGGGCGTCTTCGGTCGGCGTCTTGCCGCGCGGGCGCGTGCCGGCGATCGGGCGCACCGTCACCATGCCGTCGCGCACGCGCACCAGGATTTCCGGGCTCGCGCCGACGACGCAGAAATCCTGGAAGTTGAGATAGAACATGAAGGGCGACGGATTGAGCCGGCGCAGCGAGCGATAGAGCGCGAAGGGATCGTGCGGGAAGGGCGCAGAAAAGCGCTGACTCGGCACCACCTGAAACACGTCGCCGGCGCGGGTGTACTGGCGCGCGCGCTCCACCATCGCGCGGTATTCCCCCGGCGTCGTGTTGGAGCGGGTCTCCTCACCGTCCTCGATCGGGCGATGTTCGCCGTTCGCTTGCGGCGGACTGCGTTTGTCGAGCAGGCGCACGGCCTGTTCGAGGCGCTTCTTCGCGGCATCGTAGGCCTTTTGCGAGTCGCCCTCCCGGGTGGGGCGCACCGGCGTCACGAAGGTGATCTCATGGGCCACGTTGTCGAACACGGCGACGATGGTGGGGCGCACCAGCAGCGCTTCGGGCAGCTGCAGATCATCGGGCGGCGCATCGGGCAGCCGCTCGACATAACGGATCATGTCGTAGCCCAGATAGCCGAACAGGCCCGCCGCCATGGGCGGCAGCGCGGAAGGGATATCGAGCGCGGAATCCTTGATGACGGCGCGCAGCGCCGCCAGCGGCTCCTCGCGCACCGCCTTGAACGCCATGTCGTCGAAGCGCCCGCGGCTGGTTTCGGCGCGTCCGTCTTTCACCCGCCACACGAGGTCCGGTTTGAGGCCGATCACCGAATAGCGCGCCAGCCATGCGCCGCCTTCGACCGATTCCAGCAGGAAGCCGCCGGCGGATTTCCCGCCGAGCTTCATGAACGCCGACACCGGCGTTTCGAGATCGCTGATGCGGCGCGTCCACAACAATTGCGGACGCCCTTCGGCGAACGTTTCGTCGAACTCCCAGCGCGGCGGCCAAATCTCCATCATGATTTCGGCGCGGCGCTTTCCGCGGATTCTTCCGCGTCCGGCAAACCGATCGTCTGGGCGACAAGCTTGGGGTTGGTCTTCACTTTCGCCGCCTTGACCGCCGCAGTTTGCAGCGCCGTCAGCATATCGGTGAGGATGAAATTATCAGCGGCCTTCTGCGCCTGCGCGAAAAGGCCGGCGTTGGCGGCAGGATCTTGGCGTTCGATATCCTCCACCTGGGCCACTAGCAGCGCCGCGCCGCGCGCGTCCGGCGCGGTCACCACCTCGCCCTTGGCGGCCCCGAAGATCGCCGCTCCCAGGGCGGGCGCGTCGCCGCGGCTGGCGCGCTGGCGGTCGATCAACTGCGACGTGGCGATCACCGGCGCGCGTGCGGCGCGGGCCGCATCGGCCAGCTTCTTGCCGCCTTTGACTTGCGCCACGATTCCTTCGGCGATTTTGCGCATGGCGTCGCCCGTGCGTTGGGCCTGCCACGCCAAGCCGAGCATCGGCTTCACCTCCTCGAATGTGCGCACGCCGGCCGGGATGACCTGATCGACCTGCGCCAGCACATAGCCGCCGTCCGGCGTCGGCGCGAAATCGCTCGCTTCGCCCGCGGCCGTCTGGAAGACCGTGCGCAGCAGCGCCGGATCGTCGGCCAAGCCCAGGATTGGCGCGCCCTCGGGGCTCGCCCCGCGCGCGTCCACTTTATCGTGCGTCAGCACGATGAGGCCGGTGCCGGCGGCGGAATCCGCGATCGATTTGCCGGCCGCGCGCGCGTCCTCGAATTTCTGCACCGCATCGTTCAGCGCTTCGGAGGCGGCGTCTTTCACTTTCGAAGCGCGCAGCTGTTCGCGCGCGGCTTCGAACGTCGGCGTGGCGCTCGCCGTCACCTCGCTCACTTTGGCGGCGGCCCAGGAAAGCCGCCCCTTGATGGCGTTTGTCGTCTGGCCCGCAGCGAGCGCGAAGACCGCGTCGGCGATGGCCGGATCGGGCACTTGCGCCTTGGTCGCCTTCGCGAACGGGATCGCCTGCAGCTTCATCGCCGCGGCGACTTTTTCGGGATCTTCGCCGGCGGCCATGCGGCGCGCGGCCTCGACGGCGGCTTCCTGCGTCGGCGCGCTCACCTGTACGAACGTGCGCTGCTCGGGCGCGCCGAGCTTGGGCTTTTCGAACTCGTAGAGCTTGCGCAGCTCGTCCTCGGAAACCTGCACTTTCGCTTCGAACGCCTGCGGGCGCGCCACGACCAGCGTCACCTTGCGGTATTCCGGCGTGGCGAAGCGCGCCTTGTTCGCCTGATAGAAATCCTGGAGGTCCTTGTCGGTGGGCGTCGGCGGGCGGCCGGCCATCGCCGGCGTCACCGCCGCGACTGTGGCGACGCGCCGCTCCGTTTCGAACCGGAAGAGCATTTCGGCCACGGCCTTCGGCGCGTGCGCGCCGGCGGCGGCCGACAGCGCGATCTGGCGGCGCTGCAGCCGCCCCCGCAGATCGTTCTCGTATTGAGCGGTGCTGACATTGTTGCGCGCGAGCAGATCGGCGTAGGTCTGCTTGTCGAAGGCGCCGGTCAGCTGATTGTGAAAGGCGGGGTCTTCGCGGATCGCTTTCGCGACGGCGGCGTCGGAGGCGCTGAACCCCATTTTGGCGGCCAGCGCGTCCAGCGCCTTCTGGCCGACGAGTTGCTGCAGCACCATCGTGTCGACGCCGTTGGCGGCCGCGTCCTGCACGGTGATCGGCCGGCCGGGATTTTGCTGGCGCAGATCCTCCATCGCGCGCTCGAACGCGATGCGATACTCGCCGGCGTCGATATCGATGCCCTTGCCGTGCGCGACGGAGGTTTTCGACCCGCCCTGGAAGATATCGTGCGGGATGCCCCACACGACGAACGCCGCCGCGATCAGAGTGAGCAGGCCGCCGGCGATCCACCCTTGCGTCGCCTTCCTGATTCCGGTGAGCATGCGTGCCTTCCATGGGGAGCCCGGCTGCGCGTGGCGCGGGCGGAAAATGAAGCGGGAACTTAGTCGGCGCCGGCTGCGGCATCAATGCGGCGGGATTCGCCGCGGGAGGAGCATTGAATGGCCGGGCGTCGCGCCTTGATCGTCGGGAATTGGAAGATGTTCGGCCGGCTGGCCGACCTGGACGAAATCGCCGCCCTGGAGGCGGGACTGGGCGCCGCCCCCGAAATCGACGTGGCCGTATGCCCGCCCTTCACCCTCCTGGCGGAGGCCGCGCGGCGTTTTGTGGCTTCTCCGGTGGCCGTCGGCGCGCAGGATGTCACCCCTGGCGGGGACGGGGCCCACACCGGCGACGTGAACGCGGCCATGCTGGCCGACGCCGGGGCCCGGCTGGTGATCGTCGGCCATTCCGAGCGGCGGCGCGACCGCGGCGAAAGCGATGCGACGGTGCGGGCGAAAGCCGCCGCCGCCATGGCCGAGGGGGTCGCGGCGATCGTGTGCGTCGGCGAAACGATCGAGGAACGCAAAGCGGGCCGAGCTGTCGAGGTCGTGGCGGCGCAATTGGCGGGCTCACTGCCGCTGGAAGCTGCGCCAGGAAGGCTGATCGTGGCCTATGAGCCGGTATGGGCCATCGGCACCGGCCTCACCCCGTCCTTGGCCGAAATTGCAGCGATGCATGGCGCGCTGCGCGCTGCCCTGCCTGCCGCCTTGGCGGAAGAAACGCGGCTGCTCTACGGCGGATCGGTCAAACCGTCGAACGCAGGAGAGATCTTCACGGTCGCGGATGTGGATGGCGCGCTCGTCGGCGGCGCAAGCCTGAAGGCGGCGGATTTCTCCCAAATCATCGCCGCCTGCGCCGCGGCGCGCCAGGCCGGCTGAAGGCGTGCGCAGGCTGGCGTTTTTCGCGCGCCTGGGATAAGCACGCCGCCGTCGGCCGACCTCGGCGCCGCTTGCGCCCAGGTTTCGGCCCTTTTGCGTTTTAGCTCCCTCGCGCCGAGGCATCTGGAGAAATGGCGTCCGCATGACCAACGTGGTTCTCGCGCTGCATCTGCTCGTGGCTATCGCGCTGGTCGCGCTGGTGCTTGTACAACGCTCGGAAGGCGGCGCGCTGGGCATCGGCGGCGGTTCGGGAAGCCTGATCTCCGGGCGCGGCGCGGCGAATGCGCTGGTGCGCGCCACGGGCGCCTTGGCCGCTATCTTCTTCATCACCAGCATCTCGCTGACCCTACTCGCCTCGCGCGGGCAGGCCGGCGTTTCGGTCGTTGATCGTCCAGCCGGCCAGGGGTTCTCGATCACCCGTTTCTTCGGCGATCTGTTCAAGCCGGCCCAGAAGCCCGCCGCGGCGCCCGCCTCGGCGCCCGCGGCGCCTGTCTCCGCGCCGGCGGCGCCGGTCGCGCCCCCGCCGGGCGCGGATGTGGCCCCGGCTCCGCTCGATAGCCTGCAGCGGGCCGGCCCGCTGGATTCTACGCCCTCCGCCGCGCCGGCCTCGGTCGCGCCCGCCCGGCCGGCAGCCGCCGCCGTCCAGCGCCCGAACGTTCTTTTGGAGCCTGCGGCGCGCCAGCCGGCTGGCGAACCTGTTCATCAATCGCCGGCGGCCGCGCCGCCCGCTGCGCCGGCGGGCGAATCGGGCGAGGGTGCAACCCCAGCCGCGCAGCCGCCGCGGGGACGCTCCGGCCCGGACGAATAACCCGGCCAAGCTCCCGCACGGGCTGAACGTCAGCGTGCGCATCCGGCGCGCGCCGGCCAAAACGGCCGAAGCTGGAAAGGCGCGATGGCGCGATACGTCTTCATCACCGGCGGCGTCGTTTCCTCGTTGGGGAAGGGCATCGCCTCCGCTGCGCTCGGCGCGCTGCTGCAGGCGCGCGGCTACAAGATCCGCCTGCGTAAGCTCGATCCGTATCTGAACGTCGACCCCGGTACGATGTCGCCATATCAGCACGGCGAAGTGTTCGTGACCGACGATGGGGCCGAAACCGATCTCGATCTCGGCCACTATGAGCGCTTCACCGGCGTGTCGGCCACAAAGTTCGACAACACCACCACCGGGCGCATCTATCAGGAAATTCTCGCGAAGGAGCGCCGCGGCGATTATCTGGGCGCCACCGTGCAGGTGATCCCCCACGTTACCGACGCGATCAAGAATTTCATCCTCTCCGATCATGGCGGCGCGGATTTCGTGCTGTGCGAGATCGGCGGCACAGTAGGCGACATCGAAGGCCTGCCGTTCTTCGAGGCGATCCGTCAGCTGGGCCAAGAGCTCGATCCCGCGCCCGCCTTTATCCATCTGACCTTGCTGCCGTTCATCCCCTCGGCCGGCGAGATGAAAACGAAGCCGACGCAGCATTCCGTGAAGGAGCTGCGCTCGATCGGCATCCAGCCCGACATCATCCTATGCCGCTGCGACCGGCCGATCCCGCGCGAGGAGCGCCGCAAGATCGGCCTCTTCTGCAACGTGCGCGAAAACGCGGTGATCGAGGCGCGCGATCTGGCCAACATCTACGAAGCGCCGCTCGCCTATCACGAAGCGGGTCTCGATACGGCGCTGCTGAACCATTTCCAGGTGAATGTCGCACCGGCGCCGGAACTCGGGAAATGGCAGGCGATCAGCCAGCGCATCCGCAGCCCGGACGGGCAGGTGTCGATCGCCGTGGTCGGCAAATACACCGGCCTCAAGGACGCCTACAAATCGCTGATCGAAGCGCTGCATCACGGCGGCTTCGCCAACGACGTGAAAGTCGATATCCGCTGGATCGAAAGCGAAACGTTCGAGCGCCCGGAAGGGCCCGGCGGCGATCTGGAAGACGTGCACGGCATCCTCGTGCCCGGCGGCTTCGGCGAGCGCGGCTCGGAAGGCAAAATTCGCGCAGTGCAGTTCGCCCGCGAACGCAACGTGCCGTATTTCGGCATCTGCTTCGGCATGCAGATGGCCTGCATCGAGGCGGCGCGGAATCTCGCCGGCCTCAAGGGCGCAAGCTCCACCGAGTTCGGCCCCGCCGAGCATCCCATCGTCGGCCTGATGACCGAATGGATGCGCGGCAACGATTTGGAGAAGCGCCAGCAGAACGGCGATCTCGGCGGCACGATGCGGGTCGGCGCCTATGAGGCGGCGTTGCGTCCCGGTAGCCGGGCGGCGGAAATCTACGGCGCGGAAACGATCTCCGAGCGCCACCGCCACCGCTACGAGGTGAACACCGCCTACCGCGACACCCTGGAGGCCGCGGGGCTCAAATTCGCCGGTATGAGCCCGGATGGGCTGCTCCCCGAAATCGTCGAACGCCAGGACCACCCTTGGTTCATCGGCGTCCAGTTCCACCCCGAACTGAAGAGCCGCCCGTTCGAGCCCCATCCGCTCTATGCCGATTTCATCCGGGCCGCCGTGGTCCAGAGCCGTCTGGTGTAAGGCGGCGAGGCGGCTTGTCCCGCCCGGCCTAATCGACTATCAGCCCCGCTTCCCGTCAGCGGACGGGCTCGAGGAGTTTTGCGGCGATGGCCGTTCCGAAGCGAAAAACCACTCCGTCCCGGCGCGGCATGCGCCGCGCGCACGACCGGCTGAAGGCCAACACCTATATCGAAGACGCGGAATCCGGCGAGCTGCGCCGCCCGCACCATATCGATCTGAAGTCCGGCAAGTATCGCGGCAAGCAGATCCTCAAGCCCAAAGAGAGCTGAGCGGCTAAGAAGCCGGCGCGGCGCTCGCTTCGCCATTGAGATCGGCGAGGGCGCTTTTGCGCCCGGGCGGGGGCGGCTTGTAGGCGCGCAGCAACCGGCGCAGCGCGTGAAAGAGCCGGTCTAGCGCCTCCTGCCCGGGTTCTTCCTCGGCGCGCCCGGCGAAGGCGTGGCGCGCCAATTCCTCGTGCAGCGCAGCCCAGCACGCTTCAGCGAAGCTCTCGGCCTCCTCGACCAGCCCCGGCGCGCCTGCCGCCACCCGCGTCAGCGCAGTGACGATGGGGGCGCGAAAATAGGCGTGATAGGCCCCCCCGACCGCCGGCGCGCGCGCGCTTTCGGCCATGGCCAGCCGGTAGAGGGCGAGGGCGGTGGGGCTTTGCAGCGCCGCCAGCGCTTCGCGCAGCAGAGCTTCGATGGCGCGAGTCGGCCGGCCGTAGCCGTCGGCGCGAAACGCCGCGACCTCAATCAGCGCGCGCTGAGCGCCCCAGCCGATCAGCGCACACAGCATCGCATCCTTGTCGAGAAAGCGCGCCTGCAAGGTCTCGCGCGAGACGCGGGCGCGCGCGGCGATATCGAGGAACGTGGCCGCCGCCGGGCCGCGCTCGACAAACACCTCGAAGGCCGCGCGGAAGATGATCTCGTTCCGGCGGTCGTTCAGCGGGGCAAGGGCGGCGATTTCGGCTGTCATGGGCGGGCTTGCGCAAGGTTAACGCGCTGGCGCGCGCGATCCCTAGCTCCCTCGCCCGGCGCGCGACCTTCGCGGCGGCGACGCCCCGGTGAGGCGCTTGATGCGCGCGCCGCCCGCCTCAGACCCTTGCGTTTTGCCGACTCCGCGTACATCGACGGGGCCTCATCCACCTTGGGGGCAGGGCGTCCATGACCGGCATCGCAGACATCATCGCACGCGAGATTCTCGACAGCCGCGGCAACCCCACGGTCGAGGTCGACGTGGTTCTCGAGGATGGCTCGATGGGCCGCGCAGCGGTGCCCTCAGGCGCCTCCACCGGCGCGCACGAAGCGAACGAAAAGCGCGACGGCGAGCCGGACCGGTACCTGGGCAAGGGCGTGCGCGACGCGGTGGAGGCGGTAAACGGTGAAATCTTCAACGCACTCGCCGGCATGGACGCGGAAGATCAGCGCCGCCTCGATCAATTGATGATCGATCTCGACGGCACGCCCAACAAGGCGCGCCTCGGCGCCAATGCGATCCTCGGCGTCTCTCTCGCGATGGCCAAGGCGGCTTCCGAAGCCGCGGGCCAGCCGCTCTACCGCTATGTCGGCGGCGTCCAGGCCCGCGTGCTGCCCACGCCGATGATGAACATCGTCAACGGCGGCGCCCACGCCGACAATCCGATCGACATCCAGGAATTCATGATCATGCCGATCGGCGCGGAGTCTATGGCGGACGCCGTGCGCATCGGATCGGAAGTTTTCCACACGCTGCGAAAGGAACTCAAGGACGCCGGCCACAGCACGAATGTCGGCGATGAAGGCGGCTTCGCGCCGAACCTCGCTTCCGCGGATGCGGCCCTCGGTTTCATCATGAAGTCGGTCGAGAAAGCCGGCTACACGCCCGGTGAGGACGTGGCGCTCGCGCTTGACGCCGCCGCCACCGAATTCTTCCGCGATGGACGCTATCATCTCGAAGGCGAGGGCAAGACGCTCGCGCCGGAACAGATGGCGGCCTATCTCGCCGATCTCGCGGCACGGTATCCGATCATCTCGATCGAAGACGGCATGTCCGAAGACGACCTCGAAGGTTGGCGTGCGCTCACCGATTTGATCGGCGGCAAATGCCAGCTCGTCGGCGATGATCTCTTCGTGACCAACCCGAAGCGCCTTGCGATGGGCATCGAGAAAGGGCTCGCCAACGCCATCCTGGTGAAGGTCAACCAGATCGGCACCCTGAGCGAAACGCTCGATGCCGTCGAAATGGCGCATCGCGCCGGATACGCCGCCGTCATGTCCCATCGTTCGGGTGAGACCGAGGATTCCACGATCGCCGATCTCGCAGTTGCAACAAACTGCGGGCAGATCAAAACCGGCTCGCTCGCCCGCTCCGACCGCACCGCGAAATACAACCAGCTCATCCGCATCGCCGAAGAACTCGACGATATAGCGGCGTATGCGGGCGCGCGCTTCATCGTCGGCCGTCGTTGACGCGGACTCGATTCCATTAATGCAATCTTAAGCTAAACGAATCACCTTGGCTGTGCGGGTCGCACCGCCTGTCAACTCAATCGGCAGGCAAGCGATCCGCTATTGATTCAATGCCTTAGCAGCGAGGCTGCAAGGTGAGCCGGGTGGGTGGAATGCCGTCGTTCAAGCCGGGGCCGCTGAGCTTCGGGCTTTCCGCGTTGATTCTGTATCTCGCCGCGAACGCGGTGACGGGGCGCGCGGGCTTGCTTTCCGCGCTCTCCCTGCAGGAGCGCGAGCAGGCGCTGCTGTCGGAAGCCGCCGCCATCGCGCATGACCGCGAAGAGTTGCGCGCGCGCATTCGTGCGCTGAGCGAAAAGACGCTCGACCTCGACGTCCTGGAAGAAACCGCGCGTCGGCAGTTAGGGGCGGCGGCGCCCGGCGAGATTGTGTTCGACTTGGCGCAGAACGGGAATGCGCCGACGCCGTGATGTCGTGATGGACGCTCGCGGGCGGCGCGATTATCGTGCTCCCCATGGCGCAGCCTCTGACCGATACGAAACACTCCCTGGCCCCAAGCGGGGAGCTGCTCGCCTATTATCGAACCATGCTGCTGATACGCCGCTTCGAGGAGCGCGCCGGCCAACTTTATGGCATGGGGCTGATCGGCGGGTTCTGCCATCTTTATATCGGCCAGGAAGCTGTCGTAGTCGGCATGCAAGCCGCCATCGAAGATGGCGATCAGGTCATCACCGGTTATCGCGATCACGGGCACATGCTGGCGTGCGGCATGGATCCCAATGGCGTGATGGCCGAGCTCACGGGGCGCCGCGACGGCTATTCCAAGGGCAAGGGCGGCTCGATGCATATGTTCAGCCGCGAGAAGAATTTCTTCGGCGGCCACGGCATCGTCGGCGCGCAGGTGTCGCTCGGCGCCGGCATTGCGTTCGCCAACCGCTATCGCGGCGATGACCGCGTATGCCTCACCTATTTCGGGGACGGCGCGGCCAATCAGGGCCAGGTCTACGAAAGCTTCAACATGGCCAGCCTGTGGAAGCTTCCAGTCGTCTTCATCGTCGAGAACAATCAATACGCCATGGGCACGGCGGTGCGGCGTTCTTCCGCCGAGACGCACCTGCACAAGCGCGGCGCGGGCTTCCTGATCCCCGGCGAAGAGGTGGACGGGATGGACGTGCTGGCCGTGCGCGAGGCGGGCAAGCGCGCCGTCGCCCGCGCGCGCAGCGGCGAGGGGCCGACGCTCCTCGAAATGAAAACCTACCGCTACCGCGGCCACTCGATGTCCGATCCGGCGAAATACCGGACGAAGGAAGAGGTCGACGAAGTCCGCACTCAGCGCGATCCGCTGGATCACGTCAAAGGCCTGCTGCTCGATCGCGGCATGGCCGACGAGGAAGCGCTGAAGGCGATCGACAAGGAAGTGCGCGACATCGTGGCCGCCTCGGCGCGCTTCGCGCAGGAAAGCCCCGAGCCCGATCCCTCGGAGCTGCTGACCGACATCTATCTGGAAAGCGCGGCGTGATAACGCTCGAATTCCTGCTCGTGGCGCTCATCTTCACGGGCGCGGCGGCCGCAATGCTGCGGGCGATCTGGCTGCGCCGCGAGGCGGTGTCCTTCTGGCGCGCGAGCGCCGGCGGCAAGTTCGACGCCGGCCAGTGCCGCTTCGTCACCGATCTCGATCTCGACCGCGCCCGCCTGCCGGCGAACGCCCGCGCCAAGCTCGCTGAAAGCCGCAAGGCGCTGGTGCAGGGGTCGATAGCGGGTCTGATCGCCGCAGTGCTTCTGTTCTGGGTGACCGCCAGCCATGCTTGAGGGTAAGCGCCCGTTTCGCCGTTTCATTCCTTCGCCGATCCGCAGGCCCGTTCGATGACTGAGATTCTCATGCCGGCGCTGTCGCCGACGATGGAAGAAGGCACGTTGGCCAAATGGCTGGTGAAGGAGGGCGATAAGGTCGAGCCCGGCCAGGTCATCGCCGAGATCGAGACCGACAAGGCCACGATGGACGTCGAGGCCGTGGATGACGGCATTGTTTCCAAAATTCTGGTGCCCGAGGGCGCCGAGAATGTGAAAGTGAACACGCCGATCGCGGTGCTCGGCAGCGAGGGCGCGCCCGCCATCGCCGCGCCGGCGCCGCGGCGTCCGCAAGCGGAGGCCCAGCCGGCCGCGCCCGTGGCTGCTCCATCGCCCGCGCCGGCAGCGCCTGAGCCCGTGATCGCCGCCGGCGTCGCGGTGGTGAAAACCACCGTGCGCGATGCATTGCGCGACGCGATGGCCGAAGAGATGCGCCGCGATCCCGCGGTGTTCCTGATGGGCGAAGAGGTCGCCGAATATCAGGGCGCCTACAAGGTCAGCCGCGGCCTGCTGGAGGAGTTCGGCCCTCAACGCGTGGTCGATACCCCGATCACCGAGCATGGCTTCGCCGGCCTGGGCGTCGGCGCGGCGATGGCGGGGCTGAAGCCGATCGTGGAATTCATGACGTTCAACTTCGCCATGCAGGCGATGGATCAGATCATCAACTCCGCCGCGAAAACACTCTACATGTCGGGCGGGCAGATCACCTCGTCGATCGTGTTCCGCGGGCCGAACGGCGCCGCCGCCCGGGTCGCCGCCCAGCACAGCCAGGATTATTCCTCCTGGTACGCCCACGTGCCGGGCCTCAAAGTCATCGCACCCTATGACGCCGCCGACGCGAAAGGCCTGCTTAAGGCCGCGATCCGCGATCCGAGCCCGATCATCTTCCTCGAACATGAGATGCTGTACGGCGAGAGTTTCGACGTGCCGCAGAGCGAGGAATGGCTGGTGCCGATCGGCAGGGCGCGCGTGCGTCGCGCCGGCCGTCACGTTACGATCACGGCGCATTCGCGGATGGTCGGCATTGCGCTGAAGGCGGCCGATCAGCTCGCCGAGGAAGGCATCGAAGCCGAGATCGTGGACCTGCGCACTTTGCGCCCGCTCGATACCGAAACGATCGTCGCCAGCGTGAAGAAGACGAACCGCCTGGTGACGGTGGAGGAGGGCTGGGGGCCGATGGGCGTCGGCGCCGAAGTCGTCGCGCGCGTCACGGCCGAAGCGTTCGATTATCTCGATGCGCCGCCCGCACGGGTGCATCAGGCCGATACGCCATTGCCTTACGCGGCCAATCTCGAAGCGCTGGCGCTGCCTGGCGTCGATCGCGTCGTGGCGGCGGCGAAGGCGGTCTGCTACCGCGCATGAGCGCTTCTTCCCCCGGCGGCATCACGGGGACGGCGCGATGAGCGAAGGCGAAGTCGTCGATCGGCTGGTGGAATACATCAACATCCTGCTCACCGGGGTGTCGGTGTTCTTTGCGATCGTCTCCACCTATATTGCGGCGCTGCACTTCTTCATCCGCAAGGAAGCCTTCATCGGGCGCGTCGGCGCATACGCGTTCTTTCTGTTCATCATGGCGCTGCTGGTGATCGTGATGAACGGCGCGATGCAGCTGCATGCGGGCCTCATCGCGCGCCTGCGCGAGCTGGACGCGGCCGGCGGATTGTCGGCGGCCGGGCAGGCGGCCCTCGCCAACGCGAAAGTCTCCAACAAGGGCTTTTCGCTCGATGGCCTGGTGAACATCGCGCTTTTGAGCGGCGTGGGCCTCACCGTGCTCTCGATGTTTGTGTTGACGTTTCTCTCCCCATGGGAAGACGAAGAACGCCGTCCGCGGCTTGAGCTTTAGGAAAACCGGATGTCCACGCCGATCTTGATGCCTGCGCTTTCGCCCACGATGGAGGAGGGAACGCTCGCCAAATGGCTGGTGAAGGAGGGCGACGCCGTCGCCGCCGGCCAGATCATCGCCGAGATCGAAACCGATAAGGCGACGATGGATTTCGAGGCCGTCGATGAAGGCGTGATCGAAAAGATCCTGGTGCCGGAAGGCAGCGAAGGCGTGAAGGTCAAAACCCCCATCGCGGAGCTGCGCATGGAAGGCGAAGCCGAAGCGCCCGCCGCGGCGCCCAGCGTACGCGCGCCGCAACCGGCGCCGCAAGCAGCGCCACGTTCCGCGCCGGCCGCGAACGCCGCCGCAGCGAACGGCGCCACCGGCGACCGCGTTTTCGCGTCGCCCCTTGCACGGCGCATGGCGGCCCAGGCCGGCCTCGCCATCGATGCGCTGCGCGGCAGCGGCCCGCACGGGCGGATCGTCAAGACGGATGTGGAGCAGGCGCTCGCCGGGACAGCGAAACCGCAAGCCAAGCCCGCGGAAAAGCCCGCCGAACGGCCCGCCGCGCAGGAGCGCGCGCCCACGCAGGCGCAAGCGCCCGTTCCCGCGCGCGCTGAAGCGCCGGCGTTGCCGATGCCCTTCAAGGAAGGCGAGTTCACGCTCGAAAAGATGGACGGCATGCGCAAGGCGATCGCCCGGCGGATGACGGCCTCCTTCCGTGACGTGCCGCATTTCCCGATCACGATGGATGTCGAGATCGACAAGCTCCTCAATGCGCGCAAGCAGCTCAACGCGCGCCTCGAGAAGCAGGGCGTGAAATTGTCGGTCAACGACATGCTGATCCGCGCCTGCGCGCTGGCGCTGGTGCAGGTGCCGGATTCCAACGTCAGCTTCGCGGGCGATGCGATCGCGCGCCACAAGCACGCCCATGTCGCGGTGGCCGTGGCGATCCCCGGCGGCCTGGTGACGCCCGTGGTGTTCTACGCCGAGCAGAAGGGCCTCACCCAGATCAGCAACGAGATGAAGACGCTGGCCGAGAAGGCGCGTGCGCGCAAATTGCTGCCGCAGGATTACGAGGGCGGCACGTTCACGATCTCCAATCTCGGTATGATGGGCGTGAAGAATTTCGCCTCCATCCTGAACGAGCCGCAGGCGATGATCCTCTCCGTCGGCGCAGGCGAAAGCCGCCCGGTGGTGAAGGAGGGCGCGCTACAGATCGCCACGGTGATGACGTTGACCCTCACATGCGATCACCGCGCCGTGGATGGCGCGATCGGCGCGGAATTCCTCTCCGCACTACGCGCGCTCATCGAAGACCCGATGATGATGATGGCCTAGCGTCACAATACGCGCCTAGCCTTCCCGCGCGGGAGGGTGGTGACGGCGTTGCATCTTCGCCGCGCAATCCGCCCGAGCGTTCGGCGGGCGTAGAATGCGCGCATGGACGCGGCGAAATTCGATTTGGAGAACGCCTGGGCGTAGCTGGGCGAGATGATCGGCTGGATCGTTTCGTTGTTCGGCG
>JBFWWB010000033.1:0-23812 GCA_050246435.1 Hyphomonadaceae bacterium
GAGGGGGGTGCCGTAGAGTTCGAGCGTGTGGCCGATGAGCTTGTAGCCGAGCTTGCGCGCCACCTCGACCTGCAGCGCCTCGATCTGCTCGTTCATGAACTCGATCACCTCGCCGGATTTCACATCGATCAGATGATCGTGATGCTCGCGCGGGGATTCCTCATAGCGGGAGCGGCCATCCTGGAAATCATGACGGGTGAGGATGCCGGCCTCCTCGAACAGGCGCACCGTGCGATAGACCGTGGCGATCGAGATGTGCGGATCGACGGCGGCGGCGCGGCGGTGCAACTCCTCGACGTCGGGGTGGTCATGCGCGGAAGACAGGACGCGCGCGATCACGCGGCGCTGCTCCGTCATCCGCATGCCCTTTTCGGCGCAGAGTTTTTCAAGCCTGTCCAAAGAACGCTCCGAGCGCTTGTTTTATGGCCGCCGGGGCGGAAGGTCCAGCGCGGAGGGGGAATCCGCGAGCCCGAGGCGCAGAACGAGCGCATCCGCGCCAGCGCCGGCGGCGCGGCGATAATAATTGCGCCGCAGGCCCGCCGGCCGGAAGCCGAGCACGCCATAGAGCGCCAGGGCGGGCGCGTTGTCGGCGGCCACTTCGAGAAACAGCGCGCGCGCGCCGCGGCGGCCAGCCTCCGCCATCGCCGCGCGGACGAGCCCGCGGCCGTAACCGCGCCGGCGCGCCTCGGGCGTAACCGCCAGGGTGAGGATTTCCGCCTCGTCCGCCGCGGCCCAGCCGACCAGCATGCCCATCGGCCCCTCCTGTTCGAGCACGAGGCCGAAGGCGCCGGGCGCGCGCAGCAGGTTCACGAAGGCGTCGTCCGTCCAGGGTTCGGGGAACGCCGCCGCGTGCAGCGCAGCGAACAGCGCGGCCGCCTCCGGCCCGGCCGAGAGGATGCGCGCGCTCACGGCGCACCCGCCGGCGCCGCAGGCGGCGTCCAGCGCTTGAAATCGGGATGGCGGAGATAAAGTGGGCGCGGCGGCGAAGCGGCGGCCGCGCGCGCGGCACCCAAGCGCGCCAGCGCCGCCGCATCCGGCGCGGGCGCGTCCTCGCCGCCGAAGAGCGCCGCCGCCGGCCCCCGCACGCGCGCCCCGGGATGCGCCGCGAGATGCGCAGCGGCCTGGGCCGCATCGCACAGCAGCGGCGCGACCTGCGCCGCGCCATCCGCATAGAGCGCGAAATATACCCCGCCGGGCGCGTGGATCGCGGCGGCGCGGGCGCCGGCCGCGCCCGCCTCCAGCGCCAACGCCTCCAGGGTGGAGACTCCGACGCACGGCGCGTTCAGCGCCAGCGCCAGCGCGCGTGCGAACGCCAAGCCGACGCGCACGCCGGTGAACGAGCCAGGACCGATGGTGACGACGATGCGATCGAGATCAGGAAAGGCCAGGCCGGATTCGATCATCGCGGCCTGCGCCATCGGCGCGATGCGTTCGGCATGGCCGCGCACCATCGGCTCGGAAATCGCAGCGCGTACGGCGGCGCCGTCCAGCACGGCGACGGAGCAGACGGCAAGCGCGGTATCGAGCGCCAGCACGCGCACCGCGGGCGCTCACATCACCGGTTCGACGGCGTTCACTTCCGGCACGTAGTGGCGAAGCATGTTTTCGATGCCGCGCTTCAGCGTCATCGCGGAAGACGGGCAACCCGCGCACGAGCCGCGCATGTGCAGCCGCACGACGCCCGTATCGTGCTCCCAGGAGTGGAACACGATGTCGCCGCCATCCTGGGCGACCGCGGGGCGGACGCGCGTTTCGATCAAATCCTTGATCTGCTCGACGATCTCGGCGGCCTCGCCTTCGTAGACTTGTTCTTCAAAGTCTTCGCCGTCGGACAGGCCGCCTGCCGCGAGCACCGGCCGCTCGGCGACGAAATGCTCCATGATCTCGCCCAGCACAAAGGGCTTCAGATGCGCCCAGTCCTCTTCCGCGGACTTCGTGACCGTGAGGAAATCGCCGCCGAGGAACACCCGCTCCACGCCTTCCACGGCGAACAGGGCCTGCGCCAGCGGCGAGCCGGCGGCGCTGTCCCGATCCGGAAAATCACGCGCGCCGGCGCCGAGAACGTCCCGCCCGGGCAGGAATTTCAGCGTCTGCGGATTGGGCGTGGCTTCAGTCTGGATGAACATGCCGGCTCCTTTCAGCCGCTTTGGAAGTGGGCCTTCGCCGCCGCACTTGCAAGCGCGTTCACGCCGATACGGTGGGCGCAGCGAGCGCGCGTATCTCGTCCCGGCCCAAGGCGCCGGGCACCACCACCACGGGAATGGCGCGCGCACCGCCGATGCCTTGGCCTTTCGCCAGCGAGGAGACGAGCGGCCCCGGCCCCTCCCGGCCCGCGCCGGAGGCCAGCACCACGATCTTGATGTCGCGGTCGGCCTCGATGAGCTTTTTGATCTCCTCGCGCACCTCGCCTTCGCGGATGGCGATCTCCGCCTCGACCTGGGCCTCGGCGGCGATTTCGGAGGCGAAATGAGCGGTGAGCGTACGGGCGTTCTCCCAGGCCTCCTCGCGCATGTCCTCGCTGACGGCGACCCAATGGGTCCAGCTCGTCGGTTCGATCACGTAGAGCATCACGAGGCTGCAGCCGGTCGTTTTCGCGCGGACCGCGGCGTAGAGCATCGCAGCCGGAAATTCCGGGCTTTCATCCGCAAGGATCAGATACTTGAAGCCGGGCGCAGGCATGACCATGCGATGCTGACGCAAATGCCGGGCGGCGGCAATCGCCGGCGGCTTACGGCTGAGCGCCATCAGCCAGCCGGCGCGCGGCGGCGGAGGCGGCCGCCATATCCGTCGCCAAGCGCTCGATATGGCTGGGGGCGACGCCCGAACGCGGCGCGTTGAATAACACGCGCGGCTCGAATTCGGCGGCGGCGCGCAAGGGGTGCTGCGCAGCAGCGGCCGGCGCGGCGAAGCGCGCGCCGACTTCCGGCGGAAGATCGCGCGCATAGGCCGCAAACAGGCGCGACCAGGCGAACGCCGCGCCGCGTGCGCGGAAGAAGGCGGCTTCGGCGCCACGATCGGCCGGGCCGAAACGGCCGCGGATGGCGGCGGCGCGGAGCGCATCGTCATGAGCGGCGCAGTCGGCGGCGGCCGCACGCGCCAGCGCCGCGAGGGTGACGACGTTGCGCTCGATCGCGCCGGCGCGCGCATTGTAGCGACGCAGCGCGTCGCGCGCCTCCGCCAGCGCGCGCTCGCGATCCACCGGCAGTTCGGCTGTCGGCGCAAACAGCAACTCGCCCGCGCGCCTCAGATCGGGATCGGCGGCGCGCCTGCGCGCCACCGCTTCGACGAAATAGGAAACCGCGCCCGCCGCGCCCTCCTGAAACAGCGCTTGGCGGCGGCGGTGGCGATCGGGAAACACCAGTTCGCTGAAATTCACCTCGTCGGACGCGATGCTGAGCAGGGCAGCAGCCTCCGCAACCGAAACGGCCCCGCCGGCGGGCGCCACGGTCAACGGGGCGGACAAGTCGGCGTCGACGTGACCCTGGCTCGCGATCGCCACGAACATCACCGCGCCGGCGGCGGCGAGCGTGACCACGAACGCGACGATCGTGCGCGCCCAGCGTGCGGCGCGGCGGCGCAAGCCCATCGGCGTCGGCGCAGGCGGCGCGAGGAAACGCGCGACAGCCAAGCGAAGACGGCGCGCCCAACGTGTGCGGCGCCCGGACGGCGCCGCGGCGGGCGCAGCGCCCCCGCCCGGCTCGCCGCTGCGATCAGGGATGCGACATGTCCATCGCGGGGCCGACGGGCTTCACGTCCGCCTCCACCTCCACCGCGCCGACCTTCTCGAACCGCAGCACCAGCTTCGCCTTACCGCCTCCGGCCAAGCCCGAAACGCCGAACAGCATCACGTGCGCGCCGCCGGGCGACAGCGTGAGCGCGCCGTTGGCCGGCACGTCCAGCGCGTCGACGCGGCGCATGCTCATCATGCCGCCTTCGCCTTCTTCGCTGACATGCAGCTCTGCGCTCGAAGCGCTGGGGCTCGACACGCCAAGCAGGCGATCACCGCCGCCGGCGTCATGCACGGTGAAATAGGCGGCCGTCACATCCCGCCCGCCGGGCGGCGGGGCAATGCGCGCATCATCCACGCTCACGCCTGTCTTGGCGGGCGCGCAGGCGATAGCGGCTGCGGCGATCAAGGCTGCGGGAAACAACAGGCGCGTCATGCGCGCAGCAGTAGCAGAGGCGGCCTAGCGCCAGAAGCCCACAATTCGGCGCACCTCGTCCATTACCGGCGCGGCGATGGCGTTGGCCCGCGCGGCGCCGTCCCGCAGAATCGCGTCGATCGCGCCGGGATCGGCGCGCAGGCGGCGCATCTCCGCCGCGATCGGCGAAAGTTTCGCCACGGCCAGTTCGGCGAGCGCCGGCTTGAACGCACCGAAGCCCTTGCCGCCCCATTCCGCCAGCACCGCCGCGTTGCCGACGCCAGCGAGCGCCGCATAGATGCCGACGAGATTTTCCACCTCACGGCGGCCCTCCAGGCCTTCGGCGGTTTCCGGCAGCGGTGCGGAATCGGTGGTGGCCTTCTTGAACTTGTTGGCGATCGCGTCCGCATCGTCGCTCAGATTGATGCGCGTCATGTCCGACGGATCGGATTTCGACATCTTTTTCGACCCATCGCGCAGACTCATGATGCGCGCGCCAGGGCCTTGGATCAGCGGCTCCGGCAACGGAAAGAATCCGGGCGCCGCATAATCGTTGTTGAATTTCTGCGCGATATCTCGGCTGAGCTCGAGATGCTGTTTCTGATCCTCACCGACGGGCACGTGCGTGGCCTTGTAGGCGAGAATGTCGGCCGCCTGCAGAACGGGATAATCGAACAGGCCAACGCTCATCCGCTCGGCGTGCTGGCCCGCCTTGTCCTTGAATTGCGTCATCCGCTCAAGCCAGCCCATGCGGGCGACGCAATTGAAGATCCAGCCCAGCTCCGCGTGCGCGGGCACGGCCGATTGCACATAGACGATGGAGCGTTTGGGATCGACGCCGGCGGCGATGTAGGCGGCGGCGACCTCGCGGCACGCATCGGCCAGCTTCGCAGGCTCGTGCGGCTGCGTGATCGCGTGCAGATCGACGATGCAATAGATCGTGCTCTCAAATCGCTCCTGCAGCGCGACGAATTTCACCAGGGCGCCCAGGTAATTGCCGAGATGCAACCCGTTCGTCGGCTGCATGCCGGAGAAAACGCGGGGCGGCCCGGCGTAGGCGGCTTGTTCGGTCATGGAGATCTCATCGGGAAACCGGAAGGAAGGAGCGGCGCGCGAAGAAACGCGGCTGTAAGCAGCCCTAGGCCCGCCATCGAGCGCGCAAGGTGCGGCGCAAAGTTTCCATACGCCGCTTCTATCAGCCGTCGAAGCCGGCTGGCAAGCCGGCCTCGCGCGGCCCCGCCTCGCGCGCGAAGGCGGCGCGCACCTCACGCACAGTGACGGCGCGCAGCGCGAACAGCAGCGGAAAATAGAGCGCGCCGGCGGCAAGGATCAGGAGGCCGATCACTACTTCCTTGCGGCCCAGAGCGGCCTGCAGCGCCGCGCGCTCATGCCCGGCGAACCACAGGAGCGCGCCGACAGCGCAGGCGGCCAGCGCGATGCGCGCCAGGCGCGAGAGCGCGGCGGGCGCCGGCTTATAGGCGCCGCGGCGGGCGAGCGTGCGCACCATGAGCGCGACATTGCACCACGCCGCCGCCGACGTGGCGATCGCCAGGCCAGGAAAGCCGTGCAGCCCCATCGCACGCAGGCCGAAAAACAACGCCGCGCCAAAGGCGACGTTGAGCGCCATCGAGATGAGCGCGTAGCGCATGGGAGCACGCGTATCCTCCCGCGCGAAAAACGCCGGCGCATAGATTTTCGTCAGCACGAATGCGGGCACGCCCCAGCCGTAATGAAACAGCGCCTGGCCGACCTGCGCTGCATCGGCCGCCGTGAAGGCGCCGCGCGCAAACAAGCCCTCGATCAGAAAACCCGGAATCGCCAGCAGCGCCGCCGCCGCCGGCAGGGTGAACGCCATCGATAGCGCCACCGCTTCATCGAGTGCTGCGCGCGCGCCTTCGACATCGCCCATCTGCACCTGGCGCGAAAGCCGCGGCAGCATCGCCACGCCGACGGCGACGCCGATCAGCCCGAGCGGCAATTGATACAGCCGGTCTGCGACGTTGAGATAAGTGATGGCGCCCTTCTCGAACGAGGCGAGCGCCTGGCTGACGATGACGTTGATCTGCAGCGCGCCGCCAGCGATGGCGCCGGGCACCGCAAGCGCCACGAGCCGCCGCACGCCGGGCGTGATGCGCGGCGCCGGCAGGCGCACGCGCACACCCCGGGAACGCGCACCGAGCGACACCCATAGACCCTGCAGCACGCCGGAGACGGCGACGCCGATGGCAGCGGCGAGCGCCGCCTTCTCCGCCGAATGGCGAAAGCCGATCGCCCCCGCGAGGATGCATAGATTGTAGAGGATGGGCGCGGCTGCCGCGATGAAGAACACGCCACGCGCATTGAGCACACCGGAATAGAGCGTCGCCACCGTCATCGCGACCAGATACGGCATGGTGATCTGCGTCAGCAGCGTCGCTAGCGCGAAGGTGGTTGGGTCGTTCGCATAGCCGGCAAACAGCAGCTTGTTGATCCAGCCCATGCCGAGGATGGCGGCGGCGGAGAGGATCGCGGTAGCCGCCACCAGCACGGAGAGCGCTTCGCTGGCGAGCTTATCGCTCGCTTCGGCGCCCTCGCCCGCCAAGGTCTTTGCGTAAACCGGCACGAACGCCTGACTGAAGGCGCCTTCCGCGAAGAGGCGGCGAAACAGGTTCGGGAAACGCAGCGCCGCGAAGAACGCATCCGCCACCGGGCCCGCGCCCAGGGCGGCGGCCAGAACGAGATCGCGCGCGAAGCCCAGAACACGCGAGATCAGCGTCAGCCCGCCGATCACTGCCGTGTTGCGCGCGAGACTCATGAATTCCCCGAAGCGCCCGGCGCGAATCGCCGCCGCATCGCCCGCTTAGCGCAAAGGCGAGGCCGGCGCGACGGCCAGCCGCTGCCGGCCGACCGCGAGGGGCGCTTCCGGCTCGCCTTCGTTCAGAACTTCCAGCAGCTTCGCCTGCAGCCGATCGCAGCGCGCCGCATCGCGCAGTTTTCCGCCTTCGGCGTCCTGCACGTAGAAGACGTCCCCCACGCGCTCGCCATACGCATCGATATGGGCGGAGACGACGGAGACTGCGTCGTCGGCCAGCACGGCGGCGAGATCGGCCAGCAGACCGGGGCGATCGCGACCGGACACCTCGACCACGGTGGAGGCCTGCGAAAGATCGTTGTCGAACCGCACCCAGGGCGCGATCTGGAACGCGGCGGCGCGACGGGCGTACGGCGCGCGCGGGATCGCCTGGGGCTGATCGGCGCCGGCGGCGGCTGCGCGCACGCGGCCCAGCAGCTGATCGAGGCGGAACGGATCGGCCGCGCCGTAGGGATCGCCATTGCCGTCCTGGACGGAGAACACGTCGAACGCAACGCCATCCTTCGTGGTGTGAACGCGGGCGTCCGTCACGTCGGCGCCGGCGGCGGCGAATGCGCGCGCAACGCGCGCGAACAGGCGCGGCCGATCGGGCGCATAGATCAGCACCTCGGTAACGCTACGCCGCGGCAACCAGCGCGCCGCGACATGCGGTCCGCGCGCGAGATCGGCGTCTCGCGTTTCGGCGCCGTGCCACAGCACCGCATCGCGATCGAACGAAACGAGATAAGCGTCGTCGAAGCGATCGAGCCAGCGCGCCATCGCGTCGCTTTTGCCCTTCGGCGCGGCGGCGATCAGCCCTTCGCGCGCGGCGGCGGCCTGCTCCATGAGGCGGGCGCGCACGCCGGCCTCGTCCGTCCGCCCGCCGTGGAAGATCGCTTCCGTCAGCCGGTAGAGATCGCGCAGCAGCTGGCCCTTCCAACCGTTCCACACGCCAGGCCCGACGGCGCGGATATCGGCCACGGTCAACACCAGCAGCAGGCGCAGCCGCTCCAGCGTGCCGACGATGCCGGCGAAATTCGCCACCGTGCGCGGATCGCCCAAATCGCGTTTCTGCGCCACGTCGCTCATCAGCAGGTGATGGCCGACGAGCCAACCGACGAGTTCGATCTCTTCGGCCGGCAGGCCTAGGCGCTCGCAGGCGGCGATGGCGGACTTTTCGCCTTCCTCCTCCTGGTCGCCGGCGCCCTTGCCGGTGTCGTGAAGGAACATCGCAAGATAAAGCGCGCGGCGATTGACGATCTTCGGAAAGATGTCTGTCGCCAGCGGATGATCCTGTTTCAGCTGGCCATGCTCGATCGCGGAGATGATATCAATTGCGTGCAGGGTGTGCTCGTCCACCGTGTAATGGTGATACATATTGAATTGCATCTGCGCGACGATGCGGCCGAATTCCGGCGCGAAACGCCCCAGCACGCCGCACTCGTTCATCAATCCCAGCGCGCGGCCCGGATTGTTTTTCGAAGCGAGGATATTGAGGAAGGTGCGCCGCGCATCATCGTCCGCGCGCAGGCTGGCGTTCACGCGGCGCAGCGAGCGGGTGATCTCGGAAAGCGAATCCGGGTGTATGTCGAGATTGCGGGCGTCCGCCACCTCGAAGATGCGCAGCATATTCACCGGATCGGCGCGGAACGCCGAGGCCTCGTGCTTCAGCCGGCCCGCCTCGATCTGGAAGCCCGGCGCGCTCACCACCGGCGCCGGCGGGGAAGCAGCCAGCCGCGTGAGCGAAGGCGCGCGCTTCTGGTGATCCGCCTCGAGCTTGGCGCACAGGATGCGCGTGAGCGAGCCGATCTCCTTCGCCGCGAGGAAATAGCGCTTCATGAAGCGCTCCACACCCGGCTGATGACCGCGCGGGCCGAAGCCCATGAGATGCGACATCTCCGGCTGGAGATCGAAAGTGAGGCGCTCTTCCGCGCGGCCGGTGAGGAAATGCAGATGGCAGCGGCAACGCCAGAGAAATTCGCTGGCGCGCAGCAGGATGTACATCTCCGCGCGGGTGAATACGCCGAGCGCTTCGTAATCCTCTTCCGTGCTGGCGCCGTAGCAATGGCGAATGAGCCAGAACAGCGTGTTCACGTCACGCAGGCCGCCCTTGCCCTCCTTGACGTTGGGCTCCACCAGATAGCGCGAGGAGCCGGCGCGGGCGTGGCGCTCGTCACGCTCTTTGAGCTTGGCGGCGATGAAGGTGCGGTGGCTGACGGCGACGACATCACGCCGGAAGCGCGCCATGAAATCGTTTGCGACGCTTTCGTCGCCGCACAGCTGACGGGCTTCGAGCAGCGCGGTCTGGATCGTGTGGTCGGTGCGCGCAAGGCGAATGCATTCCTCGACCGTGCGGGACGAATGGCCGACCTTGAGGCCCATGTCCCACAGCATGTAGAGCATGTATTCCGTCACGCTCTCGGCCCAGGGCGTCTGCTTGTAGGCGCGCAGGAACAGCAGATCGAGATCGGACGACGGCGCCAGCGTGCCGCGCCCATAGCCGCCGACCGCCAACACCGCGAAGCGTTCGCCTTCCGTCGGGTTGCGCGAGCGGAAGACGTGCGTTGTGGTGAAATCGTAAAGCGCCTGGACGACCTCGTCGGCCACATGCCCGAGCAGCCGCGCGGTTTCGGTGCCGGATGCGCCGCCCTCCAGCCGTTCCTTCGCGATAATCCGGCCGCGGAACAGCGCGTGATGCAGCAGCTGCAACGCGCGGCGGCGCAAGCCCGCATCGTCCCCGATGTGATCGAGCGCCGCCGCGCTCAACTGCGCGCGCAGCTTCTCACCGTCTACGACGTGCTCGATTCGGGCGGGACGTAAGCGGAACGCCATGATGGGCCGACAGATGGGGAGCCGACGCGCCCGGCGGAAGCCGGGCTACGGGCTCTCTCCGTCGAGCATGGATTTGAGCCGAAATACAAGCGCCAAAGCATCGCGCGGGCTCAGCGCTTCCGGTTCGACGGCGGCGAGCGCCGCCTCCACCGCGGAATCCTGTGCTGCATCTGCGAAGACCGTTTCGGCGAACAGCGGCAATTCCGCCGCTTCGGCGCGACGCCCGCCGCCGCCCTGCTCCAATCGCGCCAGCACGGCGCGCGCGCGCTCCACCGCCACGCGCGGCAGGCCTGCGAGCTTCGCCACCTGAATGCCGTAGGAACGATCGGCGGGACCGGGCGCGACCTCGTGCAGGAAGATGAGATCGCCCTTCCATTCTTTGGCGCGCAGGCTGCAATTCGCGGCCGCGGAGAGGCGGTCGGCCAGAGCGGTGAGTTCGTGATAGTGCGTGGCGAACAGGGCGCGCGCGCCGTTCACGTCGTGCAGATGCTCTGCCGCGGCCCAGGCGATCGCCAGGCCGTCGAACGTCGCCGTGCCGCGGCCGATTTCATCGAGGATCACCAGCGAACGCGGCCCCGCCTGATGCAGGATCGCCGCCGTCTCCACCATCTCGGCCATGAAGGTGGATCGCCCGCGGGCCAGATCGTCCGCCGCGCCGACACGGCTGAACACCCGATCGGCGACGCCGAGACGCAGCCGCTTCGCCGGCACGAACAGGCCCGCTTGCGCGAGGATCGCCAACAGCGCCGTCTGCCGTAGATAGGTGGATTTGCCGGCCATGTTCGGCCCGGTGACGAACATCAGGCGCGGGCCCGTTTTCCCGTCGCCGTCGAGGCGCGCGTCGTTCGGCGTGTAGAATTGGCCGGCGCGGCGCACCGCAGGCTCCACCACGGGATGGCGAGCGGCCTCGGCGATCAGCGCGCGGCTGTCGTCCATCTCCGGGCGCACGCACTCGAAATCCGCGGCCCATTGGGCGTTGGCGGCGGCGACATCGAGCGCCGCAAGTGCGGCAGCCGTTTCGCGAATGGGCTTTTCCAGCGCCGCCGCTCGGGCGCAGAAGCCGCGAAACAGTTCCAGTTCGCGCGCCAGCGCTTCGCTGGCGGCGCGGGCGATCTTCGCATCGAGCGCGATCAGCTCCGTGGTGGTGAACCGCACGGCGCCGGCCAAGGTTTGTCGGTGGATGAAGCGCTCCGAAAGCGGCGGCCTCACCAGCGCTTCGGCCTGCTTCGGCGTCGCGTCGACGTGATAGCCAAGCACGGCGTTGTAGCGAATTTTGAGGCCGGGCTGCGCAGTTTCCGTTTGATAGCGGCTTTGCAGATCCGCGATCACCCGGCGGCTATCGTCGCGCAGGGCGATCGCGGCGTCGAGCGCATCGTCATAGCCCGGCGCGATGAAGCCGCCGTCGCGCGCGAAGGGGCTGAGTTCAGCGGCGAGCGCGCGCTGCATTTCGGCGGCGAAGGCGCCGAGTTCGGGATTGTTGGCGAGCGTGAGCGCGGCGAGGCAGCTCGCGATCTCCGCCGGCGGGGCGCCATTGACCGGCGCGGCCCGCGCCGCAGCCTTATCGCCGGCGACGAGACCGTCGCGCACGCTGGCGAGATCGCGCGGGCCGCCGCGTCCCAGCGCGACGCGCTGCAGCGCCCGAGCGAGATCGGGCGCGCGGCGCAATTCCACACGCGCGGCCTCGCGGCGCTCACTGCCCTGCAGAAAATACTCCACCGCGTCATGACGGCGCGCGATTTCGGGCAGATCGGTGCGCGGGCGCGCCAGGCGCTCGGCGAGCAGCCGCCCGCCGGCGGCGGTGAGCGTGCGGTCCACCGCGGCTAGCAAAGAGCCCTCCCGCCCGCCGCGTTGGGCGCGCTCCAATTCGAGCGAGGCGCGCGTCGCCGCATCTATGGCCATGAAGGAAGCCGGCTCGCTGCGGCGGGGCGGCTCCAGCCGCGGCGCGAGGCCCGCTTGCGTCAGCTCGATGTAATCGAGCAACATCCCGAAGGCGGCGAGCTCGATATCAGTGAAATCGCCGAACGCCTCGAGCGTCGCCACCTCGTACAGCGCCTGGGCGCGGCGGGCGCCGGCCCGCGCATCGCCCTTCTGGCGCGGGCGCGGCGTGAACGCAGCGCCGATAGCCTCGGCGGCGGCGCGCACGATCTCGCCCGCCTCTTCCGCCGCGAGGATTTCTGCGGGCGCCAGCGCCGCCAGCTCATCACTCAGCCGCGCTGCCGCCACGGGTGAGACGCCGCACGCGCCTGTTGATATCTCCGCCCAGGCAAGCGCCGCCGACGCGCCATCCACAGCCGCCGCGACCAGCCGATTGGCCGCGCGCGCCTCCAGCAGCGTCTCTTCCGTCAAGGTGCCGGGCGTGACCACGCGAACGACGGCGCGGCGCACGATCGCCTTCGAACCGCGTTTGCGCGCTTCGGCGGGATCCTCCATCTGTTCGCACACGGCGACACGGAAACCCGCCCGGATCAGGCGCGCGAGGTAGGAATCCGCCGCATGCACCGGCACGCCGGCCATCGGGATATCGTCGCCCTTGTGCTGGCCGCGCTTGGTGAGCGTGATGTCGAGCGCGGCGGAAGCGGCCACCGCGTCCTCGAAGAATAACTCGTAGAAATCGCCCATCCGGAAGAAGAGCATCACGTCTGGATAGTCCGCCTTCGCTGCAAGATACTGCGCCAGGAACGGCGAAGGGGCCGTCACGGTTTTTTGCGCGTCGGGCTGGGCGGCGGAATCGGCCATGATTCACCGTTTATCGTCCCGGCGCGCTGGCGGCGAGAGGCGGGCGTGCTATAGCGCCGCCCGCGCATGACAACGACAACGACCGCCGCCGCAAGCCACACCGCCCCCTGGCTTCTGTTCGTCATCCTGGGCGCCGTTTCGGCGTTCAACCCAGTGGCGATGGACATGTATCTACCGGCGCTGCCGCAGATCGGGCGCGAACTGGGCGTCACGGCCAGCGTGGCGCAGCTTTCGCTCTCCTCCTTCTTCATCGGCGGCGCGCTGGGGCAATTCGCCTTCGGCCCCGCCTCCGACCGGTTCGGCCGCCGGCCGCCGCTGTTCGTGGGCGCGGTGCTGTTCTTCGCGGCGTCGATCGGCTGTGCGCTCGCCCCTTCGATCGACGTGCTGATCGGCATGCGCCTGGTGCAAGGGTTCGCGGCCTCCTGCGGTATGGTGATCGCGCGCGCCGTGGTGTTCGAGAGCTTCGGCGTGCGCGAAGGCGCGCGCTATCTCTCCGCGCTCTCGCTGGTGATGGGATTGGCGCCGATTATTTCGCCGATCATCGGAGGATGGGTCGTCGTCAACGCGAATTGGCGGGCGGTATTTTATGTCGTGGCCGGGTTCGCCGGCGCGGCGCTTCTGGTTTCATTCTTCGCGCTGCCGGAAACGCGCAGCGTGGAGATGCAGCAGAAATCGCGCCAGGAAGGCATGCGCGGGGCCTATCTGGCGATTCTGCGCAATGGGCCGCTGATGCGCATGGCGTTCATCTCCGCGTTGGGGGCGGCGGGCTTTTTCACCTATCTCACCAACGCGCCGACCTTGCTGATCGAAGGCTACGGCATTCCGGCCGACCATTTCGGCTATTATTTCGGCGCGAACGCGTTCGGCCTAATGGCGATGGCGCAGGTGAACCGCGCGCTGCTGAAGCGCCACACGCCGCGCCAGGTGCTCGACCGCTCGATCTTCGTCACCTTCGGCCTCGCGCTTGTACTGCTGGCCGGCGCGATGACACCGAGCCTCGGGAAGTGGGCGGTGCTGATTCCGCTGTTCTGCGTGCTGAGCACGTTTCCGTTCATGAACCAGAACTCGCTGGCGGTGGCCCAAGGCGAAGACCTGCCGCGCGCCGGCGCCGTGTCCGCGCTGCTCGGCGCGCTTGCCGTGACGGCAGGGGCCGTGTTGGGCGGAATTTCAAGCGCGATGCACGATGGCACGGCGCGCCCAATGGCGATTGTAATGACCTGTACGGCAGGTGCGGCGCTACTGTTGCGGCTGACGGCGCCCAAGCGCGCGGCGCCGGCCTGAGAGCGCCGAGGATTCGATTGACGCGCGGGCGACGCCCTTTACCGTGCCCCGCGTCTCCACCCTGACGGCGGCGCATATGGCGGACGAGAAACGCAGCTTCACGGACGAGGAAGCGCTCGCCTTCCATCGTTATCCTGCGCCGGGAAAACTCTCCGTGGCGCCCACAAAGCCGATGGCGACGCAACGCGATCTTTCGCTCGCGTATTCGCCAGGGGTGGCGGCGCCCGTGCTGGCGATCGCGCAGACGCCGGACAAAGTTTACGACTATACGTCGAAGGGCAATTTCGTCGCCGTGATCACCAACGGCACGGCGATCCTGGGCCTCGGCAATCTCGGCGCGCTGGCGGCGAAGCCCGTGATGGAGGGCAAATCCGTTCTGTTCAAACGCTTCGCCGACATCGACTCGATCGACATCGAAGTGACGACACAGGACATCGAGGAATTCATCACCACGGTGCGTAATATAGGGCCCACGTTCGGCGGCGTGAATCTCGAAGACGTGAAATCCCCCGAATGCTTCATCATCGAAAGCCGCCTGCGCGACGAATTGGACATTCCGGTTTTCCATGACGATCAGCACGGCACCGCGATCATCGCCACCGCGGGGCTGATCAACGCCTGCGAAGTCACCGGCCGAAAGTTCGACGACTTGCGCGTGGTGATCAGCGGCGCCGGCGCCGCCGGCCTTTCCGTCGCCAATCTCGTCAAGATGCTGGGCGTGCGCTCCGAAAACGTCACGATGTGCGACATCCACGGCGTCGTCTATCGCGGGCGCGACGAAGGCATGGACCAGTTCAAAGCGCCGCACGCAATCGACACGCACAAACGGACGTTGGCGGAAGCGATGGACGGCGCCGATTGCTTCTTCGGGTTATCGGTGGCCGGGGTCGTGTCGCAGGCGATGGTCAAATCGATGGCGAAGAACCCGATCATCTTCGCCATGGCCAATCCGAAACCCGAGATCATGCCGGAGGAAGTGCTCGCCGTCCGCAAAGACGCGATCATCGCCACCGGGCGCTCGGACTACCCGAACCAGGTCAACAACGTTCTGGGCTTTCCTTACATTTTCCGCGGCGCGCTTGACGTGCGCGCGCGTACGATCAACGAGGAGATGAAGATCGCCGCCGCCCGCGCGCTTGCGGCGCTGGCGAAGGAGGACGTGCCCGACGAGGTGGCCGCGGCCTATTCCGGCCAGCGGCTCAAGTTCGGGCGCAACTACATCATTCCTACGCCCTTCGACCCGCGGCTCATCTCCACGGTGCCGCCTTATGTGGCGCAGGCCGCAATGGACACCGGCGTCGCACGCAAGCCGATCCGAGACATGGAGGCGTACCGCAACCAGCTGGCCCAGCGGCTCGACCCGACAGCGGCGACCCTGCAGCGTATCCAGGGCGCAGTGCGCGCGAGCCCCAAGCGCATCGTGTTCGCCGAAGGCGAAGAGCCGAGCGTGATCCGCGCGGCTTACGCGTTCGCCGAACTGGATCTCGGCGAGGCGATCCTCGTCGGGCGCGAGGAAACGGTGCGGCGGAACATGGCGCTTGTCGGCGTGCCGGAGGATGCGCCGCTGCGGATCATTAACGCGCGCCTCTCCGATCATAATGTGGAGTACACGGACTATCTCTACCGGCGCACGCAGCGCTACGGCCTGCTGCACCGCGACGCGCAGCGCCTGGTGAACCAGGACCGCAACGTGTTCGGCTCCTGCATGGTGGCGCTGGGCCATGCCGACGGCATGGTGACAGGCGTGACGCGCAGCTTCCACACGACGCTGACCGACATCCGCCGCGTGATCGATCCAGCCCCGCGCCAGCGCGTGATGGGCATGTCGATCGTGCTGGCGAAAGGCCGCATCATCTTCATAGCGGATACGAGCATCACCGAATTGCCGGAGGCCGACGAGCTGGCGCAGATCGCCATCCAGACGGCGGCTGCCGCGCGGCGCTTCGGCGTGGAGCCGAAAGTCGGCTTCATCTCCTATTCCACGTTCGGCAATCCGCCCGGCTCGCGCATGGAGCGTCTGCGCGACGCCGTGGCGATACTCGACCGCCGCGAAGAGATCGATTTCGAATACGAAGGTGAAATGAGCCCAGACGTGGCGCTCAACACGGACACGGGAAAGCTGTATCCGTTCCTGCGGCTGACCGAGCCGGCGAACGTGCTGATCATGCCGGCGATCCACTCGGCCTCGATTTCCACAAAACTGCTGGCCAGCCTCGGCGGAGCGACGGTGATCGGCCCGATCCTCATAGGGCTTGAAGCTTCTGTGCAAATCGCGCCGCTGGGAGCTGCGGTGTCTGAAATTGTGACAATGGCGACAGTGGCGGCGCTTGATCTCGCGCGTCGGTGATCGTTCGCCGCACCCCCTTGCCTTTCGCCTGAGGCGGGAATTTGCTAAGAGGGGTTCGCCCGGTTCAGGCTAGGGCGGTTTTCGCTTTCGCCTCCCCGCGCCCAACGCCAAGGTGGCTGACATGACCGCGCGCCAATCCGCGGGAGGCTTCATCAGCGCTCCCGCCGACCTTTCCCTTGCAGCGCTGTTTCCGCCGAACGCGCCGTTCCACGCCGTCGGCGTGGAGGTGATGCGCTTCTGGGCGAAGCGCGCGAAATCGTACGGCGATTTGCTGATGCGCTTCGCCGATTCCGCCGCGCCGAACGAACTACTCGAAGCGGAAAAGAAATTCCTCGAAGAGGCGATGGACGATTACCGCGAGAGCGCGAGCGCGGCGTCGCGCATCATGTCCGCCGCTGTCGGCCAATCGGGCAAGACCGCCGCCAACGGCCGCGCCTGAAGTCAGGCGCGCCTCCGCCGGCGCCGGCGTCGTTTCCGGCGCCTTGCGAACGCGCGCGGCGAGCACGAGACACAAGACTAGCGCCGGCACGCAGATGAGGCCGGCGCCGACATAGAAGATCGCGTACGCCTCCATCAGTGCGCGCCCGGCTGACAGCGTATCCACCACCGCGCCGGAGAAGCCTTTCAGGAACTTGCCGAACAACGTGTAGATTGAGCTCAGCAATGCGTATTGCGTGGCCGTGTAGCCGACGCTCGTGAGGCTCGACATGTAGGTGACGAGCGCGACGCCGGCGAACGCATAGCAGAAATTGTCCGTCGCCATCGCCAGGCTGAAAACGCGCAAATCCGGCCCAGTCATCGCAACCAGCGCATATGCCGCGACGCCGACGCCCTGCAGCACAGCCCCCAGGATCAGCATCCGCATGTAACCCATGCGCAGCGCGCAGACGCCGCCCGCCGCAATCCCGACGATCGAGGCGATGAGGCCGATGGAAGCGCGCACGCCGCCGACGACGTCCTTCTCCAGCCCGAGATCGTGATAGAATGGCCCGGCGACCGGGCCGATCAGGAATTCCGGCAAGCGGTACACGCTGATCATCGCCAACATGACGAGCGCCAACCCTCCGTGCGCCTTGAAGAAGGCGATCAGCGGCCCGAAGATCGCGTCGAACAATCCGCGCGCGCTGAGTAAAGGCGCGGGCTTCGCAGCGGCGGCGGCTTGCGAGGCCGCGGGCTCCGGCGTGCGCAGGGACGCGTATACGCCGACGCCCATCGCCAGCGCCATCAGCACATAGGAGAGCGGCCAGCCGAGGTGCTGCGCGAAAATCAGGATCAGAGCGTCCGTCACCAGCAGAGCGGCGCGATAGCCGAGCTGGAACGCAGACGTGAACAGCCCAAGCTCGTCGGAATCCTTCGCTGCTTCGATCCGCCACGCATCGACCGCGATGTCCTGCGTGGCCGAGGCGAACGCCACCACCAGCGCCAGCACGCCGATCGTCGCCAGCCCTCCCGGGCCGCCCGGTCCCACCACGGCCATGCCGACGAGGCCGGCGGCGACCATGATCTGGGCGAATAGCGCCCAACCTCGCCGCCGTCCGAGCGCACCCACGAACGGGGCCGGCAGGCGGTCCACCAGCGGCGACCACAGAAATTTGAACGTGTACGCGAGGCCCACCCAGGACAGAAAGCCGATCGCCGTAAGCGTGGCCCCTTCATCGCGCAGCCAATAACCGAAGGTGGCGCCCGTCAGCAGGAACGGCAGGCCGGAGGCGAAGCCCAGCGCCGCCATTGCGGCCGCCTTCGGCTGGCGTAGGGAGGCAAACACGTCGAGGAAGCCCGGCTTCTTCTCCGCATTGTCCGCGGCGCGCGCCTGCTGCGATTCAGCCATCTTCCGCTTCCCTCGTTGCGCGCGAACCAGCTTGGCGCTGTTCGCCAATGCGGTAAAGCGCTGGCGGCCGCGGGCCTGGAAGGGTCAAAGTGCACGGGAAACGCAAAGCGAGAGGCGCCGCCTGAAATCGTCGCGCACGATGTTCGCGTTCTTCGCGCTGTGCCTGGGATGGGCGGCGGCGACAGCGCACGCGCGCGAGCCGACCGCGGCGGAGCGCGCCGCCTTCGTGGCGTGGCGCGAGCAATATGTGAAAACCGCAATCGACAACGGCCATTCGCTCGCCACTGTGCGGCGCATGCTGGATCCGCTGGCTCCCGATCCGCGCGTACTCAGCCGCGCCCGTCCGCCAATCCCGCCGGCGAGCGCAGCGATGATCGCAGACGGCAAGCGCGCGCTGGCGGCGAACCGCGCCGCCCTCGCGCAGATATCGGCGCGTTACGGCGTAGAGCGCGAAGTTATCGTCGCGGTGTGGGGCATGCAGGCGCGCTACGGTAAGGCGCCGCTGGAATACGACTCGCTGACCGTGCTGGCGACCTTGGCGAGCGCCTCGGCGCGGCGCGAGAATTACGAGAACAATATCGACGCGCTGATCGGCCTCGTCGAAGGCGGCGTGCTGAAAGCCGGCCGGCTCGCCAGCGATTCCGCCGGCGCGCTCGGCCAGCCGCGCCTCATGCCGGAGAAGTTCTACGAGAACGCCGTCGACGGGGACCGCAACGGGACCGCCGACATCTGGGCGAGTGCGCCGGACATCCTCGCCTCCATCGCCACGTTCCTGGTCAACAGCGGTTGGCAGGCGGGGCAGCCGATCTTTATCGAAGCGTTCGGCGCGCCGGCGAACGCGGCGAACAGTGATCCTCAAACGCTAAGCGCGTGGGGCAGGCTGGGCGTGCGCGCTGCGAACGGCGCGCCGATGGCGGGCGCGCGGCGCGCAAGGCTGGTGTTTCCCGACGGACCGGCGGGCCCGGCGATCCTCGCGTTCGCGAATTTCGACGTGCTGCGCAAAGTCAACGATTCATCGCGCTACGCGCTGACCGCCGCCTTGCTGGCGCGCGGCGTCGCGGGCGGCGGCGCCACGTTGCGCCCATTTGCGCCGCAGGCCGCAGCGCTCGCCACGCCGCCGGCGGCGGATACGGGCGGTGAAACAGAGCAGGCGTTCGTCTACATTCCGGCGCCGAAACCGCGCCCTGGCGCGCAAGCCTGCGTCCCCGCCACGCCGCTTGCGCCAGCGCGCGGCGATTGCCGCTGAACCTCAACCTTCGGCGGCGGCGGGCGCGTAACGGGAGAGCACATCCCTCAGGCGTGCAGGCTCGATCGGCTTGGTGAGAAAATCGTCCATGCCGGCCGCGAGCGCCGCGGCGCGTTCCTCTTCGCCCGCATCCGCCGTCAGCGCGATCAGCGGCATGCGCGCGACAGGCCCCGGCAGCGCGCGGATGCGCCGCGCCGCGGCAAGCCCATCGAGCACCGGCATGCGGCGATCGAGAATGGCCATGTCGTAAGCGCTCGCGCGCACCGCGGCGACCGCGGCCTCACCATTCTCTACAACATCGACGATGCAGCCGACGCGTTCTAGCAAGGTGCGCGCGATCAGCGCGTTCAGCGGATCATCCTCCGCCATCAGCACGCGCAGGCCTTCGGCACGCGGCGGCTTTGGCGCGGGCGTCGGCGCGGCGCGGCGTTCGCGCGCGGCCTGCCCCCAGCCAATCAGCGAGGCGCGCCGCACCGGCTTCACCAGATAGAAGGGCGCGCCGGCTTCGCGATAGCGCGCAAGCAATTCGCGCCGCTCCTGCGGGACGAGCACGATCACCGCCGAACACAGCGCCAGATATGGCTGCGGATCGCCCTGCGCGACGGCGTGATCCAGCACGAGGATCTCAGGCTTCGCTGCGGCGCGCGCCTCCGCCAGCGATTTCGCGATGCGCGGCGCGGCTCCCGCAGCGCGCAGGCCTTCCATGAGCCCGCCCGCCAACAGCGGCGCATCCGAGACGACGAGCGCGCTCAAACCCGCAAGCGTCATGTTGCGGCGTTCCGCCTCGATCACCGCGAACGGCAGCTCAACCCAGAAGGCCGCGCCTCTTTCGCCGCTATCGAGGCCGGCTTCGCCGCCCAACAGGCTGGCGAGCTTGTTCACGATCGCAAGGCCGAGGCCGGCGCCGGCGACGCGCCGGCCAGGGCTCGGATCGGCTTGTACGAACGCTTCGAAGATGCTGCGGCGCATCTCCTCCGGCACGCCGGGGCCGGTGTCGCGCACGGTGAAGCGCAGCCGGCCAGCGGCGGCGGGCGCGATTTCAATCGCCACCTCGCCGGCGGCGGTGAATTTCACCGCGTTGCCGGCGAGATTGAACAGGATTTGGCGCAGACGGCTTTCATCGCCCAGCACCTTCAAGGGCGCCGCGCTGTCGATGCGGACGCTGATGTCGAGCCCCTTTTCCTGCGCCTTCGGGCTCAGCAATTCGGCGACGGATTGCACGGTTTCTTCGGGGTCGAAGATGCTTTCGCGGATCTCGAAGGATTCCGCGTGGATGCGCGCGAAATCGAGGATGTCGGTGATCAGGTGCAGCAAGTGTTCGCCGCTGCCGCGGATGGCGGCGATATATTCGCGCTCCGGTGCGCCGAGCTGCGATTGGGATAGCACCTCCGCCATGCCGAGGATGCCGTTGAGCGGCGTGCGCAATTCGTGCGTCAGCGTGGCGAAAAGCATGGTTTTGGCGCGGGCGGCCTGCTCGGCGGCCTCCACCCGCTCCGTCACGTCGCGCGCGATCGCGAGGCGGGCGCCATCGGCCAGCTGCACCTCCCGCCACTCGTAGCGCCGGCCATTCGGCGCCGGCGCCTCGAAGCGGCGCTCGCCATGCTCGAACGGCGGCGGCTGGAGCCGTCCCCAGGGCGGGCGCGTGGCGCCCGCCGCATGCGGAAACGCGCGCTGGAACGCCGCATTCGCGCGCAGGCGCGCGCCGTCCGCGGCGAAGAGCGCCGCGGGATCGGGCGTCGCATCGAAAAGATCGAGCGCGCTGGAGCCGTCCATCCCTCCAAAAACGCCGGGGGTCGTTAAGAAACGGTCGCCGTCTCCGGCGCTGCGCGGCCAGCCCATTGGCGGCGGCAGGAAAGCGCTTCGGCCACGTGCGTGCGGCGCACGCCGTCTGCGCCATCGAGATCGGCGATCGTGCGCGCCACGCGCAAGGCGCGATGATAGCCGCGCGCGGAAAGCCCCAGGCTTTCAGCCGCCTTCGACAGCAGCGCACGGCCCGCCTCGTCAGGCGCGGCGAAGCGCTCGATCGCAGCGACCTCGGCTTCGGCGTTGGTGGCGGTTTCCGGCAGCCCCAGCGCGCGGGCGCGATCGGCCTGGGCCGCACGCGCGGCGGCGACGCGAACGGCGGCCTGGGCGCTGCCTTCCGCCGGCGGCGGCAAAGCGAGATCGGCCGCAGTGACGGGCGGCACGTCGAGCTGCAGATCGATGCGGTCGAGCAGCGGGCCGGAAAGCCGGCCCTGATATTCCGCCGCGCAGCGCGGGCCGCGGCGGCACGCACCCAGCCCGCCGCCGCAGCGGCACGGATTCATCGCCGCCACCAGCTGGAAGCGCGCGGGATACGAAACGTGATGATTGGCGCGGGCGACGACGACTGTCCCTGTCTCCAGCGGCTGGCGCAGGGCATCGAGTGCGTGCGGGCTGAATTCTGGGAATTCATCCAGGAACAATACGCCGCGATGGGCGAGCGAAATCTCCCCCGGCTTGGCGCGCAAGCCGCCGCCGACAAGCGCCGCCATCGACGCGGAATGATGCGGCGCACGAAACGGCCGGGCGCGCGTGAGCCCGCCGCGCGCCAGCAGGCCGACCATGCTGATTTCGAGCAGCTCCGCCGGCGCGAGCGGCGGCAGCAGGCCCGGCAAGCGCTGGGCGAGCATGGACTTGCCGGCGCCCGGCGGCCCGACGAGCAGCAGATTGTGGCCCCCGGCGGCGGCGATTTCGAGCGCGCGCTTGGTTTGCTCCTGCCCTTTCACGTCCACGAGATCGAGCGCGGCGGGCGGCGGGGCGAGTTCGCCAGGCGCGGGCGGCTGCAGGCGCGCATTGCCGCGGAAATGATTGACGATGGCGATGAGCGATGGCGCGCCGAGCACCTGCCCGCCGGCCCAGACGGCTTCCGGCCCGGAGGCGGCGGGGCAGATCAGCGTGAGCCCTTCTTCATTGGCCGAAACTGCCGCCGGCAGCGCGCCCGGCGCAGCGGCGATCGACGCATCGAGCCCCAGTTCGCCGAACGCCAGCACGCCATCCAGCGCGTCCTTCGGGATCACGCCGATGAGGCCCATCAGCGCCATCGCGATCGGCAGATCGAAATGGCTGCCCTCCTTCGGCAGATCGGCGGGCGCGAGATTGACGACGATGCGATCCGGCGGGAGCGCGAGGCCAAGGCTGGCGAAGGCGGCGCGCACGCGCTCGCGGCTTTCGTTGCAGGCCTTATCGGCCAGGCCGACGATGACGAAGCCCGGCAGGCCGCCGGAGAGCTGCACCTGCACATCCACCCGACGCGCCTCGACGCCCTGGAACGCCACCGTCGCCACTCGCCCGGTCATACGCAGCCTCGTAATCGTGCGCCGTCTTGTTCCCTTAATGTTCCATTACTGTCAACGGGGGTGAGTGGAATTTGGCGGAAATGCGGGATCAGCCGCCGCCGGCGGTTTCGATCGGGGCGCCCGAAGGCGCGGAGACTGCGCCGGCATAGGTCGGCGCGCGCACGCTGATATAGGAGACGACCTTCTTCACGCCGCCGACATGCGCGGCGATTTCAGCGGTGCGGCGCATCTCCTCATCGGAGCGCGCGAGGCCCATTAGATAGACGACGCCGTCATGCGTCTCGATATTGTAGTTGAGCCCCTTCACCGCCTTGCTGGCCACGATGTTGGCGCGCACGCGCGCGGTGATCATGTCATCCAGCAGCGAGCGGCCCCAGCCCGAAGGGCGGCCGACCTGGATCTCGTTGCGCACCGTCTCCACGCCCTGCACGCTCCACGCGATGCGTTCAGCTTCGAGGCGATCCTGATCGGCGGGCACGACACCGGAGAGCAGCATCTTGCCGTCGGCCACTTCGATATCGACCTTCGAGAAGGTCTTCGTGCTCACGGCCATGAGCTTGGCCTTGGCGACGTTGGAAGCGTTCGCATCGTCGATCGCGCGCCCCAAGGTGCGATCCTGCAAGCCGATGACGCCCGCTTGCGCCACCGCACCTACGGCCACGATAGCGCAACCGCTTGTCAAGGGCGCAGCGGCGCACGCCATCGCCAACGCCAGCCAAGCTTTCCGCATCGTGCGATACTCCCGAAATCCGGGCGGCAGCATCGCTTAACGAGGTTGCGGCGCGATTAACCGCCTTCAGCCGGCGGCGTCGTCTTCGCGGAAGGCGCTGCGCAGATGCGCGGGCCAGCGCCAGGGCTGCACCACCACCACATCGAAGCGGATCGGCGCATCGCCGGGCAGGCGTAGGCGGCGTGCGAGATCGGCGCCGGCGCGCAGCAGCCGGCCGCGTTGACGCGGGCCGATCGCATAGAGGCCGCCGTCGAGCGTGGGGCGCGCCTTCACCTCCACCACCGCCAGCACGCCGCCTTTCAGCGCCGCGAGATCGATCTCGCCAAAGGGGGTGCGGGCGCGGCGGGCGACGATGCGGTAGCCCTTGGCCATCAGCCACAAGGCCGCAAAGGTTTCGGCAAAACGTCCGCGCCGCTCGGCCTTGCGCCGCGACGCAAGGCTCGGCGTGGTCACTTTCCCGATGGCAGCATCGTGTCGTTCCAGTCGCGAATGACGAACGATTTCACGAGCCCTTCGAGTATGA
>JBFWWB010000034.1:0-23597 GCA_050246435.1 Hyphomonadaceae bacterium
ATCTTGAGATAGGCCCGCGCACGGCCTTCCTCTTCGAAGCCCACGCCCAGCAGCAAGGCGCGCGAGGGGCCGTTGTCCGGCTGGCAGGCCGCTTCGATCCGGTGCAGCCGCAGATCGCCGAACGCGAAGCCGATCAACGCGCGCACGGCCGCGCGTGTATAGCCGCGGCGTTTGTACGGTTCGCCCACCCAATAGCCCAGCGTGCAGCTCTGCGCGGAACCGCGATGGATGCGGCTCAAGGTGGCGCCGCCGACGAGCGCGTCGTCCTCCGCGCGGAAGATGTAAAAGGGATAGGAGCGGTCGGCCTGGATGTCGTCGCCGTAGCGGCGCAGCTTGTCCTTGAAGGCGCTGCGCGTCAGCTCGTTGGCCGGCCAGGTCGGCTCCCAGGGCTCAAGGAACGCACGGCTGCGCCCCCGCACATCAGCCCAGGCCGGAAAATCGCGCAGTTCGGGATGGCGCAAATACACGCCCTCGCCGTTCACGCGCCGGCCGCCTTCGTCGTCTCGACGCAGAAACACCATCGCGCCGGCATCTTACACAAATCGCGCCATGAAGGCTTCCACGGCTTTGACGCCCGCCCGCGGCCCCACCGCGCCCACGGCCAGCACGCCTTCCGCGGCCGTTCGGGCTGCCGCCTGCACCGCCTCCGCCGTCACCGCTTCTGCTTGCGCCGCGATTTCGGAGAAGGAGAGCAGCCGGTCGCGCAAGAACACTTGCGAAGCCCGCGCCTCGGCCCGGGCGGACGGCGCCTCCGCACCCATCAACATCTGCGCGCCTACGACGGCCTTCGCCCGCTGCATCTCCTTCGCCGTGGGCCCGTGCTCGGCCAGTTCGCCGAGGATCGCGGTGGCGCGCTCGGCCACCAGCCCCGCATTCACCGCGCCGCAGCCGGCATAGACTCCGAGCCGGCCCGCATCCTCATAGGTCTCGAGATAGGAATCGATCGCATAAACGAGGCCACGGCTTTCGCGCACGTCCTGGAAGAGGCGCGAGGCCATGCCGCCGCCATAGATTTCCGCGAGCAGGCGGGCGGCGAAAATATCGCCTGAGCCGGCGGCCGGCGCGGGCCAGCTCAACACCGTGTGCGCCTGCTCCAGCTTGCGCGCCTCCGCAGCCACCCCGCCGCGCGGAGCAGCGCTCAGCGGCGCCTCTGCAGGCCCCGTAGCGAGATCGCCGAAACGCGCCTCCGCGCGCGCCAGGATTTCGGCGCGATCGTAGCCGCCGGCGACGGCGATCACGATGCGCGCGGGCGCGTAATGGGCCGCGCGGAACGCCTCCAAAGTCGCGATGCGCACGCCGGCGAGGCTTTCCGCTTCGCCCAGAACCGGGCGGCCCAGCGGCTGATCGCGGAACACCGCACTCTGGTGCAGTTCGAACACGCGATCGTCCGGCTGATCGAACGCCTCGCCGCGCTCTTGCGCGACGACGCCTTTCTCTTTTTCGAGATCCTCTTCCTGCCAATGCGGCGCACGCACGACATCCGCCAACAACTCGAACAAGAATCCCACGTCGCGTTTCAGCGTGCGCGCATAATAAGCGGTGCGCTCATACGAGGTGGCGGCGTTCACGATCGCGCCGACCGATTCCACCGCTTCGGCGAAATGGCGCGCATCGCGCCCGCCTGCGCCCTTGAACGCCATATGCTCGAACAGATGGGCGACGCCGTTCTCTTCCGCGCGTTCCCAACGCGCGCCGACGCGAATCCAGATCCCCAGCGACGCGGTTTCGAGCGGCATGGGGTCGAGCGCGATCCGCACGCCGTTGGGCAGGCGGATCAGTTCGGGTTCACCGGTCATTTCCACGCCCTGCTCCGTTCGCGGATGAAGTCGCGCAGCGGCGCGATGTCGTTCGCCAGCGCGGCGGATTTTTCAGATCGCGCAAACAGATCGGCGCATTTCGCGGGCAGCGGCGGCGCAATGCCGATGGCTGCCTGCACCGTCTCGGGGAATTTCGCGGGGTGAGCGGTGGCAAGCGTCGCGTGCGGCGCGCCGGCGCGCGGCGCGCATAGCCCCACCGCCGTATGCGGGCACGCCATATAACCTTCGCCGCCCGCCCATGCGTCCTGCATAGACCGCACCGTTTCCGCGTCGTTCACGGCGGCGGCGGCGAAATGTCCGTGCAGGAAATCGAGCGCGGCCGCTGGAATATCGAAGCCACCCGATTGCGCGAACTGATCGTAGAGCGCGCGCACGCGATCGCCATCGCGATCCAGCGCTTCATAGAGAATGCGCTCGAAATTCGAGGCGACCTGAATATCCATCGCAGGGGAGAGCGTCGCCAAAGAGTGCGCGCCGCGCGCATAGCGTCCGGTGCTCAGCGCACGCGCCAGAATATCGTTGGCGTTCGTCGCCAAAGTGATCCGCCCAATCGGCGCACCGCTTTTCTTGGCGACGTAGCCGGAAAACGCATCGCCGAAATTACCGGTCGGTACGGAGAAATGCACCGGCCCGGGGCCGCACAGCGCCTGTGCCGCGATGTGATAATAGACGGATTGCGCCAGGATGCGCGCCCAGTTGATCGAGTTGACACCCGAAAGCTGGGCGAGCGACGCGAAGTCCGCATCCGCGAACAGCGCCTTCACTAGCGCCTGACACGCGTCGAAATCGCCGTCGATCTCGATCGCGTGCACGTTCGCTGCGCCGGAAGCCGTCATGAAGCGCCGCTGCACTTCGGAAACGCGCCCCTTCGGCAGCAGGATGAACAGGTCGATGCGCTCGCGGTTCTTCAGCGCCTCCGCCGCCGCCCCGCCGGTGTCGCCGCTGGTGGCGCACAGCACGCTGAGGCGCCGGCCGCGCCGCTCCAGCGCGAGATCATAAAGCGGGCCGATGAGCTGCATCGCCACGTCCTTGAAGGACAGCGACGGCCCATGAAACAGCTCCAGCATCCAGCGGCCGGGGCCAATCTGGACGAGCGGCGTCACCGCAGGCGGCCAGACTGCGGCGCCATAGGCGCGCGCGGCAAGGCTTGTAGCTTCCTGCGTGGTCAAGTCAGCGCCCGCGAACGCCGCCAGCGCGCGCGCAGCGCGCTGCGCGTAGGGCTCGTCCGGCGCGCCAGCGGCAAGCGCGGGAAAACGCTCCGGCACATAGAGCCCGCCGTCCGGTGCGAGGCCGGCCAAAACAGCGTCCAGAAAAGAGACGGACGGAGCGCGTCCGCGCGTCGACACGTAGCGCATCAGGAACGGTTCAGGATTTGCGGCGGCCGAAGGAAAGCCGGCCAGCCTTCACATGATAGGCTGCATACACGCCGAGCAGCGCCGCCGCGAGCCCCCACCAGGTGATCGCATAGCCCAAATGCCGCTCCGGCGGCAGCGGATCGCGCAACGCTGGCTGCGCCCAGGGATTGGGCGTGCGTGCGCCGTCCGGGCCCAGATAATCGACCGCCAGATAATAGGATGCGGGCTCGCCGCCTGCCGCTTTCGCCATCGCCGGCAAGTCCACCGCGTACCAGAGATGGCGACCCAGGTCAGGCTTAGCGGCGAACAGAGAGGGCGCGTGCGGGCGGATTGGCGCGCCGCGGATCGCCGCATCGCCGGTGAAGGGCTCCTTGATCGTGCGCCAATCGGGCGGCGCGAGGCCCGGATATTCCGCCATATCGAGGAACACGATCTCGCCGTCCTGCGTCACCGGTGCGAAGAGGCGCCACACGGCCTGCCCGTCGCGCACGCCATAGACGAGCTGCAGCTTCCCCAGCACGGGCGCAAAGCGCACCAGCGTCATCGTTTCGATCTCGCCGGCGTGGGCGCGCTTTTCCTGATAGCGCCGCCACTGCCACTCGCCGAGCTGCGCCAGCAGCGCCAGCGCCAGCAGCGTGGCCAGCGTCAGCAAGCGGTACGGCCGGAAGCGCAAGCGCCCGATCACGGCTCGTCCAGGCGGCCCTCCGCCGCCTTGTTGCGGAATTGCAGCGCATAAAGCAGGGCTTTGACTGGCCGCAGCAACCCGAGCGAAAGCGCGATCGCCGCGGCGCATGCAGTGGCGAGCGTCAGCACTGTCGGCGCGGCGAACGCGAACTGCAGGATGAACGCAAGCGGCACCACAATCGCACCGACGATGAACATGACGAACACCGCCGCGCCGTCGCCCACGTCCGCTGTGCGGAAACTAACCCCGCAGACGTCGCAGCGCGGCGCGAACCGGATGAAGCCGGCGAAGAGCTTGCCTTTGCCGCAGTTTGGACAGCGCGCCTTGACCGCCGCAACGAAGGGCGATGGCGGCGCGCTTTGCGTCATCCTTCCAGCGCCAGCTTCGGTGTCACGTACACGAACGTGAAGAGGAACAGCCAAACGACGTCGACGAAGTGCCAATACCAGGCCGCCGCTTCGAGGCCGAAATGCTTCGTCGGCGTGAATTGGCCGGCCAGCAAGCGCATCAGGCACACGAACAGGAAGATCGTCCCGATGATGACGTGCACGCCGTGGAAGCCCGTCGCCATGAAGAACGACGCGCCGTAGAGCGTGGCGTTGGTGATCTGGCCCTGATTGCCGAACGCGAAGCCGGCATGGGGATATTCCAGGCCGAACTGAATGTAGGTGAACAGCAGGCCCAGTAGCACGGTGAGGATGAGCCCGTTGCGCGCGCCCTTGCGGTCGCCCTGCTGCATCGCGTGGTGCGCCCACGTCACCGTCGTGCCCGAAAGCAGCAGGATGAGCGTATTCATCAGCGGCAGATGGAAGGGGTCGAACGTGTCGACGTGGGGCGGCGGCCATGAGGCCCACGCCTGCGCGGTCTCCGCGTCCCAGGCGGGGATGTACCACGCTGCGCGGTGGCCGTGGAAAATCGCCAGCTCGAAGAAGATCCAGAACCACGCGACGAAGAACATGATCTCCGAGGCGATGAACAGGATCATGCCGTAGCGCAGGCCAATATCGACCACCGGGGTGTGATCGCCCTGGCGGCTTTCCTTGATCACGTCGCTCCACCAGCCGAACATCGTCCAACCGACGCCGAGGAAGCCCAGCAACAGCACCCAGGGCTTGCCCTTCGCCAGCACGTCGTTGGCGAGGAAGCCCGCTTCGGGCGAAGCCTCCGCCAGGCCGCGCATCGCGATGACCGCGCCGATCGCCAGAATCAGCGCCGAAACCGATCCCACCACCGGCCAGGGACTGGGGTTGACCAGGTGATAGTCGTGGTGGACGTCGCCGGAATGGGCCATGAGCCTGCTTTCACCGCGCTAGGGGCGTCCGCCCCTGAAAATGAACGCGATCACGTCTATCCCGCGTCGCCGGCAAGGCCAAGGCGCCGGTCAGGGCGTTGCGACAACGCGCCCTATTCGCTTGCCCGGCGAGCCCTCGGCCTGGGCGGTCACGGTTTGAACCTCGCGGCTGTCGGCGTCGAAATAGGTGTAGGACAGCGTGATCTCGCCCACGCGCTTGGTGTCGGGGTCTTCCAGCATCGCGGGGTCGACGAAGAACACCACCGGCACCTCCACGGTCTCGCCGGGTCCGAACGTCTGGCGCTGGAAGCAGAAGCATTCGAGCTTCTTGAAATAGGCGCCCGTCTGCTCGGGCGTGACGTTGTAGGTCGCCACCGCCCGCACTGGCTTGTCCGTCGGGTTGGTGATGCGGAAGAAGGCGAGCCCCGTTTCGCCCAGGCGCAGCGTCTTGAGCCGCGCATCGGGCTCGAACCGCAGCGGCGAGCCTGGCGCCACGTGCGTGTCGAAGCGCACCTCCACCGTGCGCGCGAGAATCTCCTTCGGGGCGGCCTCGGCCCGGCGCGTAGTGCCGTCGAAGCCGGTGGCGCGGCAGAACATGCCGTAGAGCGGCACCGCCGCGAACGTGAGCCCCACCATGGCGGCGAACACCGCCACGGCGATCAGCGCGGTGCGCCGATTGGCGTTGGAGGCGGGCGCGCTCATATGCCCGAAGCCGCTTTGAGTTTGGCGATCGTCACCAGGAAAACCAACACGACAAAGGCCAGCAACGCCACCGCGATCAGCGCATTGCGCCGCTTGCGCGCACGCACGAACGTGTCATCGGGCGCGCCGCTCGGCGGTTCGGGCGCGCTCACGCCAGCGGCCAAAAGAGGCCGAACGCCCGCTCCGCGATGAGGGCCGCGAACAGCGCCGCCAGATAGAGGATGGAGAAGGCGAAGAGATTGCGCGCGGGTTTGTCCTCCGCCTTGGCGCGATACAGATCGTGATCGCCGGCCGCTCCCGCATCGCCCGCGCGCGAGCGCCATACGCGAAATGCCAGGAACACGAAGAACGCGCCGCCCAGCGCGGCGACTATCGCATAAAGCGCGCCGCCCAGCGCGATGAAAACCGGTGAAAGCGCCGCCAGCGCGCAGACCACGGCGTAGGCGAAAATACGCCGGCGCGTTTCCCGCGCGCCATGCGTAACGGGGAGCATCGGCACGCCGGCGGCTTCGTATTCGCCGCGGCGCAGCAGCGCCAGCGCCCAGAAATGCGGCGGCGTCCAAAGGAAGATAATCGTCACGAGCAGCAGCGGCGCGAGATCGAGGCTGCCGGTCGCGCCCGCCCACGCAATCGCCGGCGGCAATGCGCCGGCGAGGCCGCCGATCACAATATTCTCCGCCGTGCGGCGCTTCAGCCATTGCGTGTAGACGACAGCGTAGAACCAAATCGTGAAAGCGAGCAGGCCGGCGGCGAGTGCGCCGCCCGCCAGCGCCATCAGCAGCACCGCCAGCACCGAGCACACGATTCCGAGGCCCAGCGCCTCCTCACGCCGCACCCGACCGGCCGGCACGGGCCGCGCGCGCGTGCGCGCCATAGCGCCGTCGATGTCAGCGTCGAACCACATGTTGAGCGCGCCGGAAGCGCCCGCGCCCACCGCGATCGCCAGCAGGATGGAGAAGCCGAGCACCGGATCGACCGCAGCCGGCGCACACAACAGCCCGGCGAGCCCAGTGAACACCACCAGGCTCATCACCCGCGGCTTCATCAGCGCGAGATAATCCCCGGCGCTGGCGGCGCGGGGCGATTCATGGGCGACCGTGATGTCGGTCAAGCGCTTCTCCGGCGCGCCGCCCCCGCAAGCGAAGGCGGCGCGGCTTGGCTCAATGCGCGTCGGACGTGATCCGCGGCAATTCGTTGAACTGGTGGAAGGGTGGCGGCGAAGAGAGCGTCCATTCGAGAGTCGTCGCGCCCTCGCCCCACGGATTGGCCCCCGCCTTACGCTTCGCCAGGAACATCTCCGCCAGCATCGCCAGGAAGATGACGACGCCGCTCGCCGCGATCGCATAGCCGATCGACGAGATGTGGTTCCAGACCGCGAACTCCGCGGGATAATCCACATAGCGCCGCGGCATGCCCTGCAGGCCCAGGAAGTGTTGCGGGAAGAAGATCAGGTTCACGCCGACGAACGTCACCCAGAAGTGCAGACCACCAAGGAAGCCGTTGTAGCGGTAGCCGCTCATCTTCGGGATCCAGTAGTAGAAGCCGGCGAAGATCGTGAACACCGCGCCCATCGACAGCACGTAGTGGAAGTGCGCCACCACGTAATACGTGTCGTGCAGCACGGTATCGACGCCCGAATTGGCGAGCACCACGCCGGTCACCCCGCCCACGGTGAACAGGAAGATGAAGCCGATCGCCCACAGCATCGGCACGCTGAACTCGATCGAGCCGCCCCACATCGTGGCGATCCAGGAGAATATCTTGATGCCCGTGGGCACCGCGATGATCATCGTCGCGGCCACGAAATAGGCTTCCAGATCGAAACCCATGCCCACCGTGTACATGTGGTGCGCCCACACGACGAAGCCGATGAAGCCGATCGCCACCATCGCGTAGGCCATGCCGAGATAGCCGAACACCGGCTTCTTCGAGAAGGTCGAGACGATCTGCGAGATCATGCCGAAGCCCGGCAGGATCAGGATGTACACTTCGGGGTGGCCGAAGAACCAGAACAGGTGCTGATACATCACTGGATCGCCGCCGCCGGCCGGCTCGAAGAATTGCGTGCCGAAATTGCGGTCCGTCAGCAGCATCGTCAGCGCGCCGGCCAGCACCGGAAGCGCCAGCAGCAGCAGAAACACCGTCACCAGGATTGACCATACGAACAGCGGCATCCGGTGCAGCGTCATGCCCGGCGCGCGCATGTTGAAGATGGTGGTGATGAAATTGATCGCACCGAGGATCGAGGAGGCGCCCGCGATGTGCAGCGACAGGATCAGCAGATCCATCGCCGGCCCGTTGTGGCTGGTGGTGGAGAGCGGCGGATACAGCGTCCAGCCGCCGCCGAAGCCGTGCTGCGCCCCGTCGCCCGAAACGAACATCGACATCGTCGCCAGCGTGAAACTCACCGGCAGCAGCCAGAACGAGATATTGTTCATCCGCGGGAAGGCCATGTCCGGCGCGCCGATCATCAGCGGCACGAACCAGTTGCCGAAGCCCCCGATCATCGCCGGCATGACCATGAAGAAGATCATGATCAGGCCGTGCATGGTGACGATCACGTTGTAATTGTGCGCGGTGCCGAAGGGCCCGTGCGCGGCGGGATCGTTGAGCGCGCCGAAAAGCTGCAGGCCAGGCTCAGCCAGCTCCCAGCGGATCAGGCCCGACATCACCCCGCCGACAATCCCCGCGATGATCGCGAAGATCAGGTACATCGTGCCGATGTCCTTGTGGTTGGTCGAGTAGAGCCAGCGTTTCGGGCTCCAGATGCTCGGCCGGTGATCGGCGTGCGCGCCGTGATCCTCGGCGTGGCCTTCAAGGTGCGAAGTGTCGGTCGCCATCGTGTCCCTCGAATCAGCTCGGTTGGCCGGCGGGCGCGGCGGCGGGGGCCGCGGGCGCCGACGGCGCGGGTTCAGCCGGGGCGGTGGGTGCGGAGGCTACCGTGCTGCCGCCCTTGCTGCGGATCCAGGCCTCGAACTCCACCGGATTCACCGCGTGAATCTCGATCGGCATGAAGGCGTGGCGGATGCCGCACAATTCCGAGCATTGCCCGTAATAGACGCCCGGATCCTTCACGTTGAACCAGGCCACGTTCACGCGGCCGGGGATCGCATCCTGCTTCACCCCGAAGGAGGGCATCGCCCAGGAATGGATCACGTCGTTGGAGGAGATCAGCACCTTCACATTGATGCCCGTCGGCACGATCAGCGGCTCATCGACAGCCAGCAGATACGGCTTGGCGCGGGCGGCGGCGTCTTTTTGCGCCAGCACGTTCGAATCGAACGAAACGCCCATGTCCGGATACTCGTAGCTCCAATACCACTTGTTTCCGATCGCCTTGATCGTCAGCTCCGTCTTCGGCGGGATTTCTTCCTCCGCCAGCAGCGGGAACGATTTCACCGCGATGAAGACCAGAATCAGCACCGGCACGACCGTCCAGACGATCTCCACCAGTGTGTTGTGGCTGAACTTCCGCGGCGTCGGATTGGCGCGGCGATTGTAGCGGATCATCACCCACAGCAGCAGCAGCAGCACCACCGCGGTCACGATCGTGATGATCCACAGCAGGATCGTGTGGAACTCGTGGATGTTGGCCGAAACGACCGTGGCGCCGCCCTGCAGGTCGATCGCGCCGTCCACCGGCTGGCCGATCTTTGGCGCGGGGATCGCGCCAGCCTGCCCGGCGCCCGCCGCCCAGGCTGCAAGCCCCATGAGCGCAGGCGCGAGACCCGCGCCGGCAGAAGTCTGCGCCGCCCGCTTAAGCCCCTTAAATTTCACACACATGCTCCATCCGCCTGGGGCCCACGAGACGGCCCAGTCCATCGCTTATACGCATCCGCGGCGCGAGGCCCCCGCCATTTTTGTCGCATGTGAGGCAAGGCGCAACGCCGACGGCGCGGAGGGGCCTGCGCAAGCCGCCGGCGCGCTCTATATGTGACGCTCGACGGAGAAGGAGTTCGGCATGGCGGACGGCGGCGGCGCGATGGATTGGGATGCGGCCCGGCGGGTGCTGGAGCAGGCCGCCCACGGCGCAGAGGACGCCGAGCTTTTCGTCGAAGAGGCCCGCTCGGAAAGCTTCGCCTGGGACGACGGGCGGCTGAAGGCCGCCTCGTTCGACGCGAGCCAAGGCTTCGGCCTGCGCGTGGTTTCCGGCGAAACCGCCGGCTACGGCCACGCCAGCAGCTTCGAGCCGGAGGCGATCGCGCGCGCGGGCGAGGCCGCGGCCGCCGCCAAGCGCGGCCGGCAGGCCACGCTCGACGCGAATCCCGCGCGCACCAACCGCAAGCTCTATCGCGACGTCGACCCCCTCGCCGCGCCCGGTTTCACCGACAAGACCGACCTCCTCGCCGAGATCGACGCCTATGTCCGCGCGAAAGACCCGCGCGTCGTGCAGGTTTCAGCCTCCCTCGCCGCCTCGCACCGCGCCGTCTCCATCCTGCGCCCGGACGGCGCCCGTGTGGACGATGCGCGCCCCCTCGTGCGGGTGAATATAGCGGTGACGGTGGAGAAAGACGGCCGCCGCGAGAACGGCTCCGCCGGGGCCGGCGGGCGCGACGCCTACGAGCAATGGATCCAGCCCGAGCGCTGGAAAGCGCTGGCTGACGAGGCGCTGCGCGTCGCGTTGGTCAATCTGGACGCCGTGCCCGCCCCGGCAGGGGAGATGGATGTGGTGCTCGGCCCCGGCTGGCCGGGCGTGCTGCTGCACGAGGCGGTAGGCCACGGCCTGGAAGGCGATTTCAACCGCAAAAACACCTCCGCTTTCTCCGGCAAGGTAGGCGAGCGCGTCGCCGCGCCCGGCGTTACCGTGATCGACGACGGGACGATGGAAGGGCGGCGCGGCTCGCTGACGGTGGACGATGAAGGCACGCCGACCACGCGCACCGTGCTGATCGAGGACGGCATCCTCAAAGGCTATCTGCAGGACCGGATGAACGCCCGCCTCATGGGCGTGGCGCCCACGGGCAACGGCCGGCGCGAAAGCTACGCCCACCGCCCGATGCCGCGGATGACGAACACCTTCATGGCCGCGGGAGACAAGGATCCCGAAGAAATCCTGCGCAGCCTGAAGAACGGGCTTTATGCGGTGAATTTCGGCGGCGGCTCGGTCGACATCACGAGCGGCAAGTTCGTGTTCCAATGCACCGAGGCCTATCTCGTCGAGGACGGGAAGATCAAAGCGCCGGTGAAGAACGCGACCCTGATCGGGGACGGCGCCTCAGCGCTCACCCGCGTGAAGATGATCGGCGCCGATTTGAAGCTCGATGACGGCGTGGGCACCTGCGGCAAGGCGGGGCAGAGCGTGCCGGTCGGCGTCGGTCAGCCGACGCTCTACATCACCGGCCTCACCGTCGGCGGCGCGGGATAGTCGCTTGGCGCCTGCGAGCCCATAAACGCTGACGGCGCAGGACTGGATCAGGCGCCGCCGCTTCTGGACTCTGGCTTTCGCTGCGGCAGGCGGGGGAGGTGACGCTGGCGGCTAAAGTCCGCCCTTCGCCACCTGCTCCACCGCCACGCGATAGAAGCTGAGAATTCCGTCGCCGGCCTCGGCGCCGTTCTCGAACTGCTTTTCCATCTTGGCGAACGGGAAGCACCAATCGCCGTTGGCGAAGCGCACGCCCAGCCCGTGTTCGCCCTGATCCCAAACGCCGCCGCCGGCGCCGGCGATGATCGCTTCGCCCAAGAAGCAGCCGAGCACGGAAACGAGCCCCTCCACGTCATGATCGCGCTCGCGTTGGCGCTCGATGAAGCCTTCGAGCCAGGCGACGGAGGCTTCGTCGAAGCCGAGCGCCATTTCGCTGAGCGGGCCCAGTTCCTCGATCGTGAGACGCGCATTGCCCTGCACCGCCGCCAACGTCGCTTCGTCGATCATCGCGCAGGCCCCTTCACCGGCGGCGTCTCCGCCGGCTCGAACATCGGGTTGGGATCCCAGGCGCCGGCGAAGGCCGCATCCGTCAGATAATCCGGCAGGCGGCATTGCATCGCCTGCTGGCCCGAAACGGCGACGATCTGGCGGTCCCCCGGCAGCGCGCGCATCTGATCGGCGTCGACATCGCCGATCAGATCGGCGCTCTCGCGCGCCATCAGATGGTTGGCCACGCCGAACAGCTGAAACACGCCGGCATTGTTGAAGATCGTGCGCCAGTCGCGCGGATAAAGCCGCTGCAGCTGAGATAAATCCTGGAAGAACGGCCACACCTGCAGTCCGTATCCGCGCAGCAAGGTCATCGATTGGCGCAAGGGCCCAAACTCGCCCAATTGCGCACACTCGTCGAGCAGGAACAGGGTTGAGCGCTTCGGCCGGCGCTTGCGCCCCATCACCGTCAGCATCAGCGCGCCCACCCACAAACGCAAAAGCGCGCCGTGGCTCTCCAGCTTGTCCGGCGGGATGACGATATAGATCGTGATCGGCGCGCCCTCGCGCAGCGCATTCAAATCGATGGAAGAGCGCGAGAGGCTTTTGAGCGCCGCATCCGAATTGACCACCTTCAGATAGGATTGCGCGGTCGAGAGGATGCCCGAGCGCGTCTGCTCGGTGATCGGCAGAAAGCTCGAAATGTTCTGCTTGGAAAGACGGTTCAGGTCATCGCTGTTTTCCACTAGCGCGGAAAGATTGTAGATCGCGTCGTCGCTCATGAGGATTTCGCGGACTTTACCGAAATGCCGCTCGCCGGCGGGCGCGGTTTCGGCGACGGCGGCGATCACGCCGGCCATCAGCGAGCGACCCCAATTGTCCCAGAAGGGCTCCTTGTGGAACCCAGCATCTCCGGCGAGCAGCCCCGCCAGCATTTCCGCGTCCGCGTCCAGCAGCGCGCCCGGGCGTTTGAATAAGTCGAACGGGTTCAGCGCGTCCGCCCGCTTCGCGGCCGCGCCGAATGGATCGAGCAGATAAATCTTCTGGCCCATCTCGCGCCTGCGGCGCTGCGTGACGTGCCACGTCTCGCCCTTGGGATCGATGACGATCGCCGAGCCTTCGAAGCGCAGCAGGTTGGGGATGATGACGCCGCGCCCCTTGCCCGCACCCGTGGGCGCGATGGTGAGCAGGTGACGATCCTCTGCATAAAGCAGCGGCTCTTCGCCCTGCACCCCGGCCAGTTCGCGCTGCGGCGCGGAAAAACCCATCTGCGCGCGCGGCGTTTCCGGCGCGCGCCAGCCCAGCAGCAGCTCCAGCGCGCCCGCGGGCGTTCCGGCGTGGGGCGTTTCGCCCGTCGTGCGGTTCAGCGGTGCGCGTTTGGCCGGCATGGACGAGCGCCTCCGCCGCATGCGCGATGGGCTTCGCGCCAGCGGCTTCGAATCATTACACCGCGATTACGCCCGGTTTGCGCCAGAATACGGCGGGCGGGCGGCGCGCGCATGTCAGTCGTTCCGGTGCGCCAGCCGCTTGAGCCAGGGCGAAGCCGCCGCCAGCAGCACGCCGATCACGATCGCGCCCACGCCAATCTGCTGGAACACGCTCACATAGGTCGCCAATGCCGCGTGCGGATCGAGCACGCGCCCCCCGATCGTCTCTTGCGCGGTGACCTTGGCGATCTGCGCGCCGAGCGCTTGGGCGGCCGAAGAGGAAAGGAACCATGTCGCCATAATCGTGGAGAGGATCGCCGCCGGCGCCAGCTTTGTCATCGCCGAGAGGCCCACCGGCGAAAGGCACAGCTCGCCCGTGGTGTGCAGCAGATAAAGCAACGCCAGGAAGATCAGCGGCACCCGCGCCTGCGCATCCGCGAATTGCGCGCCGAACACCAGCACCAGGAAGCCCGCGCCCACCTGCACCAGCGCCAGCGCGAACTTCATCACGTCGTTTGGATCGGACTTGCGCTTTTCCAGGAACGCCCACAGCGCGGCGAACACCGGCGCCAGCAGCAGGATGAAGCCGGCGTTGAAGCTCTGCGTCTGCCCGGAGCTGACGCTCCAGAAGCCGTTCGAGGGCAGCTGCGTGTTGCGCTCGGCGAACTGGTTGAGCGCTGTGCCCGCCAGTTCGAACAAGGTCCAGAACACGGTCGCTGCGGAAATGAGGATCAACGCCAGGATGATCCGCTGCGCCTCCACGGCGGTGCATTTACGCGCCATGTACCAGAAGAAATAGACGAGGATCGCGATCGCGGCGGCCAGCAGCAGCCAATTCACCACCGCCTCGCGCTGCACCAGCCACCACACCGCCGCCAGCCCCGGGATCGCCAGCAGATAGATCGCCCATTCGCGGTTGATCGGGCCGATCAGCGGCTTCTTGAGCGCTTCCGGATCGGGCGGCTCACCCTTGCCTTCGAGCAGCGGCTTGCCCAGCACGAACACCACGAAGCCGGCGAGCATGCCGATGCCGGCCAGCCCGAAGCCGTAGGCCCATCCCAAGGTCAGACCGAGGCCGGCGCACAGGATCGAGGCCCAGAATGCGCCGAGATTGATGCCGTAATAATAGAGCGTGAAGCCGGAGTCCCGGCGCGGATCTTCTTGCGGATACAATTGGCCGACGATCGAGGAGATATTCGGCTTCAGGAAGCCCACGCCCAGGATGATCAGCGACAGCGCCAGGTAGAAGATCGACACGTACACCGGGTCGCGGCCTTCCACGGCGGTGGTGAACGAATCCTTCGCCAGCACGCTCGGCAGCGAGGCGCCGGGCGGCAGCCCTTCGATGGCCAGCCCGCCGCCGTCCGCAGCGGGGCCGAATGCGTAAGGCTTGCCGTCGACCTCGAGACGCACCTGGCGCTGATCCTGGCGGCCCTCCGCGAGGATGTTGTAGGTGCGGCCTTCATAGGTGAGCGTCTGCGTCGCGGGTTTCTGCTCGATCGCCATCGCCAAGTGGCCGGCCACCAGCAGCAGCGCGCCGAACGCGATCGCCTTGCGCGTGCCGAGCAGGCGGTCGGCGGCCATGCCCCCGATCAGCGGCACCAGATAAACCAGCGACGTGTAGGCGCCGTATTGTCCCTGCGAGAACGTATCGTCGAACAGGAAATGCTGCGTCATGTAGGTGATGAGGATGCCGCGCATCCCGTAGTACGAGAACCGCTCCCACATCTCGGCGAAGAACAGGACGAATAGCCCGCGCGGATGCTTGCGCAATTGCAGCAGCACCGGGGGAATTGTGAGCGCAGTGACGCCCAGCCCGACAAGGGTGACGATATTCCACATGATCGGGCCGGCTCCCCCAGCGGCTGGTCGAGGCCGGCAATCCAGCATGCGCCGCCGCCAGCGGCAAGCCGCAGCCCAGCCGCCTTAGCGCGCCTTCAAGCAAGCGTTATAGTTCGCGGGCGCGCGCCTCGGCGCGAAGATCGGCGGTGAGCAGCCACCAGAACGCATCGACATGCGCGCCGTCGAGCCAGAAGCCGAGCCGCCGCAACGTGCGCACGGAGGCGCGGTTGCCGCGGTCGCAGCCGGCGATTACCTGCAGGCCCGCATCGTGCGCGAACGCCCAATCCAGCAGGCCGCCCGCCGCTTCGGTCGCGTAGCCCTGGCGGCGGTAAAGGCTGGTGATGGCGTAGCCAAGCTCGATGGCGCCGCGCGGGCGCCCGGCTGATGAAAAGCGCAAATCGCCGATCACCCGCTCGTCGCAGCGATGGATCACCAGCGCACGTTCCGGCGCGGCCGATTGATCCTCCAGTCGCCAAGCGCGCGCCAGCAGCCGCAGGCCGCCCGCGGCCGACCATTCCGGCGGCACGTCGGCGTCGATCGCCTCGGCCAGCGCCTCCGGCCCTTTGCGCGCAACGGCGCTCAGCCGCCGTGTGAGCGGCTCGATGCGCAAGCGCGGCGTCAGCAGCGCTTCATTCAGATCGTGGAGCACGTCGACCCCCGATGTCCCACGCCCATGTTGGCGCCAACTTCGCAGAGCGCGCAAGCGGCGAGCGCAACGCGCAGGAAATTTCGCCTGCGGCGCAGCTTCAGTACGCGCATGCCTCGAAAACTGGATCGACCGCGCCCTTCCATTCCGTCCGCCAGCGCTCGATCAGCCGTTCCGCCGCGGTCACGCCAGTGGCGGCGATATCATCGAGCGGGGCGAGGTAGATCGTCTCATCGTCGCCGTGCGCGTTCACCCGCGAGCGGCCCTTGAGGCCTTGGCGTGAAATGGCGAGGGCGGCTTGCGCGATGTCGCGCGCGCTGGCGCCGCGGATCGGCGCGCGCAAGCCCAGGGCCGGTACGGCGCGGCGCAGCGCTTCGCGGTCTTCCGCGGTCCAGCCTTTGACGAGGCTCCACGCCGCTTCCAGGGCAGCCTCGCAATCGAAAATTCCCGTCCAAAACGCCGGCAGCGCGGAAAGCATGCCGGCGGGGCCGGTGTCGGCGCCGCGCATCTCGAGATAGGTCTTGAGGCGCACCTCGGGGAATAGCGTGGTGAGGTGGTCCTCCCAATCCTTCAGGGTCGGTTTTTCGCCCGGCAGTTCGGGCAATTTGCCCTTCAGGAAATCCCGGAAGGAGCGCCCCGCGGTGTTGATGTAACGCCCGTCGCGGTAGACGAAATACATCGGCACATCGAGCGCGTAGTCGGCGTAGCGCTCGAACCCGAAGCCGTCCTCAAAAACGAATGGCAGCATGCCCGTGCGGTCGGGATCGGTGTCGGACCAGACATGCCCGCGATAGGAAAGGTGCCCGTTGAGGCGGCCCTCGGCGAACGGCGAGTTCGCGAACAGTGCAGTGGCGATCGGCTGCAGCGCGAGCGACACGCGGAATTTCTTGCGCATGTCGGCCTCGGAGCCGAAATCCAGATTGGCCTGCACGGTGCACGAGCGGAACATCATCTGCCGGCCGAGCCGGCCGACCTTCATCATGTACTCGCGCATGATCTTGTAGCGCGCCTTGGGCATGATCGGCGTTTCGTCGAGACTCCATTTCGGCGAAAAGCCCAGCGCCAGGAAGCCGAGGCCCAGGCCGCCCGCCACGTCGCGCACCTGCCTCAGGTGCGTTTCGGTTTCGTCGTTGGTTTCGTGCAGGCTTTCCAGCGGCGCGCCGGAAAGCTCGAATTGGCCGGCCGGCTCCAGCGTGATCGAAGCGCCCGCCTGGCGCAGCGCGATGACGCTTTCGCCTTCATAGACGCGCTGCCAAGCATATTTTTCCGCGAGGCCATCGAGCAGGGCGGCGATCCCGTTTGGCCCCTCAAACGAAACCGGCGAACGATCCGCGCGGCGGAAGACGAACTTTTCGTGCTCGGTGCCGACGCGCCATTGCGCCTTGGGCTTCGCGCCGGATTCCAAATGCTCGACCAATTGAGTGAAGTTTTCGATCGACGGAGATTTGGACTTCACATCCGCCATTCCCCACTCCCTCTGCCTGCTTTGCGTCACCCAGCGCGCCATGTGGGCGGAAAACCTTCGCCTCGCAAGCCCACGTCACGCCCGCCAATCTCCCCAGGCGGCCTGGATCACGGCGAGGGCCGCGGCTGCGGCCGTTTCGGCGCGCAAAATACGGGGGCCGAGGGAAACCGGGCGTACGAAGGAAAGGCCGCGCAGATTGGTCCGCTCGGCGGGATCGAACCCGCCCTCCGGCCCGATCAGCAAGGCTAGGCGTTTTGCGCCCTGAAGCGCCGCCAGCGCGTCGAGCAGGGGTGCGGCGCGCCCTGCCTGCCCGCCCCAGGGCTTGCCGCCTTCCTCGCCCGCCTCATCGGCGTAGAGCAGCGGCCGGTCGGCGTCCCATCCTTCCAGCGCCCGCGCTAGGGGGGCGGCTACACGCACCATCGGCAGATCGAGGCGTTCGCTCTGCTCGGCCGCTTCGCGCGCGATGGCGGCCAGCCGCTCGGTGCGCACCGTTTCTCCAACGGTGCGCTTCAGGATCACGGGCTGCAGCACGGCGGCGCCCAGTTCGGTCGCCTTCTCCACCAGCCAATCCGTCGCCTGCCGCTTCAGCGGCGAAAACAACAGCCACAGATCAGGCGAAGCGGCCTGTGTGCGCGTCTGCGCGCCCAAGGCCAGCGCCGCGCCACGCTTGCCCGCGACCTCCATCGCGGCGTCCCATTCGCCATCGCGCCCGTTGAACACCCGCACGCCCGCGCCCGCGCGCAGGCGCATTACCTGCAGCAGATAGCGCGACTGCGCCTCATCCAGCGCCACGCGCGCGGCGGCCGTGAAATCCGCATCGAGATAGAGGCGCGGCGCGGACATCGGCGATCACGCCGCCGGCAGCAATTCGCCGTCCGCCATCGCGTGCAGGCGCGCATAGAGGCCGCGCTTGGCGATCAGTTCGGCGTGCGGCCCTTGTTCGACAATGCGCCCTGCATCGAACACGAGGATGCGGTCGGCCTCGCGCACCGTGGAGAGGCGATGGGCGATGACGATCGTGGTGCGCCCGATCTTCAGCTCCTTCATCGCGGCCTGCACGTCGCGCTCGGTTTCGGTGTCGAGCGAAGAGGTCGCCTCGTCGAGGATCAGGATCGGCGCGTTGGCGAGGAAGGCGCGCGCCAGCGCCACGCGCTGGCGCTCGCCGCCGGAAAGCTTCACCCCGCGCTCGCCCACTTCCGTGTCGTAGCCTTTCGGCAGGCGCGCGATGAATTCGTGCGCGCGGGCGCGCCGCGCGGCCTCGATCACCCGCTCGATCGGCGCGTCGGGATCGGAGTAGGAAATATTCTCGCGCAGGCTGCGATGGAACAGCGCCGGGTCCTGCGGCACCAAGGCGAGCGCGCGGCGCAACCCGGCCTGACGCACGGTGCGCACGTCCTGCCCGTCGATCCGCACCGCACCGCCGCTCACGTCGTAAAGCCGCGTCAGCAGCTTTACGAATGTCGACTTGCCGGAGCCCGTCGGGCCGACGAGCGCCACGGTCTCGCCAGGCGCGATTTCCAGCGAGAAATCGGAATAGAGATCGGCCGCCTGGCTCTGGTAGCGGAAGCGCACACGATCGAAGGTGATCCGGCCCGCGCCTGCCTTGAACTCCGGCGCGCCGGGCGCATCGACGATCTCGGCGGCCTGCAGATCGTAGGCCACTACGTCGGAGAGATCGGCGAATCCCTTCTGCAGATTGCGGATGTTCTCGCCGATCTGGCGCAGATAGCCAGAAACCAGAAAGTAGGACGTGATGGCGTACGCCGCGTCCCCCGCGCTGGCGCGCCCGTTCAGCCATTCGCGGACCACAAGCCCAAGAAGCCCCACCTGCAGGATGAACAGCAGGATGTTCTGCGCCAACCACACATTCGTGCCGCGCACCCACAAGAGCTCCGTCTTGGCGCGCCAATCCTCCGCCACGTCCCAGATGCGCTTTTCCTCGCGCGCTTCGGCGCCGAACGCCTTGACGCTCGGGTTCGATCCCACCGCATCGGCAAGCGAGGCGCCGATGCGCGTGTCGGCGTTGTTCGATTCGATATAGTTGCGCCGCAGATAATGCCGGGCGGACCAGTAATTGAGGCCCACCATCAGCGCGATGGTGAGGCCCACGAAGCTGCCGATCACCGGCCAGCGCATCGCCGTCATCACTGTAACGCCGGTCAGCACCATTACCGCCGGCAACAGGAAGAACACCATCGTATCGGAGATGAGGTCGTAGCCGTTCATCGCGCGCGACACGCGCCGCACCGTGGCGCCGGTGAAATTGTTGGCGTGCCAATCGGCGCTGAAGCGCTGCACGTCGCGGAAGCCGTCGTTCACGATGTCGCGCATGTTGCGTGCGGCCACCGGTATCCAGAAGCGCGTCGCCGAATTGCGCAGGAAATAGAATGCGAAGGCCACGGCCGCGAACGCGGTGTAGGCGCCCAGCACTTCGCGGCGCGCGTTCTCGGGGCCTGCGGCCAGCGCCTGCACAAGATGCCCCGAAAGCACAGGCAGCGCCAGATCGCAGCCCACGGCGACGAGATAGAACAGGAAGAAGCCGATGATGAACGGCTTCTGCGCCCGCCAGCGCCGCCACACATAGGCCGCGATCGCGCCGGCCGGCGCCCGCAGCGGCCGGCTATCGTCGTCGTCATCGTCGTACGCGGCATCGCTCATGGTGGCGCCATCGAAAGCCGCCGGCGGCCATGCGCCGCGCGGTGGGAAGAACCAAAGGTGCAAACAACCCGCTGACGCGGTGCGGAAGGGCGACGGGGGCGTCTGGCGCCCAGGCGCGTCGGATTACCGGCGAACCAGGTTTTTCATCGCGCTTCCCTTACGAAGCTGAAGTGCGGCCCGTTTACAAAATCGTGCGCGCGGCGTCCAGCGCCGCGGGCGCGCCGGTAGTTGCGTTTCGCCCGCCGTCGGGCCAGGGCTGTGGGCGTCATGGACGCCGCCAAGCCGCTCGACTCTCTCCCCCGCCACTGGACGGACGGCCTGCCCGACCCGTTGCGCGCCTTCGCGCAGCTCTCCCGCTGGGACCGCCCGGTCGGCTGGCGGCTGTTGTTCATACCCTGCGTGATGGGATTGGCGCTGGCGCGCACGGGCGAGGGCTTCTTCTGGCCGCAGGACGGGATTTTTCTAGCCGCCTTCCTGCTCGGCGCGATCGCCATGCGCGGGGCCGGCTGCACCTACAACGACATCGTCGATCGAGCGATCGATGCGCAGGTCGAGCGCACGCGTTCGCGCCCGCTGCCGGCGGGCCGGGTTACGCTGGGCGCCGCTTGGTGCTGGCTCATCGCGCAGGCGCTGGCCGGCGCCGCCGTGCTTGCGGTTCTGCCGCCGCCCGCAATCCTCACCGCGCTGGCCTCGCTGCCGCTGGTGGCGGCCTACCCGTTCATGAAACGGATCACCTGGTGGCCGCAGGCTTGGCTGGGTTTGTGCTTTTCCTGGGGCGCGCTTGTGGCCGGCGTCGCGGTCGAGGGCCGGCTCACCCCGGAGATTGCCGTGCTGTTCGCCGGCTGCATCGCCTGGGTCATCGCCTACGACACGATCTACGCCCTGCAGGACATTGAAGACGACGCCCTTGTCGGCGTGCGCTCCACCGCGCGGCTGTTCGGCGCGCGATGGAAAACCGGCGTCACGGTGTTCTACGGGCTTGCCTTCTACGCCTGGGCCGCGGCCGCCGGCATGGCGCGCGCGGGTTGGCCGGCCACCGCGCTGCTGGTGTTCGCCGCGTTCGCCGCGATCATGCGTCAGATCGATCCGGAAAACCCGGCGAGCGCGCTGCGCGCCTTCAAGGGCAATGTCTGGATCGGCGCGCTGACCGCGATTGCGTTTGCGCTGCAGCCTCTCTGGATCGTAGTGAAGCCGCTATGGGGAATGCACTGAAAAAGAAGCGCAAGCTCGCGCCGGCGGAGGCCCATCTCGCGAACGTCTGCCCCGGAATGGCCGCCTGGGTGATCCGTCACGATCCCTTCCCCGGCGAGTTCGAGCGTGCAAAGGACCCCTACCGCGCCCTCATCCGCGCGGTGACATTCCAGCAGCTCTCCGGCAAGGCCGCGACGACGATCTACAACCGCCTGATTGCGCTGTTTCCCAAGCCGCATCCCACGCCGGAAGCGCTGCTGGCGGCGAGCGATGAAAAGTTGCGCTCCGCCGGCCTCTCGCGCCAAAAGATCGCCGCCATCCGCGACATCGCGCAAAAGCGGCTTGACGGCGTGATCCCGCATGCGCGCGCGCTGACGCGCCTGCCGGATGAAGAAATCATCGCCCGCCTCACCGCCGCCCGCGGCGTCGGCCGCTGGACGGTGGAGATGTATCTGATGTTCTCGCTCGGCCGGCCGGACGTGCTGCCGATCGACGATCTGGGCGTACGCAAAGGCGCGGAAAAAATGCTGAAGCGCAGCCTCACCCCGAAGGAACTGGGCGAGTACGGCGCGCGCTGGTCGCCCTACCGCACCGCCGCCGCCTGGCATTGCTGGCGCGCCGCCGACACCGTGACGATGGAAGACGCATGAAGCCGGACAACGCGCGCTTCATTCAAGAAAACACCGCCCTCGTCCGCCCGCCGCATTGCCCCGAGATCGTGCTGCATCTGGCCGACGACGCCGTCGAGTTGTGGCGGATGACGGAGGATCACCTGGCCGCCCTCGGCCTCGACCCGCCCTTCTGGGCGTTCGCCTGGGCCGGCGGTCAGGCGCTCGCGCGCTATGTGTTGGATCATCCGGAGATGGTGCGCGGCCGCCGCGTGCTGGACGTCGCCTCTGGCTCGGGCCTGGTGGCGATCGCGGCAATGAAAGCGGGCGCAGCCTCCGCGCGCGCGATCGATCTCGATGCGATGGCCGCAACCGCTTGCGCGCTCAACGCGCGCGAGAACGCCGTCGTGGTGGAGGCGGTCGCGGGCGATGCGCTCATCGCCGCGCCGGACGCCGACGTGGTCCTCGTCGGCGATCTCTTCTATGACCGCGAGATCGCCGCCCGTCTGCTCGCCTGGCTGCGCGCCACTGAGGCCGCCGGCGCCGCCGTGCTGATTGGAGATCCCGGCCGTTCCTATCTCCCGAAGGCCGAGCTCGTCCAAATCGCCAGCTACGAGGTGCCGGTGAGCCGCACCTTGGAAGACGCAGAGGTCAAGCGCACCGGCGTCTGGCGCTTGGCGCGCGCGCCTAGCGCGCCCATCTAGAGCGCATGGTCGACAATCTCACCATCACGCTGGAAGAACACGGGGCCCGCGGGCGCTATGTCGGGCGCATTCCCGGCGCGCCCGACTCCGAGATGACCTTCGTCCGCACTGGCGACGTCATCGCGATCGACCACACCTTGGTGCCGCCGCCCCTCGAAGGGCGCGGGATCGCCGCCGCCCTCGTGCAGCGCGCCGTGGACGATGCGCGCGCCGGCGGCCTCAAGATCAAGCCGATCTGCTCCTATGTCGTGGCCGCCTTCCGCCGCCACGCGAAAGACTGGGCCGACGTGCTGGCGGGTTAGCCGCCCGCATCCCTAATAAATTCTTCATCGGCGCGGCGCAGGCTCCACGGCGAACCTTTGACGCAGGCGCGCCCGATGGATGCAAAGACCCCCGCCGAATTGCTGGGCATTTCGGGCCTCGGTTGGCGGCCGCCGCGCTGCCGGCGGGTGGCCTTGGTGCTGCAGGGCGGCGGCGCGCTCGGCGCCTATCAGGCGGGCGTCTATCAGGCGCTCTGCGAGGCCGACATCCAGCCTGACTGGATTTCCGGCGTCTCGATCGGGGCGGTCAACGCCGCGATCATCGCCGGCAACCCGGTGGAAAAGCGCGTCGAGCGCCTGCGCGAATTCTGGCGGCGCATCACCGAGCGCCCGATCTGGGCCTTCACGCCGGACGGCGACATTTTCCGCCAGGCGCGCAACGCCGCCTCCTCGATGATGACGGCCTCTTTCGGCCAGCCCGGCTTCTTCAGCCCGCGTCTGCTCGGCCCATGGTTCAGCGCGCCGGGCGCGGCCGAGGCCACCTCCTATTACGACACCGCACCGCTGCGCGAGACGCTGTGCGACCTGATCGATTTCGACAGGCTGAATTCCAGCGCGATCCGCTTCTCGGTCGGGGCGGTGAACGTGCGAACCGGCAATTTCGTCTATTTCGACAATAGCCATGAGCCGATCGAGCCCGAGCACGTCATGGCCAGCGGCGCGCTGCCGCCCGCGTTTCCGATGGTGAAGATCGGCACCGATCATTACTGGGACGGCGGCATCGTCTCCAACACGCCGCTGCAATACCTGCTCGACCACGAGGACGGCCTGAACGCGATGGTGTTCCAGGTCGATCTGTTCAACGCGCGCGGCAATCTCCCGCGCGACATCCACGAGGTTTTGGCGCGCCAGAAGGACATCATGTATTCCTCGCGCACGCGCCACAACACGGACGTGTTCAAGCGCGTGCATCTCTGGAAAACGCGCCTGCGCGCAGCCCTGCTGAAGATGCCGGCCGAGCTGATGAGCGAGGAAGATCACCGCCTGCTCGATGAACTGGAGCACCAGCCGGAAATGACGATCCTGCAGCTGATC
>JBFWWB010000035.1:0-23519 GCA_050246435.1 Hyphomonadaceae bacterium
GTAATGATCTTCTGGAATTCGCCGCCCTGATAAAGCATCGCGTCCGGCGTCTTCGAACCGCACCAGCCAAGGCCGATGCACGCCGCCACGAAGATCACGAAGAAGATGCGCGCCACCGGACGATAGCGCATCGAGCGCACGCGCGAGGTGTCGAGCCAGGGCAGCACGAACAGCACCGCGATCGCGCCGAACATGGCGATGACGCCCATCAGCTTATCGGGCACAGCGCGCAGGATCGCGTAGAACGGCAGCAGATACCATTCGGGCACGATTTCCGGCGGCGTCACCAGCGGATTGGCTTGAATGTAGTTCTGCGGATCGCCCAGGCTGTCAGGCATGTAGAACACGAAGATCGCGAACATGATCGCGAACACGCACACGCCCACCGCATCCTTCAGCGTGGCGTGCGGCGTGAAGGGAACAGTATCTTCCTTGGATTTCGGCTCGACGCCGGCGGGGTTGTTTTGGCCCACCACGTGCAGCGCCCAGATGTGCAGCACAACGACGCCGGCGATCACGAAGGGCAGCAGATAGTGCAGGCTGAAGAAGCGGTTGAGCGTCGCGTTCTCGATCGCGAAGCCGCCGCGCACCCAATGCAGGATGGGCTCGCCGATCAGCGGCAGCGCGCCCAGGATGTTGGTGATGACGGTGGCGCCCCAGAAGCTCATCTGGCCCCATGGCAGCACGTAACCGAAGAACGCGGTGATCACCATCAGCAGGTAGATCACGCAGCCCAGGATCCAGAGCACCTCGCGCGGCGCCTTGTAGGAGCCGTAATAGATGCCGCGGAACATGTGGATGTAGACGGCGAGGAAGAACATCGAAGCGCCAACCCCGTGGACGCTCTGGATCAGCCAGCCATACGGGATGTCGCGCTTGATGCGCTGCACGCTGTCGAACGCCATGAGCGCGTTCGGAATGTAGTGCATCGCCAGGATGATCCCGGTCAGGATCTGCACCGCGAGGCAGAAGCTCAGGATGGCCCCGAAGGTCCACCAATAGTTGAGGTTCCGCGGCGTCGGATAATCGACGAAGCTGTCATGCACGAGGCGCATGATGGGCAGGCGTTGGTCGAGCCAGCGCTCGAACCCGGTGCCGGGCTTGTAAGTGCTTTCTCCGCTCATCGCTCTCAGCCGATCTTCACGACAGTGTCGGATTGGAAAACGTACGGCGCCTTCAGCAGGTTGAGCGGCGCGGGGCCCTTCCGGATGCGCGCGGCGGTGTCATAGACCGAACCGTGGCACGCGCAGAGCCAGCCGCCGAAATCGCCTCCGCCGAAGGTGGGCACGCAGCCCAGGTGCGTGCAATTGGCCTGCACGATCAGGAATTCCGGTTTGCCCGGCTTGCCATCCGCCTGGGCGATGCGCTGGGCGTCGGTGGCGGGATCCTTCATCGGCGCCGCGTCGTCACGCACGGCGTGGGAAATCTCCGTCGGCGTGCGGTGGCGGATAAACACCGGCAGCCCGCGCCACAGGATCACCACCTGCTGGCCCTCGACCACCTGCGTCAGATCATATTCGGTTGAGGCGAGCGCCAAGGTGTCGCTGGCGGGGTTCATCTGATCGACCAGCGGCCACAAGGTCGCCACGGCGCCGACGCCGCCGACGGCCCCCGCCGCAATGAAGATGAAATCGCGCCGGGTCGCGTCATCGCCACCCGCGCTATGCGCATCCGCCGTCGTTTCGGCCAACAGCCTGCTCCCTCGATCGCTTGCGCCCCACGCGCCGCACACCGCCGAGGCGCGCCCAAAGGGCGGCGGCGGAACACCACGCGGCGCGCACCTTAAAGCTCCATCTGATTCAAGGCTCGCGGCGTGTCGCCGCACAAGAGGCGCACGGGGGCCGCATGAGGGCCGCATGAGGGCCGTAAAGCCGCCTGCCGCCGCGCGCGGGCTTTATCCACAGCCGGTCGCGCCGCATGATCGGCGCATGGCTTCCGATGCGCCGTTTTCGCCCGCCCGCGTCCGCCTGGCGCTATACCAGCCCGACATCGCGGCCAATCTCGGCGCGGCGATCCGGCTGGCCGCCTGCTTCGCCGCCCCGCTCGACGTGATCGAGCCTTGCGGTTTTCCGCTGACCGAGAGGGCGTTGAAGCGCGCCGCGATGGACTACGCCGACCGCGCCGTCATCGTGCGCCACCGCAGCTGGTCGGATTTCCAGGCCATCCGCCCCGCCGGGCGCCTGGTGCTGTTGACCACGCGCGGCGATGCGGCGCTTCCCGACTTCCGCTTCGCGGCTGGAGACGCGCTGCTGCTCGGCCGCGAGAGCGCCGGCGTGCCCGACGCGGTGCACCAGGCGGCCGACGCGCGCGTGCGCGCGCCGATCGCGCCGGGGGCGCGTTCGTTCAATGTGGTTATCGCCGGCGCGCTGGCGCTCTATGAAGCCGCGCGCCAGCTGAACGCCGGCGGGAGATGAAGCCCGTGTCCGACACCCTCGCCAATTCCGATCGCGTCATCGCCGCCCGAACCTGGTTCGACGCCCTGCGCGACCGCTTTGTCGCCGCATTCGAGGCGCTCGAGGCGGAAGCGCCGGAGGCGCTTTATCCCGGCGCGCCCGCCGCATTCACGCTGACGCCGTGGACGCGCGCCGCCGGCGGCGGCGGCGTGATGGGCATGATGCGCGGGCGCTTTTTCGAAAAAGTCGGCGTGCACGTTTCCCACGTCATGGGCGAATTTCCCCCAGAGATGGCCGCCACAATGCCCGGCGCCGGCGAGGATCGCCGTTTCGTCGCCACCGGCATCAGCCTCATTGCGCACATGGCCAGCCCGCGCACGCCCGCCGCGCACATGAACACGCGCTTCCTGGCGACCTCGGGAAAAAGCTGGTTTGGCGGCGGCGGCGATCTGACGCCGCTGCTCGGCTTTCAGCGCGAGCCCGATTTCCCCGACGCGCGCGCCTTCCACGCCGCGATGCAAGCCGCGTGCGACGCCCACGATCCCGCCTGGCACGCGAAATACAAGAAATGGTGCGATGAGTATTTCTTCCTGCCGCACCGCAACGAGGCGCGCGGCGTCGGCGGCATTTTCTACGACCGCCACGACAGCGGCGATTGGGAACGTGATTTCGCCTTCACCAAAAGCGTCGGCGAGGCGTTCCTCGACGTCTATCCGCGCATCCTGCGCGCGCGCATGCGCGAAGCCTGGACGCTGGAAGAACGCGAAGAGCAGCTCATGCGCCGCGGACGCTATGTCGAGTTCAACCTGCTGTACGACCGCGGCACGACGTTCGGCCTCAAGACCGGCGGCAACATCGAAAGCATTCTGAGTTCGATGCCGCCGACGGTGAAATGGCCCTGATCTAGGCTGCGAACCTAGGGTGCGATTTTGGCGATCCAAGCGGTGAACGCCTGGGCGAATTTCGCCAGGAACGCCTCGGTGTCCTTGTTCGTAAGGGCGCCTGCATCATCGAACAAGGTGTGCGCGGCGCCGACATAGGCCTCCGGCTGTTGCAGCACCGGCATGTTGAGAAATACGAGCGATTGGCGCAGCTGATGGTTCGCGCCGAAGCCGGCGATGGCGCCGGGCGAAACGCTGACGACGGCGGCGGGCTTGCCGTCGAACACGCTGTGGCCGTAGGGCCGCGAACCGACGTCGAGCGCGTTCTTCACCACAGCGGGAAGCCCGCGGTTATATTCCGGCGTTACGAACAGCACTGCATCCGCGCCGTGCACCGCTTCGCGGAAGCGCGTCCAGGCCGGCGGCGGCGCGGCCGTTTCCAAGTCCTGATTGTAGAACGCCAGATCGCCAATCTCGACGAAGCGGAAGGCCAGATCGGGCGCGAGTTTTTCGATGGCGCGTGCGGTCTTCCGGCTAAACGAGCCGTCTCGCAGGCTGCCGACAAGAACGGCCACGGTGCGGGGCATAGGGCATACTCCTGAAGCTTCCGGCCGCGCTCTTGACGAACAGCGCCGCGCGCCCGATTTTTGTTGCAAACGCAACATAAGGAGAGTTGCTGCAAATGCAACAAGTAGCGGCGCCGATCGCGACCCCCGAATCGCAGGACCTGTGGGTGGCGTTGTTGCGGGCGGCCGATCACGCGAAAGCGGCCGTCGAGCAGAATGTGAAGGCCCAGGGATTGCCGCCCTTGGCCTGGTACGATCCGCTCTGGGCGCTCACCCGCGCACCGGGCCACGCCATGCGCCCGCGCGACCTGGCGGCGCAGTTGCTGCTGACTCGCTATGGCGTCTCCCGGCTGATCGACCGGCTGGAGGCTGAGGGCCTGTTGCAGCGCGACATCTGCGAGGAAGATGGCCGCGGCCAGATCGTGCGGATAACGCCGGCGGGGCTCGCGCTGCGCGAAAAGATGTGGCCCGCCTACGGCGCGGCGATGGGCGCGTTGCTGGAAAGCCGGTTCACGCCGCAGGAAGCGCACGCGCTGACGGCGCTGCTGCGCAAGCTCGCCTGATCAGCGCGAAATGGGGGCGGCCGCCACCATTGCAGGCGGGTCCAGGCGGTGGCCCGCAACAACCGCGACATTAACCGCCAGGCACGCGAGCGACAGCGCATAGAGCGCGGGAAAGCCGCGCCGGCTTTTCCGCCGGCGCCATTCGCCGATCCCGCCCAGCACCACCAGGAAGAAGGACAACGCCAGCACCGCCGGCTCATAACCGTGCAGCCAGGCATGCATTTTCAGGATCACGCCGCCGCCGACCGCGGCTCCCAGCGCCGCGCCCATCAGCGCCAGCGCCGCCGGCGCGCCGCAACACAAGGCATGGATGCCGACGACGGCGGCATGCGCCAAGTGCGGCGCGCGCGTCTTCGCCGCGCGTGAACTGTTATATTGTAACATTGCGGACCTTATGGAGCGGCCGTGGTGGCGGGTCAAGGCTGCTTCCGGCGCCAAATTTGCGCCGGGACCGCTTTGCGAGCACGCGGCGCGCGCAATGCCCGATCACCGCGCACGCCGTTGCGGATATTTTTCGCGTTCGGCGTGTAAATCGACATTTCGGTTCGGCCAGCCTCTGGCCTGCCCTGTAAATGTCACAAGCGTAAGGTTATTTTTCGCGCGCTCTGTCTTTACCGGCGACTCTCGCGGCCGGGCGGCGGACTGGACGATGAGTGCGATGGCCAAGGCGGGTAGCGCATCCTGGCGCGATACGGAAGACGGCGAAACCTACCTCTATGCAGATACGCGCAAGGCCGGCGGCGCCGTCATGGCGTTCGCGGTCGTCGTCGCGCTCCTGTGGCTGGCCGGGGCCGGCGCATTCGCCTGGGGCTATCTCGGCGTCGACGCGCTAAGCGCGATGCCGCCGGCGCTGCTCGCGGGCTTCGCACTCATCGCCGTGCTGCCGGCCTTCCTCATGCTGTTCGCCGGCGCGGCAGCCCGCGAAGGCGCGCGCGCCCGCGCAGAATCGCACCGCCTGGCCGCCGCCGCCGAGCAATTGCTGAACCCCGCGCCTTCGGCGGAAGCCGCCGCCCGCCGGCTTGGCGTTTCGGTGCGCGGCGAGATCGCCGCGCTGGAGCGCGCGATCGATCTGGCGATGGCCAAGGCGAAAGAGGTCGAAACAATCATCACCCGCCAGGCCCAATCGATGGACGGCGCGCGCAACGCCGCCCAAATGGGCGCCGAACAGGTGCTCTCCGGCATGGAGCGTGAGCGCGACGCATTGGTGCGCATTGCGCAGGATCTCAATTCTCAGGCGGCCCAGATCGGCGATACGATCTCGCGCCATTCCTCCATCATTGCCGACGCCGCCCGCCAGGCCGAGGGCGAACTGCGCGTCGCCGACGACGTGCTCGACGCGCGGCTCTCCTCATTCGGCGCGGCCGCCGCCCTCATCTCAGACCGCACCAGCTCGCTCACCAAGGCGGCCCAAACCAGCGCGGATTCCGCCCATCGCCTGGAAAGCGTGCTGGGCGGCGCGCTCGATGCGCTCGCCAAGGCGACGGCGCTGACCGATGCGGCGCGCCAATCGGCGGAAGCAGCCACCTTCGCGGCCAACAACACCGCCGGCGCTGTGCGTGAAACCACGTTGCGCGCGATCGACGACGCCAAGCGCGCCGCTGACGTGATCCGCCAGGAAGCCGCCGGCGTCGAGCGCGAGGCTGACGGAGCGCTGCGCAAGCTGCGCGAAGCGGCCGATGCGGCGCGCCACGCCGCGCGCGGCGTGCGGGTTGCGGCCGATGAAACCGCCGCCGGCATCGCCCACGACGTCGGCGCGCCGGTCTCGCGCATCACGGCCGAGCCCGTGCAGCGCCGCGGCGAGGTCGAAGAAATCCGCCCGCGCGCACCCGAACGCCATATTCCCGACCGCCAGATCGAAGAGCGCCGCGCCGTCGAAAGCTTCGACGCCGCCCCGCGCATCACCGTATCGCCGCCGCCGCGCGGCGCGGTGAACGCAGAAGGCCAGCAATGGACGTGGCGCGAGGTGCTCGCTGCGATCGAAGAAGAACGCCCCGCCGGCTCCCGGCCGGCGGTTGCGAGCAACCCCCCGCGCGGCACCGGCGCGCCCTCCTTGTCGGTCGCCAGCGCAGCGCCCGGCCTGCCGCCGCGCCTGCCGGTGGAATCCGTGATCGAGGCGTCGGGCTTGCGCCTCGGCGAAGTGTTCAATCTGCCCTCGCTCGACAAGGTCGCCCAACGCGCGCGCAACGGCACGCAGGCGCGCCGCCGCGCCGTGCGTGAAGCAGCGCCCGACGCCGTGCGCCGGCTTTCCGATTATCTCGACCGCGATCAGGAATCGCGCTCCTCCGCGAACGAATTCCTGCGCAGCGAAGGCGTGCGCATCGCGGAATTGCTAGGCCGCGGGCGCGCCTCGATGAGCGCAGACGCCACCCGCGCCTTCCTGCTGATCGACGCCGCGGCAGCGTGAGGCGCACGCGTTTAGGTTAACCGCCGGCCAAATCGCGCCACGCGCGATGGCACATGGATTGCTCGCTCGCCCGGCATGGGATCGCACGAATCCCGAAAGGCGACGTGATGGACTTCGACCCCGCCGATTTCGACCAAGCTTTTCGCGACGAAGGCAAGCTGCGCCGGCAAGGCGCGGGTCTGATGTTCGCAGCCTCGGCGAGCGCCATGATCTGGGCCGGCGTCGTCGGCGGCGGCGCGCTGCACCAATTCGGCATGAGCGGCCTCGGCCAGGCGCCGCTCGAAACCTTGGGCAGCCTCGCAGCCCTCGGCCTCGGCCCCGCACTCATCATGCTGTTCGCTGGCGTTGCGGGCCGCGAAGCCGCCCGCGCGCGCGCTGCGGCCGAACGCCTCGCCCAGATCGCAACCCAAGCGCTGGCTACGCCCGCGCCGGAAGCCGCCGCGGCGGCAAGTCAGGCAAGCCAGGAATTGCAGGACGACATGCTGGCGCTCGACACCGTGCTGCGCGGGGTGAACGAGCATCTGCGCCAGGTGAACCAGGCGCTGCGCGAAGACAGCGGCGAGCTCGCCCAGACACTGAAAGGCGACATCGAAACGATGCGCGCCGTACGCAACGAATTGCGCGCCGAAGCCGAGGCGCTGGGCGTTTCGGTGAACCGTAGCGTGAAGCAGCTGCGCGACACCTCCGCCTACATGAAGTCCGAAGCGGGCGCGGCCGAACGCGCGCTGGCTGGCCATCTGCAGGCCTATGTCGCCGCGTTCGCGCAGATCAACACGCAAAGCGACGAATTCGCCGCCGCCGCCGACAAGAGCGCTGAAGCCGCCGGCCGGCTCGACGCCGCGATCGCACGTTCGCTCGAAGCGCTGGCGCACGCCACCTCCCTGAACGACGGCGCACGCAAATCCGCGGTGGAGGCAAGCGAAGCCGCCGCCGAAGCCGCCCGCGCGATCCGCGAGGCGGTTTCGCGCGCCGTTCTCGAAGCGCGCGACGCCGCGCGGAGCGTGCGGGCGGAAAATGCCCGACCCGCGGAGGCGCGGCGCTATGAAGCCGCGAACGAAGAACTTGAGCAGGCCGACTACGAACCTGCGGCCGCGCGCAAAATCTCGATGGCGGAATTCTTCCGCGTGAAGGCACAGCCTCCGGCCGCGCCGGCGAACGACCGCTTTCACGGCGACGCGCGCACGTTGGCCGACATCGCGGCCCTCTCCGGCATCGCGGCGGGTGAAGCGCTGAGCGCCTCCGATCTGGAGCACATCGCCCGCGCCGGGCGCGCCGGGCCGGAAGCCCGCCGCAGCGCCGTGCGCAACGCAGCGCCCGCGCCGGTGCGCCGCCTCTCCAACCAGCTGCGCCGCGACCGCATGATCCGCCGCCAGGCCGAGCGCCTGCGCGCCGAGCCCAGCCGCGCGCTGGGCGACGACGCCGGCCTCGACGCCACGGCGCGCCGCGATCTGGCGAGCGCCTATCTGCTGGTGGATGCAGCGCTCGGCTGAACGCCCGCTAATCGCCGCAATCGCGGCGCTCCTGCCGCCGCGATGCGTCTGCTGATCGTCTTTCTCCTTCTCGCGTGCGCTGGCCCCGCGGCGGCGCAATCCGCAGCGCCTGCGCCCGACCCCGTGGCGTTGGCGAAACCCGCGCTCGAGCGCGCTACGGTCGCCGCGCGCGCCGGACGCTGGCCGGCCGCCGCAGTCGACCTGCGCGCGGCGCGCGAGACCTTGCGCAAGGCCGCTGGCGAGAAAGATCCCCGCACGTTGCACGCCGGCGCGCTGCTGGTGGAAGCGCTGACGCGCGCGAATGCGCTCGAAGATGCGATCCAGGAAGGCGCGGGCCTGCTGCCGCTTTTCCCGCAACCCGCGCTGATGCCGCCGGATGCGATCAGCGTGCGCTATTTCCTCGCCGATGCGTTCGCCCGCTGCACGGCGGCGCGCTGCGGGCCTGAAGGCCATCGCCTGACGAATATCGACGCGCTGATGGAGACGATGCTCACCGCCCTCGCCGCCTATCCCAAGGGCGATGCGCGCGTGGCGCAGCTGCGGACGGATTTCGCCGCCGTCTGCGCGCAGCGTTACGAGCCCGGCGATTGCGCGCAGGCGCAGGGCAAGTAGCCTATGCCTGCTGAAAGATTCTTGCCATCGCCGCCATAGGCCGCTCTAACGCGCCGCCATGCTGGAAATCGCCGATCTCACCTACCGCATCGCCGGCAGGACGCTGTTCGACGCCGCCTCCGCCTTCATCGCCGAAGGCTGGAAGGTGGGCCTCATCGGGCGCAACGGCTCCGGCAAAACGACGCTGCTGCGCCTCATCCGCGAGGAAACCGGCCAGCCGAACGCGGCGATCGCGCTGCGGCGCGGCGCGCGGCTGGGCTTCCTGGCGCAGGAGGTTCCCCAAAGCGACTCGCCGCTGCTCGATATCGTGCTCGCCGCCGACGCTGAACTTGCAGCGCTCACGGCGGAGGCCGAGACCGCGCACGATCCCCAGCGCATCGCCGACATCCACATGCGCCTGGCCGATATCGACGCTTACAGCGCCGAAGCCCGCGCCTCTTCGATCCTCGTCGGCCTCGGTTTCGCGCAAGAGGATTTGCGTCGCCCGGCGCGCGAATTCTCCGGCGGGTGGCGGATGCGCGCCGCGCTTGCGGGCGTGCTGTTCTCCGCGCCGGATTTGCTCGTTCTGGATGAGCCGACGAATTATCTCGATCTCGAGGGCGCGGCCTGGCTTGAGGATTATCTTGCGCGCTATCCGCACACGGTGATCGTGGTGAGCCACGACCGTGAAATGCTCAACCGTTCCGTCACGCATGTGCTGGCGCTCGACGACAAGAAGCTCGAAATCCACGTAGGCGGCTACGATGCCTATCTGAAGAAACGCGCCGAGCGCATGGCGCTGCAGGGCGCGCTGAAGGCGAAGCAGGATGCGCAGCGCGCGCACCTGCAGGCGTTCGTCGACCGTTTCCGCGCCAAGGCCAGCAAGGCGCGCCAGGCGCAAAGCCGAATCAAGCAGATCGAGAAGATGCAGGATATTCCCGTCCCGCTGGAAGACCGCACGACGCCGTTCCATTTTGAGGAGCCGACGGCGCTGGCGGCGCCGCTCGTCGTGCTCGATGGTTGCGATCTAGGTTACGTCGTAGGCAAGCCGGTGCTGCGCAACGTCTCGCTGCGCCTCGACCAGGACGACCGCATCGTCGTCATCGGGCCGAACGGCGAAGGCAAGACGACGCTGGTGAAATCCATCGGCGCGCGGCTGGCGCTGCTTTCCGGCAAACGCACCGCCTCCAGCAAGATGAGCATCGGCTATTTCAGCCAGGACCAGCTCGACGAATTGCGCGCCGGCGAAACCGTGCTGCAGCACGTGCGCGAGTTAGAGCCCGATTGGGCGCCGCCGAAGCAACGCGCGCTGGCTGCGCGCATCGGCTTCGGTCCGGAGAAGATCGACACCAAGGTGGAGAACCTTTCCGGCGGCGAGAAGGTGCGTCTGCTGCTTGGACTCATGGCGCACGCCAAACCGCACGTGCTGATCCTCGACGAGCCGACGAGCCATCTCGACATCGACAGCCGCGAAGCGCTGATCCACGCGATCAATGCGTATGAAGGCGCGGTGCTGCTGATCACGCACGACATCTATCTGGCGGAGGCGTGCGCCGACCGGCTGTGGCTGGTGCATAACGGCCGCATGCGCCCGTATGACGGCGATTTGGAAGATTATCGCGCGCTGGTGCTGAGCGCCGACCGGCCGAGCGGGCATTCGCACGCGGAAGAAACGCCGCCAATGCCCGGCGCGTCCGCAGCCCAGAAGGCCTCGCCTTACACTTTGAAGCGTCGTCTCGGCGACGCGGAGGAGAAGCTCGCCGCCGTCGAACGCGCTATCGCAGCACTCGACGCGCAACTGGCCGATCCGGACCTTTTCACGCGCGATCCGAAGCGCGGCGCGGCGCTGGCGGCGGATCGGGCGGCGGCGGCGAAGATGCTGGCGGAGGCGGAAGAGGCATGGCTCGCCGCGAGCGACGCGCTGGAAGGCGCGGCTTCGTGACCGGTGAAGACGGAACGCTCTATGCGCAGCTGGGCGAAGCGGCAGGCGTGCGCCGTCTGGCGCAGCGTTTCTACGCAATCATGTCGGAAAGTCCGCAAGCCGCCGGCGTGCGCGCGATGCACACGGGCGATTTCGATACGGCGGCGGAAAAGCTCACGGCATTCCTCATCGCCTGGTCGGGGGGGCCGCGCGATTATTTCGACCGCTCCGAGGCGCCGGGCCTGATGCGCCTGCACCGCGCGCTGGCGATCACCGCCGACGAACGCGACCAATGGCTTTGGTGCATGCGCCGCGCACTTAGCGAATGCGAAGCTTCGCCGCGCACAGCGGCGCAGATGATGGCGACGTTCACGCGCATCGCCGAAGCGATGCGTACGCTCTAAGCCGGCTGCGGCTCCGGTCCCTGCCCGAAGCCGCGGTTGCGCGGCGTATCGGTCGGGAACGCGTCGGTCACCGGCAGCGCCGGAGCAGGCGGCGCCATTGGCGGGGCCACATCGTCCGGCCGGTCGAGCTTTTCGCCACGCAAGACTTTGCCGATCTCGTCGCCGGTCAGGGTTTCGTATTGCAGCAGCGCCTTCGCGAGGCGTTCGAGATCGTCGCGCCTTTCGGTGAGGATACGCTTGGCCTCGTCATAGCCGCCATTCACCAGACGGCGCACTTCGCTGTCGATCTTGCGCGCGGTTTCTTCCGACACGTTCTGCTGACGGTTCACCTGCATGCCGAGGAACACCTCGTCGTTGTTCTCGCCATAGGAGACCAGGCCCAGTTCGTCGGAATAGCCCCAACGCGTCACCATCATGCGCGCCAGGCGCGTCGCCTGCTCGATGTCGCTGCCGGCCCCGGAGGTGACCTTCTCCTTGCCGAATACGACTTCTTCCGCCACGCGCCCGCCCATCAGCACCGCGAGCCGCGAGATCATCTGCTCGTAGCTCATCGACAGCTTGTCGCGTTCGGGCAGCTGCATGACCATGCCCAGCGCCCGCCCGCGCGGAATGATCGTCGCCTTGTGGACGGGATCGGTGTTGGGCACCGTCAGTGCGACGATGGCGTGGCCGCCTTCGTGATAGGCGGTGAGCTTCTTCTCATCCTCCGTCATCACCATGGAGCGCCGCTCGGCGCCCATCATGACCTTGTCCTTGGCGTCCTCGAATTCGCGCATGGTGACGACGCGCTTGCCGCGCCGCGCCGCCAGCAAAGCGGCCTCGTTCACCAGATTGGAGAGATCGGCGCCGGAAAAACCGGGGGTGCCGCGCGCGATCGTCTTCAGGTCGACATCGGACGCGACCGGCACGTTGCGCGTATGCACGCGCAAGATCTTCTCGCGGCCCACCACGTCCGGGTTCGGCACCACCACCTGACGGTCGAACCGGCCGGGACGCAGCAACGCGGGATCGAGCACGTCGGGCCGGTTGGTCGCGGCGATCAGGATGATGCCCTCGTTCGCCTCGAAACCGTCCATCTCGACGAGCAATTGGTTGAGCGTCTGTTCGCGCTCGTCATTGCCGCCGCCCAGCCCAGCGCCGCGATGGCGGCCCACCGCGTCGATTTCGTCGATGAAGATGATGCAGGGCGCGTTCTTTTTGGCCTGTTCAAACATGTCACGCACGCGGCTCGCGCCGACGCCGACGAACATCTCCACGAAATCCGAGCCGGAGATCGTGAAAAACGGCACGTTCGCTTCGCCCGCGATCGCGCGCGCCAGCAAGGTCTTGCCGGTGCCGGGCGGGCCGACGAGCAGTGCGCCCTTCGGGATTTTCCCGCCCAGGCGCTGGAATTTCATCGGATCCTTCAGGAACTCGACGATCTCGCCCAGCTCCTCTTTCGCCTCGTCGATGCCAGCGACATCTTCAAACGTGATGCGGCCCTGCTTCTCGGTGAGCAGGCGCGCTTTCGATTTGCCGAAGCCCATCGCGCGCCCGCCGCCCGATTGCATCTGGCGCATGAAGAAGAACCAGGCGCCGAAGATCAGCAGCATCGGCAGCGAGCCGATCAGGATATCGAGCAGCGAGGGCCCGGTCTGGGCGCGTTCGGAGCTGATGTTCACGCCGGCGGCTTCCAGGCGCTGCGTCAGGTCGAGCGCTTGGGGCGGCACATAGGTGAGGTAGCTGACGGGCGGCTTATCGTTCGAGCGGGCGCGCAGTTCGTCGCCCACGATTTTCACGCTTTCGATCTTGCCGTCGCGCACGAGGGTCATGAGTTCCGAATAGGATTTCACGATTTCGCCGCCGCGCTGGCCAGGCGTCCCCACCGCAGAGAACAGCGCCACCAGCAGCAATGCGATGACGCCCCAGATGATCAGATTGCGGATGGGCATGCCTTCGACCTCAAACGCGCTGTCCGCGCCGCTTTTCGCCATGTGGCCGGCGAAGTTAACAACATAGGGAGCGGCCAACCCCCTGAACAGTCCGGCCGATCTTGGGAACTCAGTTCCCCCGCCGAACGCACATTATCGCCATAAAAGATGAGCGATCCGTTCGCTTTGCAGCCAGTGCGCGCGAACAAGGCCCGCCGCCGCCGCCTCGTCCACGCTCAGCGTGCGCCCGTCGCGCTCCAGCAACGGGGCGGACCCACCCGGGCCGGGGATCAGCCGCCAGCCCGGCTCTTCCGCCGTCAGCGCGATCCGCCCGTCCCACACCGTTTCGCCAGCGATTTCCTGGGGCCCCAGCCCGGCGCGGCCGTTGCGCCCCAGCACGCCGCCGGGATCGCGGGAGAGCGTCAGCGCCCCGCCGCGCGCGGAAAAGCGCGCGCCGCCCAACGTGCCGGCCTGGACGTCACCCGCGGCCAGGGCGGCAGCCAACGGCGCGGCGGCCTCCCCCGCGGGCTCGCGCGCGCCGCCGCCGGCGGCGGCGATCAGAGCCTGCAGCGCGCGCAGGCGGGCATCAGGATCGCCCCGCCCGAAGCGGGCGAGATCCAGCTGTATTTTCGGTCCATCGAAGCGCGCCGCCTCAGCGATCAGCGCCCGGGCGGCGAAATCCTGGGCGGCGGCCATGCCAGAGAAGCGCGCCGAAAGCGCGACCCAACGCGGCGTGGCCAGCGGCCCGCCCTCCCAGGCCGCCAACTGCGCGCGGGCCCGCACGCGCGCGAAGCGGCGCTGGGCGTTGGCTGGGTCCTCCAGCCAGTCGGCGGCCGCGGCGCGCAATTCGTCGCGCAAGGCGGCGCGGCGCAGATGCAGCAGCGGCCGGCGCAGCTCCAGCTTGCGCCCCTCCGGCCAGAGCGGAAACGGCGATTGCGCGTCCATCCCGGCAAGGCCGCGCCAGCCGGAGCCCGCTTGCGCCCGCAGCAGGACGGTTTCGGCCTGATCGTCCAACGTGTGGCCGAGGAAGACCGCCCCCGCCTCGGCGGCATGGGCTGCATTCAGCAGCGCGCGCATCCGCAGCGCCCGGGCGGCGGCTTGGCCGGGGCGTGCGCCTTGCGGCCACGCGAGACGCACCACCTCCGGCGCAGCCCCTGCCGCTTCCGCCAGCGCCGCAGCGCGCGCAGCGTCCGCGGCGGAGCCCTCGCGCAGCGCGTGATCGATGATGACAGCGCGCACCGGGCGGCCCGAGTCCGTCAGCCGGCGCAGCAGTGCCGTGGAATCCCCGCCGCCCGAATAGCCCAACACCAGTGGTGCTGCCTTGGCCTGCGCGAACAGACCCGCCATCAGCGCAGCCCGGCCTAGGCTGGACAGCCGATCGCCTTGATCTGGTTGGCGGCAGCGGTTTTTACCGTCGGCGCGGCTTTGGGATATTTCTGGCTGACCGCCCCCAAGGTGGAGCAGGCCTCCTTCTTCTGGCCCATCCGGTTGAGCGCCACGCCGAGGCGCACCATCGCGCTGGCCGCTGCCGCGGCTTTCGGAGCGTTCTGCAGGATGGCAAGGAATTGCGAGGCGGCCTCAGCCGGCTGACCCAGCACCAGCAACGCCTGGCCCAGATTATAGCGCGCATCCGGCGCCTGGGGGGCGTTGGGATAGGCTTGCAGGAACGCAGTGAACGCATCCACGGCGCCGCGATGATCGGCGCTCTGGATGAACGCATAGGCCTTCGCGTAGGCAACCTTTGGATCGGCATCCACGGTTACGCCGCTGGCGGCCGCAGACGGCACAGGCGGCGGCGTGGGGGAATTGCCATTCAGGTCGTCAATCGTGCGCTTGAGCAGGATGTTTTCGTCCTGCGCTTTGCGCAGCGCGAACTGCAATTGCTCGTTCTCGCCGGTGACGCGGCGCAGCTCCGCCTCCAGCATATCGACGCGGTCCTGCAGCACATTGACGGCAGGATCGGGCGGCGCCGGCGCGAGCACTGTCTGCGCATGCGCCGCAGCGCTCAAACTGAGCGCTGCGAACGCTGGCGCAGCCGTGCGAACGACGCGGATCATGAGCGCGCGAACCATCGTGCGACCTTCCCCGCGCCGTCCGGCGAAAATACGGCGCAAACTTAGCTGACGGCGCCGCTCGTGATCACGGTGTGGCCGTTACGGTTTTGCGCCCACGAGGCCTCATCGGCACCCGTCGCGATCGGACGTTCCTTGCCGTAGGAAACCGTCTCGACGCGGCTCGCGGCGACGCCGCGGCTGACGAGATAATCCTTCACGGCCGCCGCGCGGCGCGCGCCGAGGGCGAGGTTGTATTCGCGCGTGCCGCGTTCGTCGGCGTTGCCTTCGATCAGCACTTTCGTGGCGCCGTAGCGCGTCAGCCAGGCGGCCTGGCGATCGAGCGTGGCGCGCGCATCGGCGCGGACGGCGTACTGATCGTAATCGAAGAACACGCGGTCTCCCACGGAGACGCGGAAATCCTCGGCGGAGCCAGGGACCGGACCCACTGGTGCGGGCGCGGGCGCAGGCGCAGGCGCCGGCGGCGGCTCCGGCGGGGGCTTGCTGGCGCAGGCGGCGAGCAAGGCGAACATCGCGATGGCGAGCGTGGATTTGGCGGCGTTGCGCATGGGCTGTCCCTTCTCCATCACACAAAGCGGCGCCTGAGCGCGCGCAATCTGCAATCCCCAGCCGGCGCTTCGGGCCGGCCCGCGCACGAAATTCCCGTACGCCTAGGCCCCCTACAGGGGAATATCCGCGCGATCAAGGCAGAAGGGGCGACCATGCAGGGTCTGACGCATCGCCTGTGGTTTGAATGCGCCGCAAATTCTGCCCCGTAAGGTCGACTGACCAAATGCTGGGCCCCGCGCCCGGCGCGGATTGGCGGAAAAACATGATGACACGCCCGTTCGGCGACCATGTCGGGCCCTCATCCAGATAGGATTGCGCCAGAATGCGTTCGCCGCCGCCGTCCGGGCGCATCACGCCGATCGCGAACTGTCCGCCGGTCTGTTTCGTGAACGCGATGAGATCGCCGCGCGGCGACCATACCGGCGTCATGTAGCGCCCTTCGCCGAAGGAAATGCGCCGCGGCTCGCCGCCGTTCGCATCCATCACGTAAAGTTGCGGACTGCCGCCACGGTCGGAGTTGAACACGATCTGCGCGCCATCGGGCGAGGCTGAGGGCGAGGTGTCGATCGCGGGCGAATTGGTGAGCCGCGCGCGCGCGCGCGAGCGCAGATCCATGCGGTAGATTTCCGAATTGCCGCCGGCTTCCTGCGTGAACAACACGCTGGCGCCGTCCGGCGTGAAGCGCGGCGCGAACGTCATGCCGGTGAAATCGCCCAGCACCTCCTGGCGTCCGGTTTCGATGTTGAACAGGAAGACGCGCGGCTTGCCGGTCTCGAACGACATGTAGGTGATCTGCTGCGTCGCCGGCGAGAAGCGCGGCGTCAGCACCTGATAGGCGCCGGAGGTAAGGAAGCTCGGATTGGCGCCGTCCTGATCCATGATCGCGAGGCGCTTCACGCGGCGCGTCTTCTGCCCGCTCTCCGCGACATAGACGATGCGGCTGTCGAAATAGCCCTTCTCGCCGGTAAGTTGCTCATAGATCGCATCGGCAACCTTGTGCGCGATGCGCCGCCAGCTTTCCGGCGTCGTCTTGTATTCGCGGCCCATCACATAGGCTTCGCCCGCCACGTCCCACAGGCGGAATTCCGCATGCAAGCGGCCGTCCGGCAGCATCGTCGCGCGCCCTACCACGAGCGCCTGCGCGTTGATGATGCGCCAATCGGCGAAGCGCGGCTGCGCGCCCGGATCGGGCTGGCGTTCGATGAACGCGGCGGGATCGACGGAGCGGAACAGCCCCGAGCGGTCGAGATCGGCGCGGATGACGCTAGCGATGTCGGCGCCAGCGGCGGCGGCCTGCGGCGTGGCGCCGGCGAAATTCACCGTCGCGATCGGCAGCGGATCGAGATTGCCCTGCGTGATATCGACCTGCAGCGCCGCGCGCGCGGGCGAAGCCGCCAGCGCGCCCAGCGCCAACGCCAGAAGCGCCAGCCAATGCGCGAACCGGAGCCCGCGCTCCGCCGTCAGCTTCAGCTTCATTCTGCGCTCCTATCGGCTTTCATCATTGTTCGTTCGGATTGAAGATCAGTTCCATATCGCGCCAGCGCGCGTAGGTTGCGGCAGGGAGCTCGTAGGGCGCGCACATGCGCACCGCGCGCAGAGCGTTTTCCGCCGCCACGCGCATCGGCGCATCGCCGGGCCCCACGAAGCTCGACAATTGCGGCTGCGCCGCGAGCGAGCCATCGCGTTGCAGCGATACGCGCACCTTCACGACCAGGCGTTCGTAGTTCGGCATGTCCACGGGCTTGCGCCAGCAGCGGCGCATCTGCGCCTGCATCGCGGCGATCTCGGTCGTCGCGTTCTCCGTCTGCGCACCGAAGCCGCGGCGCGGCTTCTCGCCCCGCTCGGCTTTCGGGGCTGCGGCTTCCGTCTGCTGGCCGGGGTTCTTCTTCGCCCGATCGATCAGCAACGCCAGCTGATCCATGTTGAATTGCTGGGGCGGCTTTTCCTGCTTCTTCGGCGGCGGCTTCACCGAAACCGGCGCGATCGCTTCGGCGGATTCGGGCGGTGTTTCCGATGCGGATTCCTGCGGCGCGCCGGATTCCGCCGGCGCCGGGGCCTCTTCGGAGATCACCTTCGGCGCAATCGGCGTCACGTTGGCGCGCTCGGCGAAATTCACCACCTCTACCGGCACCACGGCGTCATCGGCCGGCATCGGCTTGACCATGTGCGGCCACACCACGAGGCCGGCGAGCACGAACGCAAGGTGCGCGATGAGCGAGAAGGACCAGCCGAGGCGCATGTGTTTCGCGCCTCCTACTCTTTCTCTTCCGCCGCCTTGGGCAATTGATCGGTGACGAGCCCGAGGTTGCGGTAGCCGGCGGCGTGGATGCGCGCCATCACTTCGGCGACCTTACCGTATTGCGCGCCGGAATCGGCGCGGATGAAAATGCGCTGCTGATAGCCCGCCTGCGCCACCGCCTCGAGGCGCGGCAACAGCGCATCCAGCTCCACCGGGGTTTCCTGCAGATACACAGCGCCCGCTTGCGTCACCGTGATCGTGAGGGGCGTCTTGTCCGCCGGCAGCGGCTTGGCTTCGGTCTTCGGCAATTCCACCGGCACGCCCGCGGTCAACAGCGGCGCCGTCACCATGAAGATGATCAACAGCACGAGCATCACGTCGACGAAGGGCGTGACGTTGATCTCGGCCATCAGGCCGCGCCGCCGGCGGCGCCCACGTCCGCCCGTCACGCGCATGGCGGCGGCGGCCATCAGCCGGCCCTGTCGTTCAGCCGCCGCGAAATCCGCGCGGCCACTTCGTCCGCGAAATTCTCCATCCGGTCGGCGAAGCGTTCCAGATCGCCCGCGAACTTGTTGTAGAACACGACTGCCGGGATGGCGGCGGCCAGGCCCATCGCGGTGGCGAACAGCGCCTCGGCGATATGCGGGGCCACCACCGCCAGATTGGTTTCCCGCGCGACCGCGATCGCGCTGAACGAATTCATGATCCCCCACACTGTGCCGAACAAGCCGATGAACGGGGCCGCCGAGCCGATCGTGGCCAGCACCGGCAGACCACGCCCGGCCTTGCCCAGCTCCCGCGTGATCTGCGCTTGCATCAGCCGGTCACAGCGCTCCTGCACGGCGTGCGCCGCTCCGGGTTGCAGCAGGCCAGCCCGGCGCGCATCGCGCCATTCGCGGATCGCGGCCGAGAACACCCGGGCGAGCGCGTCGCGCGGGCGATCGGCCAGGCTTTCATCCAAGGATTCCAGGGACTGGCCGGACCAGAACAGCTTTTCCGACTGACGCGCGCGCGTGTTCAGGTCGCCGAACGTCATCCATTTGTCGATCGCCACGGCCCAGGACCATACCGAGGCGACCGCGAGCAGCAGCATGACGGCCTTCACGATCGGATCGGCTTTGGCGAACAGCGACAGAAGTGAAATATCGGCGGCGACGGATTCCATGCACGCTCCGCTGTAGAGCCCTGTTTCTACAGGGCTGACCTTGCCGGCGTGTGACCGCCGGAAGCCTTAAGGCCCCGGATTTTGTTCAAAACAGGACCGGGCCCGCCCTCAGGGGTGTGAATGGCAGATTCGCCTCAGGGCGCCCGCATCGCAGGCGGGCGCCCTTGTGGGCGGATTGCAGCGCGGAGCCGGCTTGGGCGGGCGCTAGGCCGGATTGAGGTCACGCGCGATCGTGCGCGAGCCCAGGAAATAATGGATGCCGGCCCACAGGGTGAGCGGCGCCGTCAGCAGCAGCACCCATTTCGTGGCCGTGGCCTGCGTCGTGGCGCACGCCGCGCGCACCACTTCGGCGGCCCCTGGCAGCGCCGCCCCGCCGGGGCACAGCGTGCCGAACGCGCCCAGGCCCGTTTCGGCGAAGATGTGGTTGGAGAACATGTCGATCCCCAGCCCGCCGATCACCGGCCCCATCGCCATGCCGATGATGTTCAGGAAGAAATTCGCGGTGGCCGCCGCCGAGGCGCGCATTTCCGAACCCACCATGTTGTGGGTGGAGGCGAACGCCGTCGCCAAATAGGAGGCCGACAGCAAATTGGGCAGCAACAGCAGCCCGGCCATCAGATACCATTGGTTTTGCAGATAAGCCGCGAACGAGAATGGCGCCGACATGCACACCCCGATCGCGGGCACCAGCATGTACCACTTGGCGTTGCTCTTGCCGAGCTTCTGGGCGAGCACGCCGCCAATCAGCGTTCCGGCGATGGACGTGACGCCCGCCATCAGGCCGATAATCAGGCCGACCTCGGAATATTTCAGGTGGAATTGGCGGATGTAATAAGCGCCCAGGAACGCGCCGGACGTGCCCCCGCTCATGCCGATCAGCGCCAGCGCCGCTGCGATATGGCGGAAGGTGTGCTTGCGCCACAGCGTCTTCCAGACCTCCATGAGCGACGGCGTGGGAACCGGCGGGGCCGCCGCTTTCGCCGCCTTCACGGCGTCGGACTCCATGCGGCCGCGCTCGGGCTCCTTCACGGTGAGCTTCAGGATCAGCGCCAAGATCATCCCCGGAAAACCGACCGCGATCAGCGCGAAGCGCCAGTCGACATATTGCGTCAACACCCCGCCGATGATCGCGCCGGACATGCCGCCCAGCGGCACGCCGAGGCCGTAGATGGAGAACGCCATCGTGCGCTGTTTCGGCTCGAAATAATCGGTGAGCAGCGAGTGGCAGCCCGGGGCGCAGCCCGCCTCCCCGACGCCGACGCCGCAGCGGAACGCCAGCAGCATCAGGAAATTGGTGGCCATGCCGCACAACGCCGTCATGCCCGACCACAAGATCATGCAGATCGCGATCAGGTTCACGCGGCTGGATTTTTCCGCCATGCGCGCCAGCGGAAAGCCGAGCAGGCTGTAGAACACGGAAAAAGCGAAGCCGGTCATTAGGCCCAGCTGCCAATCCGCCAGGCGCATTTCGGTTTTGATGGCCTGGCCCAGGATCCCCATGATCCCGCGGTCGATCCAACCCGTGGTGTAGGTCAGCAGCAGGATGCTCAGCACTTAGCCGGCGTACGTCTTGGTGGGCGGGGAAGCGGCGGAAGCTGCAGAACCGGCCCAGGCGCCGGCAGGGGCTGAACGTTCGTTTGCGAGCTCCGACAAGAGCTTCCTCCCTATTTATAGCCGGGCGGATCGTTACACATTTTTGTGAGACACGAGTCAAAAAAACGCGAGCGAATACCGCAGATCATCCGCTTGCTGCATCCGCGAGATAGGGGCGCAACGCCTCGATCAGCGCCGCGGGCGGGCGCTTGGCGCGTCCCGCCAGGGTGATGCAGCACGCCTCGACCTTCGCCTCGGCCAACACCGCGCGCCCGCGCAGCAGGCTTTGCGCGATCAGCAGGCGCGGGCCCCGCACCGCATCGAACGTGGTGCGCACCAGGAGCGCATCGTCGATCCGCGCCGGCGCATGGAAGCGGACCTCGATCGCCAGCACGGTGAAGGCGGTGTCCGCGGCCAGTAGCGCGGCATGGCGCACCCCGCAAGCGCGCAGAAAATCAGAGCGCCCGCGTTCGAAGAAGCGCAGATAGTTCGCGTGATAAACGAAGCCGGTGAAATCGGTGTCTTCATAATAGACGCGCGCCGCCAGCAGATGCGCGCGTCCCTCGAAGCGGCCGGCGGCGGGCTGATCGTCTGTAGCCATCGGCGCGGCGACGTCAACCGGTCGGCGGCTTGTTGATCGCCCATTGCGCCGCGAACGCGCGCTGATAGGCGGGCCGTGCTTCGGCGCGCGCGAGATACGCCGCGAGGTTCGGGTATTCGTCCAAAATCCTGGAAGACCGCAGCCGCAACAACACGGACGCCATCATCAGATCGCCGGCGCTGAATGCGCCATCTAGCCATTCGCCGCCACCCAGCCGCGCGGACAGCTGCTTCATGCGTGGATGGATGCGGTCCGCCAGGAGCGGCAGGCGTTCCGGCGTCCAGGGCTTGTCGGCCTCGCCGATGCGCGCGTTGGACAATTCGAGGACCGGCGGCTCCATCGTGTTGAGCGCGGCGAACATCCAGCCAATCGCACGCGCACGCGCATCCGCCTCGGCAGGCAGCAAGCCGCCGTAACGCTCCGCGACGTGCAGCACGATGGCGCCCGTTTCGAACAGCACGAGATCGCCTTCTTCGTAACTGGGAATCTGCCCGAACGGATTGAGCGCCAGATGCGCCGGCTCCTTCATCGCGGCGAACGAAAGCAGACGGACCTCGTAAGGCTGGCCCGCTTCCTCCAGCGCCCAACGCACGCGCATATCGCGCGCCAGCCCCCTGCCGCCATCGGGCGAGCGTTCGAAGGCGGTGATCGTGATGGTCATCGCGCTATTCTTCGATGGTCAGTTCGGGCCAGCGCGCCTTGAGGTTTTCCGCGATCTCGCGGAAGCGTTGCACCTTGGGGCGCGTCGGGTTCGCACGGATGCGCATGGCGAACAGATCGTCGAGGCCGAGCGGCGCATCGATCTGCACCCAATCGTCATATTGCAACTGCACGCCCACCGCGAAGGCCGGCGCCACAAACCGCTCCAGCGCCTCGGCGGAGCGCTGCAACGGCGCGTAAGGCTCGCCGAATTTTTGCTCGAACCAGAGATGCACGCGCGCCTGATTGCGGATCTCCACCAGCGGCGCAATGTCGGCCGGGAATTGCGCCGTGCGGGTTTTGATCACGAAATCCTCGTGCTCGTAGGAGACGTCCTTCGCGTAGTGATAAAAAAGATCGAAATCCTTGATGCCGTAATCGGGATCGCGTCCGGTGATGGCGTTCCACGCCGTCTGGTACACAGCGCCTGAAGCCAGCATCCAATCGGGCAAGCCCAGCGGCAGGCACGCGCGCAGGAACCGCATCAGCCGCGGGCTCGCGCGCACCATATCGGCAAGGCGCGCCTTCTGTTCGTTCGTGGCCCTCGCGATGGCCGCCATGTCAATCGTGGCCGAGGCCGAGGGTCCAGCCGTGATCCAGCGGCTGATGCCCTTTGCCGAGACCCGGCGCCGCCAAGATCGCCTCTTCGAGGAAGAAGCGCGCACGTGCGATCGCCTCTTCCAGCGAATTGCCCTGCGCCAGATCGCTGGCGATCGCGGAAGCCAGCGTGCAGCCCGTGCCGTGCGTGGCCTTCGTGTCGATGCGCTTGGCTTCGTAGACGCGCGCGCCGCCGGGCGTGACCAGCACGTCGCGCACATATTCGCCGGGAATGTGGCCGCCCTTCACGTAGGCCGCCTTGGCGCCGAGCGCGAGCAAGGCGGCGCCGGCCGCCTTCTGCCCTTCGACGTCGCCCACAGCGGCGCCCGTCAGCCGCTCGGCTTCTGGCGCGTTGGGCGTCACCAGGGCGGCGCCGGGAATGAGCCGCGCGCGCAGGGTTTGCACCGCATCGTCGGCCAACAACGGCGCGCCGCCCTTCGCGACCATCACCGGATCGAGCACGACGGGAATGGAGGCATAAGGCTGCAGCGCGGCGGCGACAGCCTCTATCGTGGCGCTATCTCCCAGCATGCCGATCTTGATCACGTCGGCGCCGATATCGCTCAGCACCGCGTCGATCTGCTGGCGCACGAAATCGGGGGGGATTTGCATGACGGCGTTCACGCCCAGCGTGTTCTGCACGGTGAGCGCGGTAATCGCGGCCATCGCATAGCTGCCTACGCCGGTGATCGTCTTCAGATCCGCCTGAATCCCTGCGCCGCCGCTGGGGTCCGATCCCGCAATCGCCAATACGCGCCCGCGCGCCATGCCTAGTCTCCGCTCATTTGTTTCGCCGCGCGCCAAATCCGCAGCGCCTGAACCGTTTCCGCGACATCGTGCACGCGCACGATGTCGGCGCCCGCCTCCGCCGCCAGCAGCGC
>JBFWWB010000036.1:0-22520 GCA_050246435.1 Hyphomonadaceae bacterium
GCGATCGGCTTGTGCGTTTTCGCCATGGCGTCAGCCGCAGCCCCCGGCGGGCGGCGCCGTCAGCGCGCCGGAAGGCGGGGCCACCGAAGGCGGCGCAATCGCCGGCGCCGGCGTGGACGGCGCACGGCCCTGCCCGCACGCTACGCCGCCGAACATGTAATCGCCGCGGCATAGATAGAGGCCCTGCGGCGTGCGCGCCTCCCAGGTGCTGCTGCTCGTCAGCCATTTGCGTTTGACGTTCGCGATCGACACCACGTTCGGATCGAGATCGGCGTGGATGGCGCGCGCCGTCTGGCAGAGATTCGGACGGCTGACGCAGCCGGTCAAAACCAGCGCGAGCAGGAGCAAGGCGATGCGCAAACGGAGCCTCCTGGCGAGAATGCGCGCTTTATCGCATGGGGCCGTAGCCGATGGCGAGCCACCTCCCCGCGCGGGCGCCTCTTGATCGGCGTTGCGCGCGCGGCCACGCTGGCGGCAATGCGGGCGGCGAAACGAGCACCAGAACGCGACGGCGCCCAGTTCGTGCGCCGCGCGATCCATTTTTTCGGCCTGCGGTTCGCGCAAGCGCTGCAGCCCCGCCGCGCGAGCGCCCCGCGGCGCACGATCGCCGCACTGATGGCCGCCGCCGCGCGGGCGCGCCCTGCGAGCCTGCAGGCGGTGACGGGCGGCGGCCCGGTGATCGTCATCGCCCCACACCCAGACGATGAAACCCTGGGCTGCGGCGGGCTGCTGGCGGCGTGCGCCGAGGCCGGCGTCGAGGCGCGCGTCTTCATCCTGGCTGACGGCGGCCTTTCCCACCCCGGATCGCGGGCGGCGCGCGAGGGGCGGCTCGCCTCCAAGCGCGCGCGGGAGGCGGTGCAGGCGTTGGCGGCGCTAGGGCTGCCGCGCCGCGCGTTGACAACCTTGGCGCTGCGCGACGGCGGCCTGCTGTTCGACCGCGCGGGCCTCGCCCACGCCGCCGCAACGATTGCGCGCCAGGCGCGCGCGCTAGGCGCCAAACGGCTGCTCGTCAGCTGGCGGCACGATCCCCACCCCGATCATATCGCGGCCAGCCTCTGCGCCGATCTCGTCGCCGCGCAGGCCCCCCGCCTCGCCGTGCTGCACTATCCGATCCGCGGCCGGCTGCTCCCGGGCGACATCGCGCTCAGCGATGCGCGCTGGGCGCCGCTGGCGTTCGACGTGCGCCGCCATCTGCCCGCCAAGCGCCGCGCGATGGCCGCCTACGCGACGCAAACTGCCGGCGCCGTGGCGGATGCGGCGGTTTCTTTCGGTCTCAGCGCCGGCGATCTCGCCGCCTTCCTGGGGCCGCGCGAAATTTATTTCTCGACGGCGCGGCGATGATCCCGCGCCGCCCGCTGGGCGCTGCGGGGCCGGAGATTCCTGTGCTGGGGCTCGGCGTTTCCGGCCCGCTCGGCGCCGGCGTGACGACGCAGCGGCAAGTGACGGCGCTCGTGCGCGCGGCGCACGAAGGCGGCGCAAGATTCTTTGACACCGCGCCTTTCTACGGCGACGCCGAGCGCCGTCTCGGCGCAGCGCTTCAAGGCCTGCCGCGCGCCAGCTACGTACTCGCCACCAAGGCCGGCGAACGCGAACCGGATGGGCGCATCCGCAAGGATTTCACCGCCGCCGGCGTGCGCGCCGCGCTGCTGAAAAGCCTCGCCGCGCTGCGCACCGATCATGTCGATCTGTTTTTCCTGCACGGACCGGCGCCCGCGCATCTGACGCCGGCGCTGCTGGAGGGATTGGCCAAGCTGCAGACTGAAGGCTTGGCGCGCGCCATCGGCGTCTGCGCGCGCGATGGTGCGATCGACGCCGCGCTCGCCGCCGGCATCCGCGTGATCCAGGCCCCAGCAGAAGGCGGTTGGGCCGAAAAGGCGGCCGCCGCCGGCGCCGGCTTCATCGGCATCGAGGCGCTGCGCGCTGCGGCGCCCGATCTGCGCGCCCCGGCGAGCTTGGCCGATCTCTGGTATCTGGCGCGCGGGCTAGCCCGGCGCGCCCGCCCCGCCCCGCGCGGCGACGCGCCCGCAGCGCTCGCCGCGGCGCTGCAACGGCCGGAGATCGCCGCCGTGCTGTTCACAACCACGCGCCTGGCGCACCTGCGAGCCAATCTCGCCGCCGCCGCAAGAGCGCGCTAAGCAGCGGCGGGGACGATGTGGCGAGGTTTGGGGGCGTGAACTTTTCCAGCGTGAAGCAGGCCTTCGCCCCGCGCGCGCTGGGGGTGTGGCTGTTCTGCCTTGTCGCGGCGCCCGGCGCGCTGGCCGGGGGGCTGGTGCTGGCGCCGCTGCAAGGCCTCGCCGCACTCTTCCTCGCGCCGTGGCGGACGCTGCCGCGCCTCGCGCGCCAGGGCGGCCTGCCGCTGGCGCTGTTCGCAGCCTTTCTCGTCTGGGCGCTGCTTTCCGCGCTGTGGTCGCCCGAGCGCGGCGGGCGCACCGCCACGCACCTGCTCGCCGGCGCCGGGTTCGGCCTGCTGTTCGCCACGGGCCTCGGCTTCCGCGCCGGCGCGCCGGAAAGCCGCTGGCCGCGCGTCGCCGTGCTGGCGTTCTTCGGCCTCATCTTGGCGCTCGGCCTGATCGAGGTGTTTGGCGGCATGCCGTTCAACCGCATGGCGCAGCCCGATCAGCCCTACGAAGTGCTGTTCCGCGCGCCGATGAAGGGCGTGACGGTGCTGACGGTGTCGTGCTGGGCCGGCGCGGGCCTGCTCTGGCGCGGCGGGCGCGCCGGTCAGGCGTGCGCGGCGCTGCTGCTGGCGGGCGCGGGCGCGCTGGCGCTGGCCAGCGAGATGGACGCCAACGTCGTCGCGTTCGTGCTGGGGCTGATCGGTCTCATCGCCGGCTTCGCCTTCACCGGGCGCGCCTTCGCCGGCGCAGCGTTCATCGCCGCGGCCTGGCTGCTGGCGAGCCCCATGGTTCTGGCGCTGCTGGCGCCGGCGGCGGAGCAACTCGATCTGCCCGCCTCGTGGGAGCAGCGCGCGATGATCTGGCGTGACGCCGCCGCCAGCGTCGCGCAGCGCCCGCTATTCGGGCAAGGCCTCGGCGCGTTCCGTGTCGAGGCGGAGGCGTTTCACATGGCCGGCGCAGCGATCAGGCCGCAGCATCCGCATAACGCCGGCATGCAAATCTGGTTTGAGCTGGGCGGTGTCGGCGCAGCGCTCGCGGCGGCGGCGCTGGCGGCGTTCGGCTGGCGCGCGCGGCGCGCGCTGGCGGGGGACCGGACCGGCGCCGCAGCCGCGACCGGCTGCCTGCTGGCGTGCGCGGCGATCGCCAGCCTCAGCTTCGGGCTTTGGGCGGAATGGTGGCTGGCGGCGTTGTTCGCCGCCGCCGGCTTCGCCGCGTGCGCGCGCAGACCGGGTTAGCGCAGCCGCGTGCGCGCCGCTTCGGCCACCGCTTCGGCCGTGATGCCGAAGTGCTTGTAGAGATCCTTCGCCGGCGCGGAGGCGCCGAAGCTGCTCATGCCGACGAAGCCGTCCTGCGCGCGCAGGAACACGTCCCAGCCTTGGCGCACCGCCGCTTCGACGCCGACGCGCACCTTCGCCCGCCCGATGGTCTTGGCGCGATAGGCTTCGTCCTGCTCCAGGAACAATTCGAAGCACGGGCACGACACCACGCGCGTCGGCACGCCTTGCGCCTGCAACAGTTCGCGCGCGGCGGCGGCGATGGAAACTTCCGTGCCGGTGGCGAACAGCGAAACTTTCGCCGCCCCGCCCTGCGCCTTCAGGAGTTCGTACGCGCCGCGCATCGCATCCTTGAGGCCCGCGCGTTCGCGCACCGCCGGCACGCCCTGGCGCGACAGCGCCATCACGCTGGGCGCGCGCTTGCGCGCCAGCGCGGCGCTCCACGCCTCCGCCGTCTCCACCGCGTCCGCCGGGCGGAACACATAGAGGTTCGGGATCGCGCGCAGGCTGGCCAAATGCTCCACCGGCTGGTGCGTCGGTCCGTCTTCACCGAGGCCAATGGAATCATGCGTCATCACATGCACGACGCGCACGCCCATCAACGCACCGAGGCGGATCGCCGGGCGCGAATAATCCGAAAACGTGAGGAAGGTGCCGGAATACGGGATGATCCCGCCATGCAGCGCCATGCCGTTCATCGCCGCGGCCATGCCGTGTTCGCGCACGCCGTAATGCACGTACGTCCCGGCGTAATCGGGCGCGTCGAACGCCTGCATGCCTTTGACATAGGTGTTGTTCGAGCCGGTGAGATCGGCGGAGCCGGCGAGCATTTCCGGCGCGTGCGGCGTGAGTGCCGCGAGTGCCGCGCCCGAATGCACGCGTGTGGCGTTGGCCGTTTTCGCGGCGGCCTCGCTTTTCGCATGCTTGGCGAGCGCGCCCAGCGCGCGGGGCGAAAGTTCGCCCCCAAGTGCGGCCTCGAACGCGGCGCGCTTCTTGTGTTTCGCCAGGCGCTGCTCCCACGCCGCGCGCACGCTTGCGCCGCGTGCGCCCGCCTTGCGCCATTCGCCGGTGACGTCGTCCGGCAGCACGAAGGGCGGCGCCGTCCAGCCCATCGCGGCGCGCGCGGCGGCGATTTCCTTGTCGAACAGCGCATAGCCGTGGCTGTGCACGTCGCCTTCCTTGGGGCCGGCGCCCTTGCTGATCTTGGTTTTGCACGCGATGAGGCTGGGACGATCCTGCTGTTGCGCCCACGCGAGCGCCTCTTCGATCGCCTTGCGGTCGTGCCCGTCGATCGTGCGCACGGCCCAGCCGGCGGCCGCGAAGCGCTGCGCCTGATCGCCGGTTTCGGCCATCGTGGCGGCGCCGTCGATCGTCACGTTGTTGTCGTCGAACAGCACGGTGAGCTTTGCGAGCTTCAGCCGGCCGGCGAGATGGATCGCTTCGTGGCTCACGCCTTCCATAAGGCAGCCGTCGCCCGCGATCACCCAGGTGCGGTGGTCCACCAGGTCGCGCCCGAAACGCTGGCCCAGATGCGCTTCCGCCATCGCCATGCCGACGGCGGTGGCGATCCCCTGGCCAAGCGGGCCGGTCGTGGTCTCGACGCCTTGAGTATGACCGTATTCCGGATGCCCCGGCGTCTTCGAGCCGAGTTGGCGGAAGCGGCGGATTTCCTCCATCGGCATGTCGGCGAAGCCGGTCAGATGGAGCAGCGCGTAGAGCAGCATCGAGCCGTGGCCCGCGGAGAGTACGAAGCGATCGCGGTCCGGCCAGTCCGGACGGCTCGCGTCGAATTTCAGAACCTGCGTCCACAGCACGGTCGCCACGTCGGCCATGCCGAGCGGCATGCCCTGGTGGCCCGATTTCGCGGCATGCACCGCATCCATCGAAAGAACGCGGATCGCGTCAGCCATTCGCTGCCGCAAGCCGAGGATGGAGGAAGCGTCGTCGGCCATGGATTCTCCAATTGCGCCGGGCCCTCATAGCGGGATTCCGCTGCGCGTCACCCCGAATTGGGCCCCAAAGGCCTGCGAATCGGCTTGTCTGTCCTTCTCTCCCCAAGCCCCCCCAAGTCCGCTAAGAGGCGATCATGCAACTCTTCCTCGATACCGCCGATCCCAAGGAACTGGCGGAGCTCTCCGCCACCGGCCTCATCGACGGGGTGACCACCAATCCCTCGCTGATCGCCAAGGCGGGCCGCCCGATCCTCGAAACCATCAAAGAAATCTGCGCCATCACGCCGGGCCCGGTCAGCGCCGAGGCGGTGGCCGACGATGTGAAAGGCATGCTGGCCGAGGCCGCGAAGCTGCGCGCGCTGGCCTCCAACGTGGTGATCAAACTGCCGCTTACGATGGAAGGCTTGAAAGCATGCAAGGCCCTTTCCGACGACGGGGCGCGGGTGAACGTCACCTTGTGCTTCTCTGCGCCGCAGGCGCTGCTGGCGGCGAAAGCGGGCGCGGCCTTCATCTCCCCCTTCGTCGGCCGGTTGGACGATGGCGGCCAGGACGGGATGGAGCTGATAGAGCAGATCCATACGATCTACGAGAAATACGATTTCGAGACGAACATCCTCGCCGCCTCGATCCGCACCGTCGGCCATGTGCGCGACGCAGCCCTCGCCGGCGCCGATTGCGCGACGATCCCGCCTTCGGTGTTTCGCGCGATGTACAAGCACGCGTTGACCGATGCGGGCCTCGCCGCCTTCATGAAGGACTGGAACGCCTCCGGGCAGAAAATCCTGTGACGGAAAACTAGATGTCCGATCTGGGCCTCGTCGATCGGCTGAAGCACGCCAAGGTCGCCGTCATCGGGGATGTGATCCTCGACAATCACGTCTTCGGCCAGGTGAGCCGCGTTTCCGAAGAGGCGCCGGTGCCGGTGCTGCACGTGCGCGACGAGCGCCAGGCGCTGGGCGGCGCAGCAAACGTCGCGGCGAACGTTGCAGCGCTCGGCGGCTCGGTGCGCCTCATCGGCGTGCTGGGCGAGGACGCCGCCGCGCGCCAGGTAATGGAGCTTATCGCGCAAAGCGCGATCGACCCGCGCCTGTTCAGTGACCGTGAGCGCCCCACCATCACCAAGACGCGCTATCTGGGCGCCAAGCAGCAGATCGTGCGCGTCGACCGCGAGCGCATCACGCCCGCACCCGAGCGCGTTGAGCGCGACGTGATCGAAGAGATCGAAGAAGCCGCCGAAGAATGCGACGTGCTGGTGATCTCCGATTACGGCAAGGGTCTGCTGAGCGATGCGGTGCTCGCCGCCGCGATCGAGGCGGCGCACAAACACAAGAAGCCGATTTTCGTCGATCCCAAGCGGCGCGATTTCACCGGCTACCGCGGCGCCGATTACATCAAGCCGAACCGGCGCGAACTTTCACTCGCTACCGGCCTGCCGTGCGAAACCGATGACGAAGCGCGCGAAGCCGCCGCGATCGCGGCGCGCCAATGCGGCGCGGCGATCCTGCTGACGCGCTCGGAAAAAGGCATGTCGCTGTTTCCCACGCGTGGCGAGGCGATGCACCTCTCTTCCGAAGCGCGCGACGTGGCCGACGTTTCCGGCGCGGGCGACACCGTCACCGCCGTCTTCACCCTGGCGCTCGCCGCGAAACTTACCGTCGAGCAGGCGATGCGCCTCGCCAACGCCGCCGCCGGCGTGACGGTGACGAAGGTGGGCGCAGCCACCGTATCGCCGGAGGAATTGAGCGCCGCGATGGGTCTGCGCGCCGGGCGCGCCGCGCCCGAGGCGCCGCCTGCCGCCTTGCCGCTGGCCGATGCGATCGACCAGCGCCGCCGCTGGGCCGCGGAGGGTCTCGTCGTCGGCTTCACTAACGGGTGTTTCGATTTGCTGCATCCGGGCCATATCTCGCTGCTCGCCCAGGCCTCGGCGGCCTGTGACAAGCTGATCGTGGCGCTGAACAGCGACGACAGCGTCCGCCGCCTGAAGGGCGCCGACCGCCCGATTCAGGATCTGGACGCGCGCGCCGCGGTGATCGGCGCAGTGCGCGGCGTCGATCTTGTCGTCAGCTTCGCCGAGGATACGCCGCTCGAATTGATCCGCGCGCTGGAGCCGGACATCCTGGTCAAGGGCGCCGACTACAAGGAATCCGAGGTCGTCGGGGCCGATTTAGTAAAGGCCGCCGGCGGGCGCGTGGTGCTCGCCCGGCTGACGGACGGCCAATCCACCACCGCCATCGTGAAAAAGGCCGCCAAGGCTTGACCCTTCACTCTATATATGCTCATATTGAGCATAAGTGATGCGGCCTTTCCGCTCCCTCTATGCGCACGGCTTCGTCCGCGCTGCGGCGTGCGCCCCGCGCATCGCCCCGGCCGATCCCGCCGCGAACGCCGCCGAAACCCTGGCGCTCGCCCGCAAGGCGCATGAGCGCCGCGCCGCGCTGGCGCTGTTCCCCGAGCTGGGTCTGTCGGGCTACGCGATCGACGATCTCTTGATGCAGGATGCGCTGCTCTCTGGCGTGCTGGACGCGCTAGAGAAGTTGGTTGAGGCCAGCGCCGAATTGTTTCCCACCCTCATCGTCGGCGCGCCGCTGAAGCTCGACGGCGCGGTCTATAATTGCGGCGTGGTGATCCATCGCGGCGAAATTCTCGGCGTCGTCCCCAAAAGCTTCCTTCCGAACTACCGCGAGTTCTACGAAAAGCGCTACTTCGCCGCCGCGAGCCACGCCACGCGCGAAAGCATCACGCTGTTCGGCGAGGAGATTCCCTTCGGCGCGGATCTCGTGTTCGAGGCGGCGGATTATCCGGGCTACGCGCTGGGCGTGGAAATTTGCGAAGACGTGTGGGCCCCGACGCCGCCCTCCACCGATCAGGCGCTCGCCGGCGCCACGGTGCTGGCCAATCTCTCGGCCAGCAACATCGTCATCGGCAAGGCGGAAGACCGCAACATCTTGTGCGATGCGCAATCGCGCCGCTGCGTGGCGGCCTATCTTTATTCCGCCGCCGGCTATGGCGAATCCACGACCGATCTCGCCTGGGACGGCCATCTCGCCGTGTTCGAGGCCGGCGCTAAGCTCGCAGAATCGGAACGCTTCGCCACCGAAAGCGTGATGATCGAAGCCGATATCGACGTCGGCCGTCTCGTGCAGGAGCGTGTGCGCCTCGGCACCTTCCGAGATGCGGCGCAAACACGCCGCGGCGACATCGCGCTCGCACGCCGCATCCCCTTCCGCCTCGATCCGCCGGAGGAGGAGGTGCGCCTCTCCCGCAAGATCGACCGCTTCCCCTTCGTGCCGGACGATCCCGAACGCCTCGATCGCGACTGCTTCGAGGCCTACAACATCCAGGTTTCCGGCCTGATGACGCGGATGCAGTCTTCGCGCGTGAAGAAGGCGGTGATCGGCGTTTCCGGCGGCCTCGATTCCACGCAGGCCCTGCTCGTCATCTGCCGCGCGTTCGATCTGATGGGCCGTTCGCGCAAGGACATTCTCGCCGTCACCATGCCTGGCTTCGCTACCGGTGAAGCCAGCAAAAACCTGGCCGATGAATTGATGGCGCAGCTGGGCGTCGATGCGCGCGAGATCGACGTGAAGCCGCTCTCGATGGAATTGCTGCGCGCGATCGGCCACCCGTATGCGCGCGGCGAAAAAGTCTATGACGTGACGTTCGAGAACGTGCAGGCCGGCGCGCGCACCGATCTGCTGTTCCGCCTCGCCAATCAGGAAGGCGGGCTCGTCGTCGGCACCAGCGATCTTTCCGAATTGGCGCTCGGCTGGTGCACCTATGGCGTGGGCGATCATATGTCCCACTACGCGGTGAACGCATCCGTCTCGAAAACCTTGATCCAGCATCTGATACGCTGGGTCGCGGCGCGCGATCTCTTCGGGGCGGGCGCGAGCACAGTGCTGCGCCAGGTGCTGGCGGCGGAAATCTCGCCGGAATTGGTGCCTGCGGAAGCCGGCGCAGTGCAAAGCACGCAGGCGATCATCGGCCCCTATCCGCTGCAGGATTTCAGCCTCTTCTACCTGACGCGCTATGGCCTGGCGCCGTCGAAGATCGCCTTCCTTGCGCTCGAAGCCTGGGAGGACGCCGCGCGCGGCGCCTGGCCGCCCCACATCGAGGAAGGCGACAAACGCGCCTTCACCCTGGCCGAGATCAAACGCTGGATGGAGGTGTTCCTCACCCGCTTCTTCGCGCAGAGCCAGTTCAAGCGTTCCGCCATCCCGAACGGACCGAAAATCAGCTCCGGCGGGGCGCTTTCCCCGCGCGGGGATTGGCGTGCGCCCAGCGATTCCTCCGCCGCGCCTTGGCTCGACGAGCTGCGCCGCAACGTTCCCTAATTTGTGTGCGTGACGGCGGGAGCCGGGGGGTCTAAGCAGGCCCGCTCCGGTATAGAACATCATATATGACCGCGCTCGATCTCCTCGCGTTGGAGGATTTGGCCCTCGCCGCCGGCCGCGAGATCATGGCCGTTTACGCCACGAATTTCGAAACCACCCGCAAGACGGACGGCTCCCCCGTCACCATCGCCGACCGGCGCGCCGAGGCGCTGATCCTCGAGGGCCTTTCCCGCCTTGCGCCGGGCGTGCCCGTGGTCGCGGAAGAGGAGATGGAGGCGGGCCGTCTGCCGCCGCTGCGCGCGGCCTTCTTCCTGGTCGATCCGCTCGACGGCACGCGCGATTTCGTCGAACGCCGCGCCGGCGAGTTCACTGTCAATATCGGCTTGATCGAGAATGGCGCGCCGACGGTAGGCGTCGTGTACGCGCCCGCCACGGGGCAGCTTTACTCCGGCGATCCCGGCGGCGCCTTCCGCACGCAATGCACCGCGGAAACCGCCAGGCGCTGCGGCGAGCGCACGCGCATCCGCTGCGCGCCGCAAACGGCGCTGCGCGTGCTGACCAGCCGCACCACGAAATCCGAACAACTCGATCGCCTGCTGGCGCGCCTCGATGTCGGCGCACGCCAGCCGATGAGTTCGTCGGTGAAATTCTGCCTGATCGCCGCCGGCGACTGGGATCTTTATCCGCGCCTCGGCCAGGTGAACGAATGGGACGTGGCGGCCGGCCACGCCATCCTTGCGGCGGCCGGCGGCGGCGTGATCGCGCGCGATGGCGGCGCGATGTCCTATGGCAAGCGGGCGCCGGATTTCCTCGTCAACGGCTTCTTCGCGCACGCCGGCGGTGCCGCGGAAGCGGCGCTGCGCACCGTGCTCGCCGCCTAAGTCCGCAGCTGCGCGATTAACTTGGCGATGAAGGCGAAGCCTTGCGCCACCTGCTCCTCAGCGATCCATTCGTCCGGCTGGTGCGCCTGGTCGATCGAGCCAGGGCCGCACAACACCACCGGCAAATCCGCGCGCTGAAACAGCCCCGCTTCCGATGTGTAGGACGCGACCTGCGTGTCGTTATCGCCGGTCAAGGCGCGCGCCAGCGTCTCCGCGGGGCTCTCCGGCGCGAAGGCCAGCGGCGGCGTCAGCGAATTGCGCCGCCAGGCGACGCCGCCTTCCGGCGCGCGCGCTTTGATCGCCGCATCCGCCTGGGCGGCGGCGGCGGCGAAGCGATCGATGTAGGGCTGCTCGTCCATTCCGGGCAGCCAGCGCAAATCCCACACGAACGCGCTCTCGCGCGCGAGGATGTTGTTGGCCGTACCGCCTTGCATGCGCCCGATCGTGATCGTGGCGCCGGCGGGTTCGAACAGCGATTGCGGCGGCGGATCGGCGGCTGCTTCCTCCGCCATCGTCATTAGCAGATGCATTAGCTTGATCGCTTCCGCGTTCGCGGAGACGCCGCGATGGGGCTGGCTCGAATGCGCCTCCCGCCCCGTCACCGTAACAAGAAAATTGGAGCTGCCCTTATGCGCGGAGAGCACCTTCATGTTGGTCGGTTCGCCGACGATCACCGCCATCGGTTTCGGCGCGCCGAGCGCCATCGCCTCGATCAGGTGCGGCACGCCGAAACAGCCGATCTCCTCGTCATACGAAAACGCCAGGATGATCGGGCGGCGCAGATTGGCGGCGAGCGCGTCTTCCACCTGCGCGAGCGCCAGCGCGAGGAAGCATTTCATGTCCGCCGTGCCGCGGCCGAAATATTTTCCGTCACGCTTCGTCAACGTCCAGGGATCGGAGGTCCAGGGCTGGCCGTCCACCGGCACCACGTCGGTATGTCCGGAGAGCACCACGCCGCCGCGAACGCGCGGCCCGATCACGGCGAACAGGTTCGCCTTTGCGCCATCGGCGCTGGGCACGCGGAACGCCTCGACCCCGCGCTCGCGGAGGAACGCTTCGACATAATCGATCAGCGCGAGATTGCTGCCGCGTGAGGTGGTGTCGAACGCGACGAGCTTGGCGAAAATGTCGAGAGCGTGAGCGAGATCGGCCATGCGCGGATGCTAGGCCCAAGCGAAGCCTGCGTCATCCCTGCGGCGCGAGCAGGCGCGTCAGCACGAGATCGTCCTGCTCCAGGCGGCCGATGTGATGCTTGCGCGTTCCCGCAACCGTGAACCCCATGCGCTTGTAAAATGCGATCGCCGGCGCGTTGAGCGCGCGCACGCCGATGCGCATCCGCCCGGCGCCGGCCGCCGCCGCGGCTGCCAGCGCCGTCTCCATCAGCGCCGCGCCGAGGCCCCGCCCCTGCCAGCGCGACAGCACATAGAGCCGGTGGATTTCCAGATCGTCGCCGCGCGGATCGGGCAGCGGCGACGTGGCCTCATCGAGCACGACATAGCCGATCGGCGCGCCGGTTTCGGCGGCTTCGGCCAGCCAAAGGCGCGCCGCCGGGCGCGCGAGCCAGGCCGCATAGCGCTCCGGCGCATGCTCCACCGCGCAATGGGCGACGATCTCGCCGCCGTCGAGATCGCCGGCATAAGTTTCGAGAAACGTCGCGGCCCCGACAAGCGCGAGGGCCGCCGCATCTTCCGCGCCGCAGCGGCGCAGACGGGCGGCCGCGCTCAGGGCGCGCCCACCTTCTGGCCGTTCGGCTTCACGTAGCCCAACAACTCCACGCGGAAGACAAGTGCGGAATGGCCGGGAATTTCTCCCCCGCCCGCGCCTTCCGGCCCGTAGCCGATGTCCGTCGGCAGCGCGAGGCGGAATTCGCCGCCCGGATGCATCAGCTGCAGCGCCTCCGTCCAGCCGGGGATCACGCCGCCGACCTGAAAGCGCGCCGGCTCCCCGCGCCGATACGAGGAATCGAACACCTTCCCGTTCGGTAGCGTGCCTTCATACATCACGGTGACCGTATCGGCGGGCCCGGGCGGCGGCGCCTTCACATCGCCGGCGCGCACCACTTCGTACTGCAGGCCGGAAGCGGTGGTCTTCACGCCGGGCTTGGCCTTGTTGGCCGCGAGAAAGCTTTCGCTTTCGGCGATCACCTGCGCGCGTTCTTCCGTGGCGGCCTTGTCCTGTTTGTCCAGCTCCTCGGAAACCGAGGAGGGTCTGCCGCACGCCGCCAGGGCGAGGCAGACGAACGCGGCGGCGAAAAGCTTTTTCATGCGAACAATCCATCGACGCTGGGCATCGTCCAGGTTTCGGCCAAGGCGTCGCGCTCCCATTCCTGAAACGCCGGATCGGAGAAGATCGCGGCGCAATAATCCCGCGCCGCGGGCGGCGCCGGAACGGCGTACGTGCGCAGCCGCGTGGCCACAGGCGCATACATCGCGTCCGCGATGCTGCGCGCGCCGAACAGAAACGGCCCATCGGCGGCGAAGCGCGCGCGCGCATCTTCCCACGCCGCGAACAGCCGTTCGAGATCGCGCTGCACATCCTCGCTGAGCGCCGGCGGCGCGTCCATGCGGCGTTTCAGATTCATGCCGAGCTCGCGGCGCAGCCCCATGTAGCCGGAATGGATTTCCGCCGCGATCGAGCGCGCCAGCGCGCGCGCCGCGGGATCCGCGGGCCAGAGATTACCTGCCTGTTCGTGCGCCCATTCGCAGATCGCCAGGCTGTCATGCACCGTGTAGCCGTCGGCGTGCAGCACGGGGACGCGCCCGGAAGGGCTCACCGCCAGGATGTGCGGCGCGCGCTGCATGCCATAGCCGGGTCCGGCACCGATCTGGCGCACCTGCTCCTCGAACGCGATCCCCGCCCATTTGAGCGCCAGCCACGGACGCATCGACCACGAGGAGTAATTCTTGTTCCCAATATAGAGCGTGCGCGCCGCCATCACTTCCCTCAGAGACGGCGACAGCCTCCGTCGACGGCGGAGGCTGCGCCCAGTCCATGTCCTTACGCTATTTCGCGGGCTTCAGCTGATCGTTCTTCACCCAGCCGGTGTTCTCGTTCTCATCTTCCACTTCCCAATACATGCCCTCCTTCGTGCCGGTCGGATACACCAGCGCGCCGGCGGGAAGATCGCGCACTTTCGATCCCCCGCCCGTCGGGTATTTCCAGAGCTGCGCCGCCGAGGCCACGGCATAGGCTTTCTTCGGCGCGCTCGGCGTTGCGGGTACGCCGCCCAGCTGTGAAACGAGCGAGGCGTACGCGTTCAGGAACGCTTGCGTCACGACGCGGCCCACTTCCGTGTTGTCATATCCGCCGCCTACGGCCCCGCCGAAGCCCACGAAGCCGCCGGCGCCGAAGCCGATATTCGTCTTCTTCGCTTCGCCCTTGGCGACGATATCCACTTCCGAGGTGCGCACATTGGTGAGCGAAAGGATGCCCTGCGCGGTTTGCTTCTTGAAATTGACGCCGCCCGCGATTGCGCCCAACCGGCCACCCACGAGCCCGCCAAGCGCACCGCCCAGCGCGCCGCCGCCGGCATTGTCATTCTGCGCGGAGACCTCCGCGACCAGCACGTAATCGGCCGCCTTGATCTGCCCCTTGCCGACATTTGAGCCGCGCTGCAATTCGCCGCCCGAGGCCAGCTCGCGCTCCATCTTCGCTGCATCCATCCCGGCGCCGCGGTCGACGAGTTTGAAGCAGCCGGATTCCTGCACAAAATAGCGGATCAGCTTTTGCGGCGGCGCCAGCTGCATGGCCTGCCAGCCCTGCTGATCGCCGTTGACCACCGAAATGGTGCCCAGGCTCTTCGTGCAGGACGGGATTTGGGTGACGTCCTGGCTCGGGGCGGCCAGCGCCTGGCCCGTCAGGCAGGTTGCCGCCAGTGCGGCCAATAGGAAAACACGCATCGTTCCCCCCTTTGTTTTTTGGCGTGCGCGGCGATGGCTTCGCCTGCGCGTTGGTCAGCGCCAGCTTAGCATAGCCAAATTCGGGCGCCGATGCGCCCACGGCGTTTTTCTCACACCGTGCGGGGCGGATAGCCCGCCTGCGTCAGCGCCTGCACGATTTCCTGGGTATGCATGGCATCGCGCGTTTCGATCACGATGTCGAACTCCGCGCCCTTCGCCGGCACGTCCAGCGCCAGGCGGTTGTGCGCCACCTCGATGATGTTGGCGCCCAGCGTGCCGAGCGTGGCCGAAACGGTGGCGAGCAGGCCGGGCCGGTCGTCGCCGATGAAGCGTAAGGACACGATGCGTTGCTCGCGCACCAGCGCGCGCGTCAGCACGGAGGTGAGCAGGCGCGTGTCGATATTGCCGCCGGTCAGCACCAGGCCGGCTTTCCTGCCGCGGAACTTGTCGGGATATTGCAGCAGCGCGGCGAGCGATGCGGCCCCCGCGCCTTCCGCCACCGTCTTCTCCACGTTGCAGTAGAGCGCGATGGCGCGTTCGAAATACGGCTCCTCGATCAGCAACACCTCTTCCAGCAGTGGGCGCGCGATCGAATAGGTGAGATCGCCCACCTCCTTCACCGCGATCCCTTCCGCGATCGTGGCCCCGCCGACGCGCGCGGCCTGCCCGCGCATGCGCGCGGTGAACGAGGGATACATCGCCGGCTCGATGCCAACGATGCGGATGTCGGGTTTGATGTGCTTGGCCGCGGTCGCGATCCCGGAGATCAGCCCGCCGCCGCCGATCGGCACCGGCAGCACCTCAAGGTCGGGGCATTCCTCCAGCATTTCGATGGCGATCGTGCCCTGCCCGGCGATCACGTCGGCGTCGTTGAACGGCGGCACGAAAACCAGATCGCGCTCGGCGCACAGCTTCTGCGCGTGGGTGAAGGAATCCTCGAAGCTCGCGCCGACGAGCACGACATTGGCGCCGAAATACCGCGTCTGCTCGACCTTCACGAACGGCGTCGATTCCGGCATCACGATGGTGACGGGCACGCCCAGGCGCTGGCCGTGATACGCGAGCCCTTGGGCGTGATTGCCGGCGGATGCGGCGATCACGCCGCGCGTGCGCTCCGCCGGAGACAGCAGCAGCAATTTGTTGAGCGCGCCGCGCTCCTTGTAGGAGGCGGCGAACTGCAGGTTCTCGAACTTGATCCAGACCTCCGCACCGGTGATCTGGGACAGGGTGCGCGAAAGCCGCATGGGCGTGCGTTCGATCGCACCGGCGATGCGCTGCGCCGCGGCCTGGATATCCTCGAAGGAGACGGTCTGGTTCGCCAATGCGGAAGCGGAATCGGCCATATTGGAATCGCAAAGTTCGGGAAGCGGCCTTCCTAACAGGCTCGCGCGCCCGCTGCCAGCGCTCCCGGACGCGCTTTTCGCGCGCTTCAGGCGGCTTCGTCGTGCTCGGCGACGAAATGGCCCGGCGCCGCCTCCAGCAATTTCGGGCGGTATTGCTCCGTCTTCGGATCGTCCGACAGCCTGGAGCGCAGGAAACGCAGGCCCGCGCGCGGATCGAGCGGCGAAGGCGGTTCGCCCAGCGCAGGCGCGCGCGGGCGGGCGCGCGCGGCGGCGGGATCGGGGATTGGGGCGGCCGCCAGCAGCGCCCGGGTGTAGGGGTGGCGCGGCGCGGCGTAGACCGCCTCGGCCGGGCCGATTTCCATGATGCGTCCGAGATAGAGCACCAGCACCCGGTGCGCGAGCTCGCGCACCACGGCGAGATCGTGGCTGATGAAGATCAGCGCCAGATCGAGATCGCGCTGCAGTTCCGCCAGCAGCCGCACGATCTGCGCCTGGATCGACACATCGAGCGCGGAGACCGCTTCATCGCACACCACCAGTTTCGGCTTGAGGATCATCGCGCGCGCGATGCCCACGCGCTGGTTCTGCCCGCCGGAAAGCTCGTGGGGATAGCGGTTGATCAGGCGTGCATCGAGGCCCACGCGCGCCAGCATGTCGCGCACCGCCTCCTCGCGCGCGGCTGCATCCATTTCCGGGCGGAATGATGCGAGCGGCTCAGCAATGGTGCGCCCGACCGTCATGCGCGGATCGAGGCTGGCGAGCGGATCCTGGAACACGATCTGCAGATTTTCGCGCGCCGCGCGCAGCGCCTTGCGGTCCGCCGCGGAAAGATCGCCGCCGAGAAAGCTCACCGCCCCGGCGCTGATCGGCGCCAGGCGCAGCACGGCGCGCGCCAAGGTGGATTTGCCGCTGCCGCTCTCGCCGACGACGCCCAGCGTCTCCCCAGGCGCCACCGTGAAGCTCACGCTGTCCACCGCGCGCAGCTTCAGCGTTTTGCCGAACACGCCCTCGTCCGTGCGCACGGGAAAATGCACGCTCAAATCGTCGACCTGCAGCAGCGGCGCCTGCGCCGGAGGCGGCGTACGCACGCCGTCCAGGCGGTTCGCATCGAGGCGCGGCGACGCCGCGATCAGCATTTTCGTATAGGGTTCGCGCGGATCGGCGAACAGCGCGTGCGCATCGCCTGCTTCCACCACCTGCCCGTTGCGCATCACGCAAACGCGGTGCGCCAGGCGCGCGATCACGCCCATGTCGTGTGAGATGAGCACGATCGCCGCGCCGGTTTCCTGCTGCAGATCGTCCAGCAGATCGAGCACCTGGGCCTGCACCGTGGCGTCGAGCGCGGTGGTCGGTTCGTCCGCGATCAGCAATTCCGGCTCGCCCATCATCGCCATCGCGATCATCACGCGCTGGCGCATCCCGCCCGACAATTCGTGCGGATATTGGCGCAACCGGCGCGCCGCTTCCGCCACGCGCACGCGGTCCAGCCAATCGAGCGCGCGCTTGCGCGCCGCGGCGCCGGACAGGCCCAGATGATGCGCCAGCCCCTCGCTCATCTGTTGCTCGATCCTGAGATGCGGCGTCAGCGCGGTCAGCGGATCCTGGAACACCATCGCCACGCGCCGCCCGCGCAGGCCGTCGAGCGCGCGGCGGGTGGCGCCCAGCAGATCGGCCCCGGCAAACGCTGCTTCGCCTTCGGCGCGGACGTTGGCCGCCGAAAGGTGGAACGGCGCGAGGAAAGTCTGTGTCTTGCCCGAACCGCTCTCGCCCACCACGCCGAGGCATTCCCCGCGGTTGACTGCCAGCGAGACCCCGCGCACCGCCTCGACCACGCCGTCCGGCGTGTCGAACGAAACCTTGAAATCCTTGAGTTCGAGCAGCGGCCGGTCGGCGGGCGTCATGCCCCGACCCTAGCGGCGCGGGCGGGCCTGTCCATCGCCCGCTTCAGCCCTAACGCCCTGAACGATCACGAGAACGCCCACGCGAACGCGGGCCCGAACGCGAAAGAGGCGCAGGCTGCCCAGCCCGCGCCTCTTGCTCCCCGTTCGCCCCGATCAGCGGTCATGTCCCCCGCCGGCCGAATACGAAGGCATTAGAACGAGAGGCTGGGCTGTGGGTAAAGCCTTGTGAGCAAGCGGGGCTGCATTCCCCGGCCGAACGTTACAATTAAGCAACACTCACAGTCTTGGGCAGACTTGGCAGGCCCGGGCGGATTTGGCGCGGCTCAGGCGGCCGGCGTCGTATCCAGCACCGCGGCCACGGTGTCCGCGGGAGCGGCCTTGCGCTCTTTCTTTGTGGGAAAGCGGTAGAACACGTGCGCGCCGATGCGCGTCGTCTCCACCAGGCTGGCGCGCCACACGGGAGCGACTTCCATCGTATGATAATGCGTGGCGCGGTGCGTAACGGGCGCGGAGAGACCCATCATCACTTCCGCCGCGATCATCTGCGAACGATCCCACGCCTCGCCGCGCGGACGCCGGCCAAGGGAGCCATCGCAAGTGAACGTGAATTGGCAGCCGGTCGAGCGCTCGGAGCCCTGATAAACGACGCCGCAATACGTGGACGGATAAATACCGGAGCGCACGCGGTTGGTGACCACTTCGGCGACGGCGCGCTGGCCGGAGACGCTTTCGCCGCGCGCCTCGTAATAAATCGCCTCGGAAAGGCAGCGCGCTTCGCGCTGCACGCGGGCGGCTTCCTGCAGCATTTCCGGCTGGAACGGGCGCAGCGCGGCCATCGCGCCCGTATCGCGCAGCGACGCGGAAATGATCATCGCGCGGTGATCGAGCGCGCCGGCCGCGAGCTGCGCCTGCGCGCGGGCGCGCCACCCGTCGCGCGTGGAGAATGCAGCGAGTTCGACGCGGGCCGCGGGCGCGTTCGCCTCGGCCGCCGGGCGTTCACCCAAGGATTTCTGGAAAGCCAGCGCACGCGCGGTCCATTCAGCATCGGCGCGCTGTTCAGCGCCACGATGGCTGACGGCCCCCATGCCGGCTGCCGCCGCCGTGAGGCACGCGACAACAACAGCACCCTGTTTCAGGGCGTCCTGACTACGTTCGAGTTCGTCCATCCAGTCGGTCCAGACTGTCCCGATTCGACACGCTAAGCGACGCCAGAACATCCTAGCTTCCTTAAGGTCGCATTAACGGCGTGCGCCGAGATGGACGAATTGACCCCCAGCCGGACCGGCTGATCGCGCACGGGGCCCGCCCCCCAGCGGAGACTGCGCGCGACAATTCATCCTTATACCCACAGATGTGAGGCGGCCATACACAATTTCTTAACCTTCTCTTCATGCGGCTCTCGGCTTTCGCGCCACTGGTGTAAATGCATCTGAGCCCAGACTCGCACTCTCTGCGCCACACGCTGTAAAATCGCGGAAGAACAAACTGTTAGCCGCGCACATACAGGCGAATTCTCGCCAAGCGGCGCGCAATGTCCTAAGTTGAGGCGTGCGTTAACCTTGTGCACGACCGCGCAAGAAATGCGCGCAATGGCGCGCTCTGATCGTCAAGCGTTGCTGTTCTGACGCCGTGTCACACACGAAATTGCGAAGGAGACGCCATGCGCGACCTCAAGCACCGCTACGTGAGCCGCCATGGATGCTTAGCGATTTCTTGTCTCGCGCTGCTCGCCGCATGCGCGGCGCAGACCGCAAACACGGCTGTTGATCCCACCGCGCCGACGAAGCAGGAGATCGCCGAAGCGAATGCTCCGCCTGCGGAGGATCAATGCGGCGCGGTGAAAATGCAGTCGCTCGTGGGCGCGCAGAAATCGGCGATTCCTGCGGCGCCGGCGGGCGCTGCATGGCGCGTGGCCTGCACCACCTGCGCTGTGACGATGGATTACCGGCCCGAGCGGCTGAACATCTTCTTCGATGAGAAGACCGGCGAGATCAAACAGGTGAAGTGCGGCTAGGCCGCATCGCACGCCATCATTTCTTCTCGAGTGCCGCCTGCGCCGCCGCGAGCCGCGCGATCGGCACGCGGTAGGGCGAGCACGACACATAGTCGAGGCCGACCTTGCTGAAGAAGCGCACGCTGGCGGGATCGCCGCCATGCTCGCCGCACACGCCGAGTTTCAGTGCGCCCTTCGCCTTGCGGCCGCGCTCGCAAGCGGTGCGCACCAATTCGCCCACGCCCTCCTCGTCGATCGTGACGAAAGGGTCCTTCTCCAGCAGCGTGCGGTCGACATAAAGGCCGAGAAATTTGCCCGCGTCGTCGCGCGAGACGCCGAGCGTCGTCTGCGTCAGATCGTTGGTGCCGAAGGAGAAGAAATCGGCCGCTTCCGCGATCTCGCCCGCGCGCAGCGCCGCGCGCGGCAGCTCGATCATCGTGCCCACGAGATACGGAATGGAGACGCCGCGCTCCTGCAGCACCGTATCGGCAATCGCGTGCACGCGCGCGCGAATCTCGGCCAGCTCCTGCTTGGCGATGACGAACGGGATCATCACTTCCGGCTTCGGCGTGACGCCCGTTTTCGCGACTTCGGCGGCGGCCTCAAAGATCGCGCGCACCTGCATTTCGTAGATTTCCGGGAACGCGATCGCCAGGCGGCAGCCGCGGAAGCCCAGCATCGGGTTCACTTCATGAAGTTCGCGCGCGCGCGCCAGCAGCGCCTGCGCATCGACGCCGGTGGCCTTCGCGATATCGGCGCATTCTTCCTCCGTATGCGGAAGGAATTCGTGCAGCGGCGGATCGAGCAGGCGGATGGTGCACGGCAGATCGCCCATGATCTGGAAGATCGCCTTGAAATCGGCGCGCTGGAACGGCAGCAGCTTCGCGAGCGCGGCGATGCGCCCTTCTGGCTTCTCCGCCAGGATCATCTCGCGCACTGCGGCGATCCGGTCGGCGTCGAAGAACATGTGCTCGGTGCGGCAGAGGCCGATCCCTTCCGCGCCGAAGCGGCGGGCGGTCTTGCAATCCTCCTCCGTTTCGGCGTTCACGCGCACGTTCATGCGGCGGATGCCGTCTGCCCAGCCCATCAGCACGCCGAAATCGCCGGTGAGTTCGGGTTGCACCATGTCGACCGCGCCGGCCAGAACCTGGCCCTTGCCGCCGTCCACGGTGATCACGTCGCCCTTCGCAATCTTCCGCCCACGGACGGTGAAGCTCTCATCGTCGCCGAAGCGGATGTCGGCCGCGCCGCACACGCACGGCCGGCCCATGCCGCGGGCCACCACGGCGGCGTGGCTCGTCATGCCGCCGCGCGCGGTGACGATGGCTTTCGCGGCGTGCATACCATGAATGTCTTCCGGGCTCGTCTCGTCGCGCACGAGGATCACGGCTTCGCCGCGCTGGGCCCACTCGGCCGCCTCGTCGGGATCGAACACGACCCTGCCCACCGCCGCACCGGGCGAAGCCGGCAGGCCGGTGACGAGCACGTCGCGCACGGCGTCTTCCGGGATCGTGGGGTGCAGCAATTGATCGAGCGAGGCCGGATCGATGCGCCCCACCGCTTCAGCCTGCGTGATCACGCCCTCGCTCGCCATGTCGACGGCGATCTTGATCGCGGCCTTCGCGGTGCGCTTGCCCGAACGCGTCTGCAGCATCCAGAGGCGGCCCTGCTCGACCGTGAACTCGATGTCCTGCATGTCGCGATAATGCGCTTCGAGGCGCTTGTAGACGTCGACCAGTTCGCCGAACGCGACTGGCATCGCTTCTTCCAGCGAAAGGCCCGCTTCGCCCATTTCCTCGCGCGTGGCTTTCGTCAGCGGGCGCGGCGTGCGGATCCCGGCGACGACGTCCTCGCCTTGCGCGTTGATCAGGAATTCGCCGTAGAAGCGCTTCGCCCCCGTCGAAGGGTCGCGCGTGAATGCGACGCCCGTGGCGCTGGTCTCGCCCATGTTGCCGAACACCATCGCCTGCACGTTGACGGCGGTGCCCCAGCTTTCCGGGATGTCGTGCAGCTTGCGGTACACCTTCGCGCGATCGTTCATCCACGAGCGGAACACCGCCCCGATGGCGCCCCAAAGCTGCTCGTTCACGTCGCTCGGGAACGGGCGGCCCAGCTCGCGTTCGGCGGCGGCTTTGAATTGCGCGACGATCTTCTCCCAATCGCCGGCGTTCAGGTCGGTGTCTTGTTTGTAGTCGTGCGCTTCCTTGTAGCCGCCGAGGATTTCCTCGAACACGTCGTGATCGAGTTCGAGCACGACGTCGGAATACATCTGGATGAAGCGGCGATAGGAATCGAACGCGAAGCGGCGATCGCCCGAAAGGGCCGCCAGCCCCTCCACCGTCTGATCGTTGAGGCCGAGATTGAGGACGGTGTCCATCATGCCCGGCATGGAGGCGCGCGCGCCCGAGCGCACAGAAACGAGCAGCGGGCTCGCCGCATCGCCGAACGTGCGCCCAGCAGCCTTCTCCACCTGCGCCAGGGCCGCGGCCACCTGCTCCGTCAGGCCCGTCGGAAAAGCCTGGCCGTTATCGTAGTAGGCGGTGCAGACCTCGGTGGTGATCGTGAAGCCGGGCGGCACGGGCAGGCCGAGCTTGGCCATCTCGGCGAGGTTGGCCCCTTTGCCGCCGAGCAGGTTCTTCATGTTGGCGTCGCCATCCGCGCCGCCGCCGCCGAAGCCGTAGACCCAGCGCGTCTCGTTCGTGGACGGTTTCTTCTGCGGTGCGGCGTTCGCCATCGTCTTCTCCGTATCGCGGGCCCTAGCTGCCTTCGGGTCCGGGATTCTCACTCTCTAGCGGCACTCTAATAGTCGGCGTCGCGGGCGCGTTC
>JBFWWB010000037.1:0-22311 GCA_050246435.1 Hyphomonadaceae bacterium
CGAGATGCTCCGCACCCCGAATTTCGGGCGCAAGAGCCTGAACGAGATCAAGGAAGTGCTTTCCGGAATGGGTCTGCATCTCGGCATGGCGGTCGAGAACTGGCCGCCGGAAAACATCGAAGACCTCGCCAAAAAATACGAAGACGCGATCTAGGATTTAATCGTCATGCGTCACGGCGCCGCCCTCAAGAAGCTCAACCGCACCGCCGCGCACCGCGAGGCGATGTTCGCCAACATGGCGGCGAGCCTGATCAAGCACGAGCAGATCAAGACCACGCTGCCGAAGGCCAAGGCGCTGCGCCCGGTCGTCGAGAAGCTCGTCACCCTGGCCAAGCGCGGCGATCTCGCCGCGCGCCGCCTGGTGGTGGCGCGCCTCGGCGACGAGACGCAGGCCAAGAAGCTCTTCGACACCCTGGCCCCGCGCTACAAGACGCGCGCCGGCGGCTACACGCGGGTGCTGAAGGCGGGTTTCCGCTATGGCGACAACGCGCCAATCGCAGTGATCGAATTCGTCGACCGTGACGAGGGCGCTCTCGGCCAAGACAGCGGCCCGCGTCCGGAAGCCATCTACACCGACGAAGGCTGAGGCCTTTCCCGCTCGCGGAGAACGCGCAGCGCCGATCCGTCATGCTGGCGTGCTAAGCGCGGGGGCGATGAACGTGCGCGCGCTTCTCTCCGTTCTGATCGCCTGCGTGCTGGCGGCGTGCGCACATGCGCCTAAGCATGGCGCGGCGCGCGGCCCGGTGATCCTCGTTTCGATCGACGGCTTCCGCGCGGACTATCTGCAGCGCGGGATCACGCCGGCGCTTTCCGCGTTGGCCGCGGAAGGCGCGCAGGCCGCGATGCGCCCCTCGTTTCCCTCCGTCACGTTCCCGAACCATTACGCCATGATCACTGGGCTCCGGCCCGACAAAAACGGCATCGTCGCCAACGCCATGGACGACCCCGCCATGCCGGGGCGGCGCTTCACGATGGCCAATCGCGCGGTCGCCGCCGATCCGCGCTGGTGGAACGAGGCGGAGCCCCTGTGGGTTGCGGCGGAGCGGCAGGGCGTGCGCACGGCCACGATGTTCTGGCCCGGCAGCGATTACGAAATCCGCGACGTGCGCCCGCGCGCTTGGCGTGCATTCGATCAGGGCGCGCCGTCGGAAGCGCGCGTGGATCAGGTTTTGGCGTGGCTGGCCGCGCCGGCTGCGGAGCGGCCGCGGTTCCTCACGCTTTATTTGGATATCGTCGACACTGCGGGGCACAATGCCGGGCCCGACGCCCCCGCGCTGGACGCCGCGTTGCGCCAGGCGGATGCAGCGATCGCGCGGCTCGTCGCGGGCTTGCGCGCGCAGGGCCTGTACGACGCCGCGAACCTAGTGATCGTCGCCGATCACGGCATGGCCGCGACGCCCGCCGGCCAGCTGATCGATCTCGACGCGCTGTTCGATCCGAAAGCCGCCGATCCGATCGTGCGCGGGCCGATGGCGATGCTCGCGCCCGCGCCGGGCCGCGAGGGTGAAGTCGAGGCGGCGGTGCTCGGCCGCCGCGGCCACATGGAATGCTGGCGGAAAAGCGAACTGCCGGCGCGCTTCCATTACGGGCGCAATCCGCGCGTGGCGGCGATCGTGTGCCTGGCGGACGTGGGCTGGCTGATCGTGTCACGCAGCCGGCCGGACGGGTATTTCCGCTCACGCGGGGCCCACGGCTACGATCCCGAAGCGCCCGAGATGGCGGCCCTCTTCATCGCGCGCGGGCCCGCGATCCGCTCCGGCGTGCGCCTGGAACCGTTCGACAATGTCGATGTCTATCCGCTGGTGGCGCATCTGGCCGGCGTTCGGCCGCAGGCGCATGATGGAACGCTCGCCAGCTTCGCCGCCGCATTGGAGCCCTGAATCGCCACCGCAGGCGTGCGATACTGGAATCCAACGAACATCCAGGGAGACGCCCATGCCCACCCGCCCGACGCTATCGTCCGCGCTCAGCTATCGCGATCCGAAGGCCGCGATTGAATTCCTCAAAACCGCCTTCGGCTTTGAGCCGCTGATGATCATCTCCGACGAGCACGGAGCGGTCGTCCATTCCGAGCTTACGCTGGGCGATGGCGCGGTCATGGTCGGCGGCGAGTGGAGCGACGACAACAAAAGCCCTGCCTCGCTCGGCGGCAAGAACACGCAGACCATCCACATCCATCTGACGACCGACGTGGACGCCCATTGCGATCACGCGCGCCGGGCTGGCGCGGCGATCCTGCAGGCCCCGGCAGATCAGTTCTACGGCGACCGCACCTATCGCGCGCGCGATCCGGAAGGCCACATCTGGACCTTCGGGCAGACTAAGAAGGCGCTGAAGGCTGCCGAATGGGATAAGGCCATGCCCGGCCTCAAAAGCTGGGTGCGCCCCGGCAGCGGCTACGAATGAGGGCTTGCGAACCTTACAGAGAAGCAAAGGACGGGCGCCGGCGGCGCCATGTTTCCGCCATCGCTGCGCTCGACCAGATGCGCGGTATTTCCGGGGATTCTCGCATGCGAACCTTAAAGCTTGCGGTGCTGGCGGCGGCGCTCGGCGCTTGGTGTGGCGCGGCCTTCGCCGATCCCGCCATCCAGCGCGTAACGCCGCAAAGCAAACAGCAGGTGCAGCTTTCCTTCTCGGCGGTGTCGCAGAAGGCCTCGCCCGCGGTGGTGAACGTCTACGCCGCGCGCGTCGTGGTGCAACGCCGGATGATTTCCGACGATCCGTTCCTACGCCAATTCGGCCTCGGCATGGGCGTGCCGCAGCAGCGGGTGGAGCAATCCCTGGGCTCGGGCGTGATCGTGCGCGGCGACGGCGTGATCGTGACGAACCATCACGTGGTGGAGCATGCGCAGGCGCTGAAAGTGGTGCTGGCGGACAAGCGCGAGTTCGATGCGCGCGTCATCCTGGACGACGCGCAAAGCGATCTGGCGGTGCTGCGCATCGACGCGAAAGGCCTGCCCACGCTCGCCTTCGCCGATACGAACCAGGCGCAGGTGGGCGATATGGTGCTGGCGATCGGCAATCCTTTCGGCCTCACGCAGACGGTGACGAGCGGGATCATCTCGGCGCTGGCGCGCACCGGCGTCACCGACAACGTCTACGGCTCCTTCATCCAGACGGATGCCGCGATCAACCAAGGCAATTCCGGCGGCGCCCTGGTGGACATGAACGGCGATCTCGTCGGCATCAACACCGCGATCTTCTCCATGGGCGGCGGCTCCAACGGCGTAGGCTTCGCGGTCCCGGCCGAAATGGTGCGCCGCGTGGTCGATTCCGCGCTATCCGGCGGCAGGATCGTGCGCGCCTGGCTGGGCGTGAAAGGCCAGCCGCTGACGCAAGCCTTCGCCACCCGCATCGGGCTTCCCAGCCCCACGGGGCTGCTGATTTCAGACGTGTACGCCAGCGGGCCGGCCGCGCGCGCCGGGCTGAAGCCGGGCGACGTGGTGCTGACGGTGAATGGCGCCGCCGTCTCCGACGAGGCGGGCGCGAAATATCAGGCGGGCGTGGCCAAGCCCGGCTCCACCATCGCGCTCGAAACGCTGCGCGACGGGAAGAAGCGCATCGTGAACGTCACCGCCGAGGCCGCGCCGCGCTCCCCGGCGGCGGACGCGCGCGCACTGGGCGGCGCCACGCCCCTGGCGGGCGCGCAGGTGGCCAATCTCTCCCCGGCCGAGGCCGAGGAAGTGGGCTTCGACGCCTTCGCCCAAGGCGTCTATATCAAGGCGATCGCGCCCGGCGGGCCGGCTGCGCGCGTCGGCTTCCGGCCGGGCGACATCATCCGCCAGGTGAACGGGCAGGCCGTGCGCACCAGCGCCGACCTCGAACGCCTGCTGCGCCAGCCGGCGCAGGCCTGGCAGATCGCGGTCGAGCGGGGCGGCCAGCTGATGCAGCTGCAAGTGCGGGTCTGAGCGGGCGCGGTTGCCCGCGGGCCCGGCCGTCGCCATCTTGGGCGGCGGTATGGGCTCATGAGCGATCTGTTTCAGGCGGCGGGATTGGAACAGGCGGCCCCTAGGCCGCTGGCCGATAGGCTGCGCCCGCAGCGCCTGGAGGAGGTCGTCGGCCAGGAGCACCTGCTGGCGGGGGATGCGCCCATCGGGCGGATGGCGGCGGCGGGCCGGCTTTCCTCGATGATCCTGTGGGGGCCGCCCGGCGTCGGCAAAACCACCATCGCGCGGCTGCTGGCGCAGGTCGGCAAGCTCGATTTCCAGCAGATCTCGGCGGTGTTTTCCGGCGTCGCCGATCTGCGCAAGGCGTTCGACGCGGCGAAGGCGCGCCGCGCGGCGGGCCAGGGCACGCTGCTGTTCGTCGACGAAATTCACCGCTTCAACCGCGCCCAGCAGGACGGCTTCCTGCCTTACGTCGAGGAGGGCGTCGTCACCCTGGTGGGCGCTACGACGGAGAATCCCTCGTTCGAATTGAACGGCGCACTGCTTTCGCGCGCGCAGGTGTTCGTGCTGAAGCGCCTCGATGCCGGCGCGATGGAGAAATTGCTGGAGCGCGCCGAAGCGCTGCTCAACGCGCGCCTGCCGCTGGAGCCCGCCGCCCGCGCGCTGCTGTGTGACATGGCCGACGGCGACGGGCGCTATCTGTTGACCCTGGCTGAGGAATTATTCGCGCTCAAAGCGCCGCGCCCGCTCGATGCGGCCGCCCTCGCCAAGACGCTGCAGAAACGCGCGCCGATCTACGACAAGGACCGCGAGGAGCATTACAACCTCATCTCCGCGCTGCATAAATCGATCCGCGGCTCCGATCCGGATGCGGCGCTCTATTGGCTGGCGCGCATGATCATCGGCGGGGAAGACCCGCTGTTCATCGCGCGCCGGCTGGTGCGCGCGGCGGCGGAAGACATCGGCCTTGCCGATCCCACCGCGCTGCTGATCGCCTTGGCGGCCAAGGATGCGGTGGATTTCATCGGCCAGCCCGAGGCCGAACTGCATCTCGCGCAAGCGGTGCTGCATCTAGCCACCGCGCCGAAGTCGAACGCGGCCTACACCGCATGGAGCGCCGCCCGCGCGGCTGCGCAGGAATTCGGCGCCCTGATGCCGCCGGCGCATATCCGCAACGCGCCGACAGCATTAATGCGCGATTTGGGATATGGCCGCGGTTACGAATACGATCATGATGCGGAAGATGGATTTTCCGGGCAGAACTATTTCCCGGATGAAATGCAACGCCGGCGGTTCTATGATCCCGCCGGCCGGGGCCGGGAAGGCGCCATCAAGGATCGGCTCGAACGATGGGCCGAACTGAGAGCCACGCGCCAGAAGTGAAATCGCCAGGATGACGGAACGCAAAACGAGGCCGACGCTGAAACTTGCGGCCGCGGCGGAAACGCCCGCGGCGCGCAAGGCGCCCGCGCGCGCGCCGGCACAGGCCGAAGCTCCTCCGTCTACGGACGATGCGCCTGCCCTCACCCCCGCGGAAATCGCCTTCGCGCGCGCGCTGGTGATCTACGAGGACGAGGACGTGATCGCCTTCTCCAAGCCCTCGGGGTTGGCCGCCCAAGGCGGATCGGGCGTGACGCAGAGCCTCGACGGGCTGCTCGCGGCATTCGCCAAATCCAACGGCAAGCGCCCGCGCCTGGTGCATCGGCTCGATCGTGAAACCAGCGGTGTGATGGGGGTGGGGCGCACCCAGCCGGCCGCGGCCGCGCTTTCCGCCGCCTTCGCTTCGCGCGACGCCATCAAGACGTACATCGCGGTGGTGTGTGGGGGCGCGCCGAAGCCGGCCTCCGCCGCGATCGATATTTCCTTGAAGAAGATGGCGCGCGCCGGCGTCGACATGGTGCGCGCCGCGCGCGCGGGCGATTCCGGCGTGCTGAGCGCGCGCACGCGCTACCGCACGCTGGCGGCGGTGAAGGATGCGGCCTTGCTTTCGCTGCAGCCGGAGACGGGCCGCCTGCATCAACTGCGCGCACACCTCTCCATGATCGGCCACCCGATCATGGGCGATGGAAAATATGGCGGCCTATTCAGCATCGACGGCGTGCACGCGCCGACGATGATGCTGCACGCGTTGTCGCTCGTGCTGCCCCATCCGCGCGTAGGGATACTGAATGTGAGCGCGCCGCCTTCGGAAGCGTTCGCGGAGGCGTGCGCCGCGCTGGGCCTCGATCTCGATGGCCCGCTGGCGGCGTTCATGGGTAAAAAGTAGCGCGCCGCGCGTTGACCTTAAAGCTCCGGGCCGTCGAACAATCCGTCCAACTCGCCGCGCTTGCGTTTGCGGGCGCGGTCCCACACCACGCCGGGATAGCCCTTGAGCGGCACAAGACGCGCGCCGACATACGCCCAATCCTGCATCTCCTCGATCGCGATATGATAGCGCGGCTCGCGCCCGATGCGCTGGACGAACAGCGCGCGGGGAATATTGATCATCTTGTTCCAGCGCTTGCGCTCGTAGAAGAGCGGGCTGCCGCAGCGCGCGCAGAACTGGCGGATGTCGTGGTTTTCGCGGTCCTCATAGCGCGCGATGTGCTTTTGCCCCTTCGTCACATGAACCCGGCTGCGCCAGCAGCCGATATAGGTGGCGTAGGCGGCGCCATGGGCCCGCCGGCTGGGGCTCGAATGATCGTGCCAGGACCAGAAGGCCGGAAAATCGATCTCAATCGTCACCGCGCCGCAGAGGCAGCGGCCGGCGACGCGGTGGGTTTCCTTCCGCTTCTTGAGGACGGGCGCCGGCTTGTTCGGTTCTCTATCCATGCGCAAGCAACATAAAATCGCGCCCGAAAACCGCATAACACTTTTCGGGAAGCGGTCTAAGATCGCGCGCATGCGATATTTTCTTCTGGTGGCGGCGGGCGGCGCCATGGGTTCGATGGCGCGCTATGGCGTGGGCCTGCTGGCGCTGCGCTGGTTCGGCGCGGGCTTTCCCTGGGGCACCCTGGCGGTGAATGCGATCGGCGGGCTCGCCATGGGCGCGTTGTTCGCGTTCCACGGCGATCGCCGCGACGTGATGGCGCTGCTGGGCGTGGGAGTCTTGGGCGGGTTCACGACGTTTTCGTCCTTTTCGCTCGAGGTGGTGCGGATGCTGGAGCAGGGGGCGGCTGCGGTCGCGCTCATTTATGTGCTCGTTTCCGTGCTGTTCGCGCTTGGCGGCGTATTCGCCGGCATGGCGCTGGCGCGGAGCTTCGTGTGAGCGTTTCGGTCTATTCGCTGCCCGTTCTCGAGGAGGACGGCGCCGTCCGGCTCGATCGCTGGCTGCGCCGGCGCTTTCCCCATCTGGGCCAAGGCCAGGTGGAGAAGCTGATCCGCACCGGCCAAGTGCGGGTGGACGGCGCGCGCGCCAAGGCGTCCGACCGGGTGAGCGCAGGGCAGATGATCCGCATACCGCCTTTCCCGCAAAGCGCGCCGCGCGGCGAGGCGGAAGCGCGCGTCAGCGCGCAGGATGAGAAATTCGTCCGCTCGCTGGTGTTGCATCGCGACGACCACCTGATTGCGATCAATAAGCCCGCGGGCCTCGCGGTGCAGGGCGGAACCAAGACGGCGCGCCATCTCGACGCGCTGCTCGACGGGCTGCGTTTTGAGAGCGAGCACCGCCCGAAGCTGATCCACCGGCTCGACCGCGACACTTCCGGCGTGCTGCTGCTGGCGCGCCATCCCGCGGCGGCGGCGGCATTGGGCGAGGCGTTCCGCTCGCGCGAGACCGATAAGATATATTGGGCCGTCACCCTCGGCGCGCCCCACCCCGAACAGGGTGAAATCCGCGGCTGGATGAAGAAAGCGCCCGGCGCGCGCGACGGAGACCGCGAGCTGATGCGCGCCGCCGAACACGGCGAGCGCGAAGCCGTGTTCGCCATTACCGATTACGCCACGATGGCGCGCGCGGGCGGGAAGACGGCGTGGGTGGCGCTGAAGCCGCTGACCGGGCGCACCCACCAGCTTCGCTTCCACATGGCCGAGATCGGCTGCGCGATCGCCGGCGACCCGAAATACAAGACCGATCGGCCAATGCCCGGCGGACTCGAGCCGATGCTGCACCTGCATGCGCGCGCGCTGCGTTTGCCCCATCCCGCCGGCGGGGTATTCTCCGTCACCGCGCCGCTGCCGGCGCACATGAAAACCGCGTTCGAGCTGCTGGGCTTTTCCGAGCGCGACGGGCGTGATCCGTTCGAGGCGTTCGCGAGATGAGCCCGTTGCCATGACCGTTGAGCCATTCCGCCGTTTCTACAAGACCGTGAAGGCCGGGCGCATCGTGCGCGACCACGCCGTGCTGCTGGACGGGCGGCCGCTGCGCACGCCGGCGCGCGCGATGTTCGCGCCGCCGACGATGGCGCTGGCGGAGGCGTGCGCGGTGGAGTGGGACGCCCAGGACGAGCTGGTGCGGCTGGAGACGATGCCGCTGACGCGCCTCGTCAACGTGGCGATCGATTTCGCGCCGCGCTCGCGCGCGGGGCTGGTGAACAAGGTGGTGAAGACCGCTGAAACCGATTTGCTCTGTCACCGCGCGGAGCGTCCGGCCGATCTCGTCGCGCGCCAGAACGAGCGTTGGGATCCGCTGCTCGCCTGGGCAGCCGAGATGCTGGAGGCTCCGCTCGTCAGCGCGCCCGGCGTGCTGGCGCATGCGCAGCCGCCGGCGAGCCTGGAGGCGATCGCCGCACGTGCGCGGGGCATGGACGAGTTCGCGCTGGCGGGGCTGGCCCACGCGGCCGGACTTTCAGGCTCCGCGGTGATCGCGTTCGCGATGGCCGAGCGCTGGCTCGGTGGGGGCGCGGCGTTCGCGGCGGGCGCGCTCGACGATCTCTACGGGCTCGAAAAATGGGGCGAGGACGGCGAAGCGCGTGCGCGTTTGAACAATCTGCGCGGGGAATATCTGGCGCTCGACAAATTCTTCGCCGCCCTCGACGGGGCGTGATAGCCCGGAGAGCGGTCGGCGAAGCGGGGGAGGCCCATGAAAGACATCATCGAGGCGCTGGAAGAAAAGCGCGCTGCGGCGCGTGCGGGCGGCGGCCAGCGGCGCACCGAGGCCCAGCACGCCAAGGGCAAGCTCACCGCGCGCGAACGCATCGAACTGCTGATGGACGATAATTCGTTCGAGGAGTTCGACATGTTCGTCGAGCACCGGGCGACCGAGTTCGGGATGGACGCGCAGAAGATCCCGGGCGACGGCGTCGTCACCGGCGTGGGCACGGTGAACGGCCGGCTTGTCTATGTGTTCTCGAAGGACTTCACCGTCTTCGGCGGCTCGCTGTCGAAGACGCACGCCGAGAAGATCGTGAAGGTGCAGGATATGGCGATCCGCAACGGGGCGCCGATCGTGGGCATCTTCGATGCGGGCGGTGCGCGCATCCAGGAAGGCGTCGACAGCCTCGCCGGCTACGCCGACATCTTCATGAAGAATATCCTGGCTTCCGGCGTGGTGCCGCAGATCAGCGTGATCATGGGGCCATGTGCCGGCGGGGATGTCTATTCCCCCGCGATGACGGACTTCATCTTCATGGTGAAAGACACCTCCTACATGTACGTGACCGGGCCGGACGTGGTGAAGACTGTCACCAACGAGACGGTGACGCACGAGCAGCTCGGCGGCGCCTCGATGCACGCGGTGAAATCCGGCGTGGTGGACGGCGCCTACGAGAACGATTTCGAGACGCTACAGCAGATGCGCCGGCTGCTGGATTTCCTGCCGGGCTCGAACCGCGAGAAGCCGCCGCACTGGCCAAGCTTCGACACGGGCGACCGCGAGGAGCCCTCGCTGGACCGCCTCATCCCCGACAATCCGAACAAGCCTTATGACATGAAAGAGCTGATCGAGAAGGTGGCCGACGAGGGCGATTTCTTCGAGATCGGCAAGGATTTCGGCAAGAACATCCTGACGGGTTTCGGGCGCATCGAAGGCGCGAGCGTGGGCTTCGTGGCGAGCCAGCCGATGAGCCTGGCCGGCGTGCTGGATATCGACGCGTCACGCAAGGCGGCGCGCTTCGTGCGCTTTTGCGATTGCTTCAACATCCCGATCATCACTTTCGTGGATGTGCCGGGATTTCTACCGGGCACGCGCCAGGAGCAGGGCGGCCTCATCAAGCACGGCGCGAAATTGCTGTTCGCCTATGGTGAAGCGACGGTGCCGAAGGTGACGGTGATTACGCGCAAGGCCTATGGCGGCGCCTATGACGTGATGAGCTCCAAGCACCTGCGCGGAGATATCAATTACGCGTGGCCCTCAGCTGAGATCGCGGTGATGGGCGCCAAGGGCGCGGTGGAGATCATCTTCCGCGCCGACATCGGCGATCCGGAAAAAATCGCGCAGCGCACGGCGGAATATCAGGCGCGCTTTTCAAATCCGTTCGTGGCGGCGAGCCGAGGTTATCTGGACGACGTGATCATGCCGCGCACCACACGCGTGCGCATCGTGCGGGCGCTGCGCGCGCTCAAGAACAAGCGGATCGAAAATCCCTGGAAGAAGCACGACAACATTCCGCTATGAGGGCGTCGGCGCAGTTCGTCCGAACCCCACCCGTCGCGCTGCGGGCGACACCCTTCCCGTAAGGGGAGGTTGTCCTGAGCGGAGCGAGCCGGGTGGAGCGCAAGCGACGCGTAAAACTCTAATCCTCCTTATACGCCACCACATCGACCTCGATCTTGGTGTCGATGATCGCTTTGGCGACGGCGGTGGTGCGCGCGGGCGGATCGTTCGGGAAAATCTCGGTCATCGCCAGATTGAGCCAGATGAAATCGCGCTCATCGGCGATGAAGGCGTTGACCTTGACGATGTGCTCCAGCCCGAGACCCGCCTCGGCAAGCACGCGCTTCACATTCTCGAACGCCTGGTGCGTTTGCGCGCGCGCATCGCCCTGGCCGATGCCGTTGGGCCCAGCGCCAGCCTGGCCGGAGACGTAGTAGAAATTGCCCGCGCGGACCATGCGCGAGGCGGAGAGTTTTGCGCCTGCGAAGGATGAGGCGGGTTCGGAATATTTCTTGATGGGCAAGGCGGCCTCCCACTCGGCGCCGGATTGCGCAAATGATCCGTCTACGGAGCATTGCAAAGCGCTCAGGGTTACCGAAAATATACGACCTTTCCCAGTCGATTGTTCTAGGTCTTTCTGTTAGGGTGCCTAACAATTCCTGTTGGGGACAGGAGAAGGCGGGCCCGCTTCAGCGGGCATTTCGATGGTCGTCGTGCTGGCGTGGGAGCGCGGAGGCTGAGCAGGCAGCGCGCACGCGCGCGGAGGCAGACGATCGGAGAAGCCCATGCCCAAGTCCTCGCCCTCCGCCCCCCTCACGTCCGCCGATGCGCTCGAAATTCTCGCGCGGCAGGAAGATTTGCGTGAGGCGGCCGTGCGCTATGTCGGCGATGTGAACGAGGCGCGGATGCTCGTCCATACGGTGATGTCACGCGCTTTCGAGAAGTACCGCTCGGCTGCGGCGGGCGGCGTCCCCGGCGATCTGGGCGAGCGCATGCGCCGCGAAATCAAGGCGCTGGCGGACCGCGGCGACGCCGCGTGCAGCGCAGGCGCGTAAGCCGAAACACGTTTTCCACAGGCTGCGGCGCCTGGCGCCGCGCTCGCGCGCGTCCGCCGCTCTAAACGCGCGACATCCGTCATGACCATCTGCTACGAGAGCCGCTGAGCCGGCGCGCCTACGATGCGGACGAAGTCGCTGGGGTGCGGCGGTTCGGGGTCGAGACGAGGGGGAGAACCCAATGAAGGCCATCGGTGGATTCTTACTGACCGTCGTCGTCGTGGCGCTGGTCGCAGTGGGCGCGGGATTTTTCTTCCTGCCCAAGGTAGCCAGCAAAACGGAGACGGTGCAGATCGCCAAGCCCGCCGCTAGCGTTTATGCGCTGCTGGCCAGCGCGCCGGCCGGCGAGAAGATCGCGGAAGGCGCCACCCAGACGCTGAAGAGCGCCACCCCGCCCGACACCGTAGTTTTCGACGTGACCTACGCCGACGGTTCCACGGGCCTGGCCACCTATAAGGTCACCGCCAAGAGCGACACCGCCTCCGAGGTTGCGTTGAAGCTGGAAAAGCCGCTGGGTTCGAGCCCGATGGATCGCCTCAGCGGGCTGACGGGCGCGCCCGTCGCGCCCTTCATCTCGGGCGCTACGAAGGAGCTCTCCGCCGATGCGGCCGGCCTGCTCGACAAGCCGTTCACCGGTCTCGTCTACGAGGTCGTGACGGTGGAGCCGGGCCCCTACATCTACTCGCCCGGGGAAAGCACGCAGGACGCCGCCGAGATCAAGAAATGGGTGGCTTCCGCGCTTGAGGTCGTCGATCTCAACGTAAAGCGCGGCAACGTGCGCACGGTGGGCCGCCCGGTGGCGGTCGAGAACGCCTGGACCACGGACAACAAGTATCAGTTCAACGCCGGCTACCGGATTTCCGGCCGCGCGCCGACGGGATCAGCCGGGGTGCTGTATGGACAGATGCCGGCGGGCCCGGCGATCAAGGTCCATTACACCGGCGATGAAAGCCAGGTGCTGCCGACCTACGACAAGATGGAGGCGCTGGTCGCCGCAGGCCGGCTGAAGCTCGGCAAGTCGTTTGAAATCTACAATGACGAGCCGACCGTGGCGGGGGGCTCCGTCGACCGGGAAATCTATTACCTGGTCGAAGGCGGCGACGTGAACACGCTCGCCAAAATCCTGCCGCCGGCGGCCTCCACGCCGTCGACGACGGCGGCGGCGACGCCGGCCAGCACGACGCCCTGAGGCGAAAGAGGCGCAGCGCGCGCGCTGGGTTCGGCCCGGCGCGCCGCTTCGATCTCATCGAGTTCGAAAAGCGCCCAGGTTGTGTGCACGTCCTCGCCGCGCACCCGGCAGCGCGCGCACGGCACGCGCAGCATGCGGCGTGGGCCAATGGCCGCTTGGAACGCAATGGCGCAAGGCGCGCCGCGGTCGTCGCGCTGGACGGATTTGATGCGTCCGACGAACACGCCGTAGCGGTCGAACACGCGCATATTTTCGCACGGGCTGGGCGGGGCTAGCCAATTTTCAAACCGGGCGTCCTGGCTGGAATGCGCATCCGTCATCGTGGGCGATCCGATTTCTGGCGTGAGTTTACTTCAAACGCCGGAAACCGCGCCCGCGTTCCCTCGCAACGCGTAAATCTACAGCGCCGCGCCGCCTGTCAGACGCTTTCGTTTCGCCCCAGCGGATCGGGCAGTTGCTGGCCCTCCGGCACGAATTGGAGCGACACGGAATTGATGCAATAGCGCAGCCGCGTGGGCATCGGCCCGTCCGGGAAGACATGGCCCTGATGGCTGCCGCAGCGCGCGCACAGCGTTTCCACGCGCACCATCCCGTAGGAGCGGTCCTCCAGCAGCGCCACGTGCGCCTGATCAAACGGCGCGTAGAAGCTCGGCCAGCCCGTGCCGCTTTCGAATTTCGTCTCCTGGCGGAACAGCGGCAGCCCGCATAGCCGGCAGCAATAGACGCCGGCGTATTTCTGGTTGAGCAGACCGCCGCAGAATGCCGCCTCGGTGCCGTGGTTCAGCAGCACATCGCGCTCTTCGCCGGTGAGCCCGCCCTCCAGGCTGGCGCGCTGGGTGGGCGTCGGCGGGCTCAAATCGAAACCGGAGGCGGAGCGGGCGGCGGTTTGGGCGTCCATGAGGGGGGCCTTCCTATTTGACCGGCTGTTTCAACGAATAATCGCGCTGCAGCGCCACGCGTAGACCGTAGGCGCCATCGCGGATTTCCTCATCCGAGAGCGTGCGGCGCAGCGCCCGCACAGACGCGGCGAGGCCCGCCTCGGGCGCCACGTCGAGCTTGCGCCCGACGAGCCCTTCGAGATGGGTCACCAGCATGTGGGCCTTCTCCGCCGATCGCGCCAGCACCGGGGCGAGCATCGCCGTCACCTCGCCGGCCAGCGCGTCGCGCGTGCGGGCGGGCGCCGCCGCCTTGGGCGCGGGCGGATGCGCTGCGCGGGAGAGGGCCGCATCGTCATGGGCGCGCACGTCGGCGAAGAAGGCCTTGAGCTGGGCCGGCGTCAGGCGCTGGCCCAGCAGCTCAAGCGCGGCGCGCGAAGTTCGGCGCATGGCCGGAAGCCTCCTGCGATTGCGCCCGCGCCAGGATGAGGGCGGCCGCATCCGTCAGCGTTTCCTTCAGCGCGCGCTGGGAGAAGCGCATGATCGCCGTGGTGTTGATCGGATTGGGCGCGAAGCGTTCGCCGGGCATGGCGCGCAGCATCGTGGTGAAGGGGATGGCGATCGGCAAGAGCGCGCCGCCGAAGAAAGGAGCGCTGGCGATCTCCTCGCGGGTCAGCGCGTCGATATCGCCGCCGGCGATGCGCGCACGCTCGCCCACGCCGTTCAGCAGCACGGAGAATTCCTCCGGCCGCAGCGGGCGCTGGCGGATCATGCGCGTGACGTGCTCCAGCAGGTTGAGCCCGGTCAGCGAGTATTTCTCCGGCCGCACCGGCGCCACGACGTGATCGCAGGCGGTGACGGCCAGCCGCGTGAGGAAGCTCGCGCACGGGTTCGTGTCGATCACGACGGCGTGGTAGCGCTCGCGCAGCAGCGCGATCAGCGCATGGAAGCGCGCGAACGCTTCCTCCTTCTCGCGCCCGGACGTCATGTCGAGCGTATGCTCGAAAAGCCGCTCGTCACCCAGCACGAGATCGAGCCGACCGCCGCGCTGGCCGTGCGAGCGGTTGAGCGGCGTCGGCAAATCGGCGAACCGCTCCAACGGCGCCGCATGCGGCCCTTGGGCGGCGAGCACGGAATAGATCGTTTGGTTCGCCTCGCGCAGGCGGTTGGTTTCCGCCGCGGAGAGGAAATATTGCGTCAGGTTATGCTGGGGATCGAGATCGACGAACACGATCGAGCGGTGGTTCAGCATGTGCGCGGCGGCGAACAGGTTCGCCGCCAGCACCGTCTTGCCGACGCCGCCCTTGATGTTGAGCATCGCGATGACGGGGCCGGTGGCGTTGGCGCGGCGCACCGCCTCGATCAGGCCGGCGCGCGCTTGCGGGCCCAGGCCGCCGGAGGCATCGATTCCGCTCTGGCCTCCAATCAGCCCCGCCGCCCAGCCCCCTGGGGGCGCGTTGGAAAGGCGCACAGTCGCGATCTGCTTGCCGTTTGCCATCGCGTAGGCGGCCTCGCGCCGGGCGGCCTCGCTGCCGGCCGTATGCTCGGACACGAACAGCACCAGGCAGCGCGCCTGGCCGAGCGTTTGCGCCGTTTGCTGCGGCAGACCGCCCAGATCGGCCAGATGCGGGGAAAGAGCGGCGGTCAGGCCTTCCGCCGCCAGCGTGGCGCGCGCTTCCTCCGCCGCCGGCGCGTCCTCCGGCGCAAAGCACAAAAAAGCGGCGAACGACATCGTGTTTAGGGCCCCGCGCCCAGCCTAGACGGCGAAGATGCGCGGGAGCAACAGCTAACGCTAAGCCGGCGGCTGATGCGCGGGCACGCGGTTCGGTGAAGCAAGGCTGCGGATCCAGCGCCGCGCGGGCGCCTCGTAAAGATGATAGACGCCATATCCTAACGCCGTGGTCAGTAACATCATTGCGACCGGTTGCGCGAACGCCTTCAGAAGCGGATGCCCCTCGAAAGCACGGTCGAGCGCAATGAACACGATGTCTTGAAGCAAGTAGACGGAATAGCTGATCGCGCCGGCGCTCAGTGCGACAGGGGTGGATAGCGCCTTGGAAGCCATTGTGCCCTCGTTGCTTGACGCGAGCATCAGCGTGACGATCGCTGGCGCGAAGATGAAACTGGGCATGAGCACACCCAGGAGGCCGCCTTTGTCCCATGGCGGGCCAAATAGGATCACGACGGCGCAATAGGCGATGGCGATGAAGCTTGCGGCGTTGGCCCAGCGTGCAGGAAAAACCGCGGGAAAGAAGCTGAGCGGCAAACGCCCCTGCGAAGAATTCGAACGCCCGCATGGGGCCAAAATAGAAAAACCAGTAGAGCGGCGGCGCCGTGATGCGTCGATTGTCCGTGGTGTTTGCCCAGCCCAAGAGCCTGTCTGGATCATCGAGCGACGCCACAAAGGCGGCAGTGGTGAGTGCGCCAATGCAAATAGCGCCGAGCCATGCCAACGGGCGTCGCGCTCGGAAAACGAGGCCGGCCATGGGAAGGAACAGCAGATAGAGCCCGAATTCCGTACTGATGGACCATGCGCCGCTGATCACGTCGCCGGTGGCGCCGGAGACGTTGAGCCAGGTTTGGGTGAGTGTGAGGCACGCCGCCGTGATCCAAGGCGTGGTGAAGAATTCTGTTCCTGGAATGAAACTCACCGAAAGTGCGGCGCCGGCGATATAGAGTGGATAGAGGCGCGCGAAACGCGCCAGCAGAAAGCTCACGGCGGCGGGCGGTCCTTCGACGGCGAAGCGGCGACCGTAATTGTATTGCAGCACGAAGCCGCTCAGCGTGAAGAAAAGCGACATGCCGAAATAAGCGAGATTGGTGAGCGCCGGAGTGTGCGTGCCGCTGAAATTGATGGAATGCGCGGCCAACACCGAATAGGCGGCCACGCCGCGCAGGCCTGTCAACGCCGGAATCTCGGCCCGAACCATCATGCCCCACCGCCAGGTTCGCCCGGGGGTGGCGCGCCCGGCGGAACCTTCATAGTTTGATGGTGCTGCCGGTGAGGATTGAACTCACGACCTCAGCCTTACCAAGGATGCGCTCTACCACTGAGCTACGGCAGCAAACCGGGAGCCGGCGTATAGCGGAGGGCGGGCGCGGAGGCCAGTCCCGCCGGATGGCCGTCCAAGTCCGCCGCCAAGATCGCCCGAAGGAGACCCGATGAGCGCCCCTCCGCAAGACCGCGAAGCCCGCCGCGCCGCCGCCCTGCGGGAGAACTTGAAGCGCCGGAAGGCGGCCGAACAGAAGCCCGCACCGGCCGAGGAGGCTAGACCGGAGGCGGAACCTAAGCCCTGAGCGCCTGCAGAGCGGCCAACCGGCGGCGCGGCCTTGCTTGCGCCCAGAGCCGCTCGCATAACGTTGTCACATAGGTGCAGGCATGGACCGTATCGCGATCACCGGGGGCGCGCCGCTTCACGGGGAAATCCCCATTTCGGGGGCCAAGAATTCCGCGCTGAAGCTGATGGCGGCGGCGCTGCTTTCGTCCGAGCCGCTGGTGCTCACCAACGTGCCGCGCCTGGCCGACACCACGTTCGAGGCGCGGCTGCTGCAGACCTTGGGCGTCGTCATCGAGTGGCCGGAGGGCTCGCACGAGGCGCGCCTGCAGGCCGCCGAGATCACCTCCACCATCGCGCCCTACGATCTGGTGCGGAAGATGCGCGCCTCGTTCAACGTGCTCGGGCCGCTGCTGGCGCGCGTCGGCCACGCCACCGTGTCGCTGCCGGGCGGCTGCGCCATTGGCGCGCGGCCTGTCGACCTGCACTTGAAGGCGTTCGAGGCGATGGGCGCCGACATCGTGATCGAGGAGGGTTATGTGAAGGCCGCGGCGCTTCGCGGCCTCAAGGGCGCGGAGATCGTGTTCCCGTTCGTCTCCGTCGGCGCGACGGAGCACGCGATGCTGGCCGCCGTGCTGGCGCGCGGAACCACCGTACTCGAGAACGCCGCGCGCGAACCGGAGATCGCCGATCTCGCGGCTTGTCTTGTGGCGATGGGCGCGCGCATCGAGGGCGCGGGCACGAGCCGCATCGTGATCGAGGGCGTGGATCATCTGCGCCCGGCGAAGCACCGTGTGATGGCCGACCGGATCGAGGCGGGCACGTATGCGATCGCGGCCGCCGCCGCTGGCGGCGACGTGCTGCTCGCCGGCGCCGACGACGTGCACCTGCACGCGCTGACGCAGCTGCTGCGCAAGGCGGGGGCGACGGTCACGGCGGAAGCCGGCGGCGTGCGCGTGGCGCGCAACGGCGGCAGGCTCGAAGCGGTCGATGTGGACACGCAGCCCTATCCGGCGTTTCCCACCGATCTGCAGGCGCAATTCATGGCGCTGATGACGCTGGCCAAGGGTGTCTCGGTGATCCGCGAGAACATCTTCGAGAACCGCTTCATGCATGCGCCGGAGCTGATGCGCCTGGGCGCCGATATCACGACGCGCGGCAACGAAGCGGTGGTGCGCGGGGTGGAGCGGCTGGTGGCCGCCCCGGTGATGGCGACCGATCTGCGCGCTTCCGTGAGCCTCGTCGTCGCGGGATTGGTGGCGCAAGGCACGACGCGCGTTTCGCGCGTCTATCATCTCGATCGTGGGTTCGAGCGGCTGGATGCGAAACTCACCCATGTCGGCGCGCAGGTGCGCCGCGAGCCGGACCGATGAGCGAACCGCTGCGCTTGCGCGCGGAGGAGGCCGAGGACATCGCCGTGCTCTCCGCCGCGTTGCAGGATTCCGTCCTGCAGATGGGCGATCTCGTCTACGACGCGAAGGCGCGCCGCTTCACCGCGACGATCAATCGGTTCCGCTGGGAAAGCGCCGGCGCCAATGCGCCGTTCGAGCGCGTGCGCGCGGCGCTGGCATTCGAAGGCGTGACGGGCGTGCGCAGCGCGCGCGTGCGCCGGGAAGACAAGGACGCCGTCGCCTCGCTGCTCTCGCTCGCGTTCGCGCCGGATGCGGAGCCCCCAGGCGGCAAGGTGACGATCGTGCTCGCCGGCGGCGGCGAAATCGAGCTGAGCGTGGAATGCGTGGATGCGGTGCTGATCGATCTGGGCGCGCCGTGGCCGACGCCGCGCAAGCCTTCGCACGAGGCGGCGTGATGGCGCGCATCCTTGACGCCGCCGACGCAGGCTTCGCGCGCGCGTATGCGCAGCTGATCGCCGAGCGCGGCCAGCGGTTCGACAAGGCCGACGCGATCGCGCGCGAAATCGTGGCGCGCGTGCGCACGGAGGGCCTGCCCGCCGTGCTGGACTACACGCAGCGCTTCGACAAAGTCGCGCTGACGGCGGACTCATTGCGCGTGACGCCCGACGAGATCGAGCGCGCGTACGCGGCGTGCCCGCGCGATCTGATCGCGGCGCTGGAGGAGGCAGCCGAGCGCATCGCGATCTTCCATGCGCGCGAGCGGCCGCAGAACGGCGCCTTCACCGACGCGCACGGCGTTTCGCTGGGCTGGCGGTGGAACGCGGTGGATGCGGCGGGCCTGTATGCGCCGGGCGGGCTTGCGGCCTATCCCTCGTCGGTGCTGATGAATGCGGTGCCGGCGAAATCGGCGGGCGTGAAGCGTTTGGCGATGGCGACGCCGCCGGCGCGGCTGATGGAGAATCCCGCGATCCTGGCGGCGGCGAAGATCGCCGGCGTCGATGAGATCTGGAAGATCGGCGGCGCGCAGGCGATCGCGGCTTTGGCCTATGGCGCAGGGCCGCTGCAGGCGTGCGACGTCGTCGTCGGCCCTGGGCGCGACTTCGTGGCGGCGGCGAAGAAGATCGTGTTCGGCGACGTGGGCGTCGATGCGGTGGCGGGGCCTTCCGAGGTGTTCATCCTGTGCGACGGCGGCGCCGATCCGCGCTGGATCGCGGCCGATCTGCTGGCGCAGGCCGAGCATGACGCGGACGCGCAATCCGTGCTGTTCGTGACCGATCGCGCCTATGCCGAAGCAGTGGCGGATGCGGTGGAGGCGCAACTCGCGGCGGGCCAGGCCGGCGCCAGCGCGCGCCAATCCTGGCAAACGCACGGCGCCATCGTGATCGTGCGCGCGCTGGAGGATGCAGCAGCCCTGGTGGATCGCGCGGCGCCCGAGCATGTGCAGATCGCCGCCGTCCATGCCGATCGGCTTGCCGGGCTGATCCGCCACGCCGGTGCGTTGTTCCTCGGCCTCTACGCGCCTGAGGCGCTGGGTGATTACGTCGCCGGCCCCAGCCATGTGCTGCCGACGACGCGCGCGGCCCGTTTCAGCGCCGGTGTCTCCACCTACACCTTCATGAAGCGCACGAGCGTGATCGGCGCAGACGAGAAGGCGATCGCCGCGATCGGGCCCGCCGCCGCGCGCATCGCCGACGCTGAAGGCCTGCCCGCGCACGCCCGCTCTATCCGCATCCGGCTGGGCGATGGCTGATCCGCGCCTCGTCGCGGTGGAGCTGGACGAAACCTCGCTCGGCGCCGCATCGCCGGAAAGCGATCACGAGCGGCGCATCGCGATCTTCGATCTTCTGGAGGGAAACCAATTCGCCGTGGAAGGCGAAGAGGATGGCGGGCCGTATCATTTGCGGCTTTCGCTCGCGCAGCGCCGCTTAGTGTTCGAGGTGGCGGACGCCAATGGGGGCGAACCGCGCGCGATCATCCTGTCGCTCACGCCGTTCCGGAAGGTGATGAAGGACTATTTCATCGTCTGCGATTCCTATTACGCCGCGATCCGCAACGCGACGCCCTCCCAGATCGAGGCGATCGACATGGGCAGGCGCGGCTTGCACGACGAAGGCTCGCGGCTGCTGCAGGATCGCCTGAAGGGTAAACTCCGCGTCGATCACGACACCGGCCGGCGGCTGTTCACGCTGCTCTGCGCGCTGCAGCAGCGAGGCTGACGCGCGATGGAGGGGCCGCCGGCGTCAGTGCTGTTCGTGTGCAATCTGAACACCATCCGCTCGCCGATGGCGGTGGGACTGATGCAATTGCGCTTCGCGCGCGCGGTGTGGGTGGACTCGTGCGGCGCGCGGCCCGGCGCGCCGCTGGCGCCCGATCCATTCATGCTGGCCGTGATGGACGAAGCGGGCGTGGACATGAGCGGTCATCGCCCAAAATCCTTCGACGCGCTGGGCGATCTCAACTTCGATCTGATCATCACCTTGACGCCCGAGGCGCATCACTGGGCGCTGGAGGTCACGCGCACGTTGTCTGTCGACGTGGAATATTGGCCGACGCTCGATCCCTCCCTCGCGCATGGCGCGCGAGACCAGGTGCTCGAGGAATACCGCGCCGTGCGCGACACGCTGGACGCGCGCATCGCGCGGCGCTTCGCGCGGGATTAATCCAGGAAGGCGGCGGCCTCGATTTCGATCAGCAGATCGGGATGGCCGAGCGAGGCGATGCCCAAGGTGACCCCGGCGGGATAGGGCCCGTCGCCCATATATTTGCGCCGCACCGCGCGCACGGCGGCGGATTTCTCCGGCGTGTGGGCGACGATGTAGGTGCCCATGCGGAACACGCGCGTGAAATCCACGCCCGCCGCCGCCAGGGCTGCTGCGACATTGGCATAGACCTGCTCAGCTTGGGCGGCGATGTCGCCGGGACCGACGATGCGGCCCTCGGCGTCCACCGAAACCTGCCCCGCGATATGCAGCTGCCGCCCGGCGCTGACGATCGCCATCTGCGCGTACATCGTGGGCTTCACGAGGGTCGGCGGGTTTTGGATCTCGACGGCCATCTTCTCCTCCTCGCGCGCCGTTAAGGGCCTTCGACCTTGTAGCCCTGCTTGCGCAGCATCGCCGGCACGCTGTCGCGCCCGATCAGGTGGGCCGCACCCACGGCTATGAAAACCTTCCCCTTGCCGCGCAGCAGTGCTTCGATCTCGCGCGTCCAGGCGGCGTTGCGATCGACGATCAGCACTTGGTACACGTCGGGCCCCGCTTCGTTCAGCATCTCGTCGAGATAGCCGCCGAGCGTCTTGGTGTCGCCTTCGGCCCAAGCCTTGTTCATCGCGTCGACGGCCTCGGCTTCGTTCTCCACGTCGGTGATCGTGGCGCGCAGGAAGCCCAGCTCCGTTTCAGGCGGAAGGTCGGCGAAGAAGCGCACTTGCTGTTCGCCGGTCTCGAAGAATTGGCGCATCTTGCCCTGCGCCTTGGCTTCCTTGTCGAGCACGCGCTCGACGCCGGCGTCGGCTGCTTGTCCGCGCGCCGCAACCGAAGCGACGGAGAGTTGCACCGCCGCGAGCCAGGGGCGAGCGGGCTCGAGGGCGGCCGGATTGATGTAGGCCTTGCGCGCCGCAGCGGCCAAACGGGTGCGGTCTTCCGCGGTGAGCAGGCTCGACAGCGTCACGCCCGGGGGGTTGAGGCCCAGCTTCTGCACCAAGGCTGCCATCGCGGTCTGGCCATCCGCGTCGGTCGGGGTTTCGAAATAGACGGTGTCGGCCTCCGCGAAGGCGCGCTCGATCTTGGGCGTGCGCCACACGAGGCTGGGCGGCAGCATATGCACCGTGCCGAACAGCCAGATTTCGCTGTCGGCGTCGGCGACGCGCCAGAGGGCGGGGCCGTCATGGGCCGGCGGGCGGGCGCAGCTCCCGAGCGCCAGCGGCGCGAGCAGCGCCGTGAACGCGAAGAGGAGGCCGGCGAGGCGGCGAGGCATGGTCTCTCCCTCAAAGCGCGCGGGGCTGCGGTTTGCGTCTTTGCGCCCAAGCGGCTAAGCGAGCCCTACCGCACCCGTAGCTCAGCTGGATAGAGTGCTGCCCTCCGAAGGCAAAGGTCACAGGTTCGAATCCTGTCGGGTGCGCCAGTTCAGCTCTGATTTCAGGGTCTTTTTTATCGGTGCCGTGCGCGCCTA